>HG326877.1:1357660-1584486 GCA_000470055.1 Campylobacter coli 76339 | reverse complement strand
TGGGGGAAACCCTGACGCAGCAACGCCGCGTGGAGGATGACACTTTTCGGAGCGTAAACTCCTTTTCTTAGGGAAGAATTCTGACGGTACCTAAGGAATAAGCACCGGCTAACTCCGTGCCAGCAGCCGCGGTAATACGGAGGGTGCAAGCGTTACTCGGAATCACTGGGCGTAAAGGGCGCGTAGGCGGATTATCAAGTCTCTTGTGAAATCTAATGGCTTAACCATTAAACTGCTTGGGAAACTGATAGTCTAGAGTGAGGGAGAGGCAGATGGAATTGGTGGTGTAGGGGTAAAATCCGTAGATATCACCAAGAATACCCATTGCGAAGGCGATCTGCTGGAACTCAACTGACGCTAAGGCGCGAAAGCGTGGGGAGCAAACAGGATTAGATACCCTGGTAGTCCACGCCCTAAACGATGTACACTAGTTGTTGGGGTGCTAGTCATCTCAGTAATGCAGCTAACGCATTAAGTGTACCGCCTGGGGAGTACGGTCGCAAGATTAAAACTCAAAGGAATAGACGGGGACCCGCACAAGCGGTGGAGCATGTGGTTTAATTCGAAGATACGCGAAGAACCTTACCTGGGCTTGATATCCTAAGAACCTTATAGAGATATGAGGGTGCTAGCTTGCTAGAACTTAGAGACAGGTGCTGCACGGCTGTCGTCAGCTCGTGTCGTGAGATGTTGGGTTAAGTCCCGCAACGAGCGCAACCCACGTATTTAGTTGCTAACGGTTCGGCCGAGCACTCTAAATAGACTGCCTTCGTAAGGAGGAGGAAGGTGTGGACGACGTCAAGTCATCATGGCCCTTATGCCCAGGGCGACACACGTGCTACAATGGCATATACAATGAGACGCAATACCGCGAGGTGGAGCAAATCTATAAAATATGTCCCAGTTCGGATTGTTCTCTGCAACTCGAGAGCATGAAGCCGGAATCGCTAGTAATCGTAGATCAGCCATGCTACGGTGAATACGTTCCCGGGTCTTGTACTCACCGCCCGTCACACCATGGGAGTTGATTTCACTCGAAGCCGGAATACTAAACTAGTTACCGTCCACAGTGGAATCAGCGACTGGGGTGAAGTCGTAACAAGGTAACCGTAGGAGAACCTGCGGTTGGATCACCTCCTTTCTAGAGTACAAAGTAATAAGTCTCACAACTATTACTTCATTATAAACTCAATTGATTCTTGTTTAGATTTCAAAGATTGATGATAAAGCTAATTGTTTATGGGGAATTAGCTCAGCTGGGAGAGCGCCTGCTTTGCACGCAGGAGGTCAGCGGTTCGATCCCGCTATTCTCCACCATTATTAAGGGCCTATAGCTCAGCTGGTTAGAGTGCACCCCTGATAAGGGTGAGGTCACAAGTTCAAGTCTTGTTAGGCCCACCATAGAAATATCAATCTTAAAAAGATAAAACAAGATTTGAAATCAAGCTTTAAAATCTAAAGCAAGTATATATTTATGAATATACTTTATATATTATATACTTCCTTTAGGTTTTAAACCTAAATGTTCTTTATAATTATCATTGTTAAGAGTCACAAGCAAGTTTTAATAAAAACAATTTTACAGGACTTGTTAAAGGATAAAACTCAATTATCTTTTCTTTGGTTTTACTTTTATATCTTTTAACTATCTTTATTTTTATAATAAAGAGAATATTAGATCTAAAGTTTATAAATTAAAGTATAAGTTTCAAACTCACGACTTAGTTTAGAATATTTTTTAGTATTTATATTAAGTGTTTGAATGCTTTCCGTCTTAAGATAAGAAAGTCTTATCATAAAAACTTTAACAAGGAAGTGATGCGTTTTAGAATCAATAATAAAAGGTAAAAAAGGTAACGCTACTAAGAGCGAATGGTGGATGCCTTGACTGGTAAAGGCGATGAAGGACGTACTAGACTGCGATAAGCTACGGGGAGCTGTCAAGAAGCTTTGATCCGTAGATTTCCGAATGGGGCAACCCAATGTATAGAGATATACATTACCTATATAGGAGCGAACGAGGGGAATTGAAACATCTTAGTACCCTCAGGAAAAGAAATCAATAGAGATTGCGTCAGTAGCGGCGAGCGAAAGCGCAAGAGGGCAAACCCAGTGCTTAGCACTGGGGGTTGTAGGACTGCAATGTGCAAGAGGTGAGTTTAGCAGAACATTCTGGAAAGTATAGCCATAGAGGGTGATAGTCCCGTATGACGAAAAACAAACCTTAGCTAGCAGTATCCTGAGTAGGGCGGGACACGAGAAATCCTGTCTGAAGCCGGGTCGACCACGATCCAACCCTAAATACTAATACCAGATCGATAGTGCACAAGTACCGTGAGGGAAAGGTGAAAAGAACTGAGGTGATCAGAGTGAAATAGAACCTGAAACCATTTGCTTACAATCATTCAGAGCACTATGTAGCAATACAGTGTGATGGACTGCCTTTTGCATAATGAGCCTGCGAGTTGTGGTGTCTGGCAAGGTTAAGCAAACGCGAAGCCGTAGCGAAAGCGAGTCTGAATAGGGCGCTTAGTCAGATGCTGCAGACCCGAAACGAAGTGATCTATCCATGAGCAAGTTGAAGCTAGTGTAAGAACTAGTGGAGGACTGAACCCATAGGCGTTGAAAAGCCCCGGGATGACTTGTGGATAGGGGTGAAAGGCCAATCAAACTTCGTGATAGCTGGTTCTCTCCGAAATATATTTAGGTATAGCGTTGTGTCGTAATAGTAAGGGGGTAGAGCACTGAATGGGCTAGGGCATACACCAATGTACCAAACCCTATCAAACTCCGAATACCTTATATGTAATCACAGCAGTCAGGCGGCGAGTGATAAAATCCGTCGTCAAGAGGGAAACAACCCAGACTACCAGCTAAGGTCCCTAAATCTTACTTAAGTGGAAAACGATGTGAAGTTTACTTAAACAACCAGGAGGTTTGGCTTAGAAGCAGCCATCCTTTAAAGAAAGCGTAATAGCTCACTGGTCTAGTGATTTTGCGCGGAAAATATAACGGGGCTAAAGTAAGTACCGAAGCTGTAGACTTGACTTTGTCAAGTGGTAGGAGAGCGTTCTATTTGCGTCGAAGGTATACCGGTAAGGAGTGCTGGAGCGAATAGAAGTGAGCATGCAGGCATGAGTAGCGATAATTAATGTGAGAATCATTAACGCCGTAAACCCAAGGTTTCCTACGCGATGCTCGTCATCGTAGGGTTAGTCGGGTCCTAAGTCGAGTCCGAAAGGGGTAGACGATGGCAAATTGGTTAATATTCCAATACCAACATTAGTGTGCGATGGAAGGACGCTTAGGGCTAAGGGGGCTAGCGGATGGAAGTGCTAGTCTAAGGTCGTAGGTGCTTATACAGGCAAATCCGTATAAGAATACACCGAGAACTGAAAGGCTTTTTGAAGTCTTCGGATGGATAGAAGAACCCCTGATGCCGTCGAGCCAAGAAAAGTTTCTAAGTTTAGCTAATGTTGCCCGTACCGTAAACCGACACAGGTGGGTGGGATGAGTATTCTAAGGCGCGTGGAAGAACTCTCTTTAAGGAACTCTGCAAAATAGCACCGTATCTTCGGTATAAGGTGTGGTTCGCTTCGTATTAGGATTTACTCCGAAAGCGAAGAAACTTACAACAAAGAGTCCCTCCCGACTGTTTACCAAAAACACAGCACTCTGCTAACTCGTAAGAGGATGTATAGGGTGTGACGCCTGCCCGGTGCTCGAAGGTTAATTGATGGGGTTAGCATTAGCGAAGCTCTTGATCGAAGCCCGAGTAAACGGCGGCCGTAACTATAACGGTCCTAAGGTAGCGAAATTCCTTGTCGGTTAAATACCGACCTGCATGAATGGCGTAACGAGATGGGAGCTGTCTCAAAGAGGGATCCAGTGAAATTGTAGTGGAGGTGAAAATTCCTCCTACCCGCGGCAAGACGGAAAGACCCCGTGGACCTTTACTACAGCTTGACACTGCTACTTGGATAAGAATGTGCAGGATAGGTGGGAGGCTTTGAGTATATGACGCCAGTTGTATATGAGCCATTGTTGAGATACCACTCTTTCTTATTTGGGTAGCTAACCAGCTTGAGTTATCCTCAAGTGGGACAATGTCTGGTGGGTAGTTTGACTGGGGCGGTCGCCTCCCAAATAATAACGGAGGCTTACAAAGGTTGGCTCAGAACGGTTGGAAATCGTTCGTAGAGTATAAAGGTATAAGCCAGCTTAACTGCAAGACATACAAGTCAAGCAGAGACGAAAGTCGGTCTTAGTGATCCGGTGGTTCTGTGTGGAAGGGCCATCGCTCAAAGGATAAAAGGTACCCCGGGGATAACAGGCTGATCTCCCCCAAGAGCTCACATCGACGGGGAGGTTTGGCACCTCGATGTCGGCTCATCGCATCCTGGGGCTGGAGCAGGTCCCAAGGGTATGGCTGTTCGCCATTTAAAGCGGTACGCGAGCTGGGTTCAGAACGTCGTGAGACAGTTCGGTCCCTATCTGCCGTGGGCGTAAGAAGATTGAAGAGATTTGACCCTAGTACGAGAGGACCGGGTTGAACAAACCACTGGTGTAGCTGTTGTTCTGCCAAGAGCATCGCAGCGTAGCTAAGTTTGGAAAGGATAAACGCTGAAAGCATCTAAGCGTGAAGCCAACTCTAAGATGAATCTTCTCTAAGCTCTCTAGAAGACTACTAGTTTGATAGGCTGGGTGTGTAATGGATGAAAGTCCTTTAGCTGACCAGTACTAATAGAGCGTTTGGCTTATCTTTAATAAAGCATCACTTCCTTGTTAAGGTTTTTAATAAAGCTTTAGATAGAAAATATATTTAAAGTGATATAGAAATCTTGCAAGTAGGGTTTATATTAGAACTTGCTCTTAACATTGTTTTTTAAGTCTATTTATAAAATAGGTTTAAATAACAATGTCCGTGATTATACAGATGTGGAAACGCCTTGCTCCATCCCGAACCAAGAAGCTAAGCACATCGTGGGTGATGATACTACGCCTTACTGGCAGGGGGAAAGTAGCTCATTGCGGACTTGTTAATTCTTCTTTACTTACTTTATATATAAATCATATCTTTGTTTTTATTGTTTTTGTTTTATATTGTTGTTCTAGATAAGGTTTAGAATAGTTGTTTTTATGTTTGTATAATTGGTTATTGTATTGGTTGGTTTGGTTTTAGGTTAATTGTTGAATTTGATGGTTGCTTGTATATTTTTATTTATTAAAATTATTTTTCGTATGCTAATTAAATATGTTTTTGTATTAAGTATCCTTTTTATTTGTTGAATCTATTTTTTAGTTTAATTGTTGTCTTTGTGATTAGTTTGTGTTTATTGTATGGTTTTTTTTGATGGTGTTAAGATGTTGGTTTTCTAGGCTAGTAAATTTGTTTGGTTATATTTTATTGTTTTTGTATGACAATTATTCTTTATTGTGTTTATTGAATCTTGTTTTAATATGAATGTGTTAAAAAAGCGGCGGCGGGGGTGAGTTGGGGATTGCTAAATTTTACTCACATATTCTTTAAATTTTTCTCCGCGTTGAGCGTAAGAGCTAAATTGATCTAGGCTTGCACAAGCAGGGCTTAGTAAAGCTACTTCATTGTTTTTTAATGCTTTAGAGATTTCTTGTACAGCATTTTCTAAAAATTCACACTTATGAGCTTTCAAATTCGCCTTTAAAGCGTAATCAAGCATTTTTTGAGTGCTAACTCCTATAGCATAGAGTTCTATATCAAAATCCTTCATAAAATCAAATAATGTGCTTAAATCAACACCCTTATCATCACCACCTATAATGAGATGAATTTTTTTATCCTTATAGCGTTTAAGAGCAGCCATTACAGCATTTTCATTGGTTGCTTTAGTATCATTAACCCAAAGTCTACCTTGATTATCTTGTAATTCTTCAAGTTTATTTTTTTCCATAATAAAATGGTTTAAAAGCTCATAGCTTAAGGTGTCAAGTAAAATTTTTTCTATACTTAAAGCCATAACAGCATCAAGCAAGAAGGGGCTTTTAAAAGATATTTTTTCTATATTAATATTCATTTTTTGAGCAAGGTCAAATTCATCTTTATAGGAGATTATATAAGCTTTTGTAGGTGTTTTTGCATAAATTTCAGGTAAAATCGCAATATCACACTCATTCATTCTTTCTAAAACACTTAATTTATCTTTTGCATAATTTTCAAAATTTCCATGCCATGAAAGATGATCCGCGCTTATAGGTAGGAGTGCATAAATTTCAGGTTTTGCAGTATGAGTATAGTGAAGTGTAAAAGATGAAGTTTCAAGTATCCAAATTTTGGCATTTAAATCAAGCTCAGCTAAAGGAAAACCAACATTTGCTCCCATTACTGCTCCTACACGTGAAAGCAGGTGTGTAGCCATTTGTGTGGTTGTGGTTTTGCCATTTGTGCCACTGATCCAAATAGATTTTGGCATAGCATCATAAAAAAAATCATATTCACTTTGTAAATTTTTTGCCTTTTTTATAAGAGTATGATTGGGTGGAAATCCAGGACTTGGAATTTCAAGCTCACTTAGTTTTTCATCAAATTTTTTAGGATTTAAAAGACGATTACCCCATTCATCCTTATTTTCTTCTTGAAAATGGTCATCATAGATATCAAAAGGACCAAATTTATTAACTAAATTTTTAGCTATTGCCTGTGTGGTTTTTCCATATCCAAAAAGCGAAATTTTCATCATCTTAACTTTATCGATGCAAGTGCAAGTAAATTAGACAGCAAGGCTATCATCCAAAAACGCACTATGATTTTATTTTCTACCCAGCCTATTTTTTCAAAATGATGGTGTATGGGTGCCATTTTAAATACTCTTTTGTTAAAAATTTTAAAGCTTCCTACTTGTAAAATTACAGAAATGGTTTCAAGCACAAAAACAAAGCCTACAAGCAAAAGCAAGATTTCATTTTTGCTTATGATAGCTAAAAAGCCTATAAATCCACCTAAAGCTAAGCTTCCACTATCTCCCATAAAAACTTGTGCAGGGTAGCAGTTGTACCACAAAAATCCCATAAGAGCTCCAATCAATGCTGCACAGATAATTACCACCTCACCTAAGCCCTGAATTTTAGGTAAAAGTAAATATTCACTATAGTTTAAATTTCCGCTCAAATATAAAAATATACCTAGGGTAGATAAAGAAAAAATACTAGGAACAGTCGCAAGCCCATCAAGCCCATCGGTTAAATTAACAGCATTAGAGCTTGAGATTAAGACCAAAATCCAAAAAGCAAGAGCAAAAATTTTCATATCAAGAAGTGGATATTTATAGAAAGGAATATGAAATTCTGTATTAAATTCAGGGCTAAAATATAAAGGTAAAGTACAGATCAATGCTGCGCTTATTTGGGCTAAGAGTTTTGCTTTTGGACTAAGTCCTGAGTGGTTGTTTTTTTTCAAAATTTTACCTAAATCATCCACAAGTCCGATAAGACAAAAAAGTACAAGACAAAGTAGAGCAGTGATTGTAAATACATTATCTAATTTGGCGCAAATCAGACTTGTAAAGACTGCGCAACCTATGAAAATAAGCCCACCCATTGTAGGTGTTTGAGATTTTACTTTGTGAGTTTGAGGTGCTAATTCGTAAATGGGTTGATTTGCATTTTTGTTTTTAGCCCAAGCAATAAATTTAGGCATAATAAATAAAGATAAGCATAAAGCAATGAAAAATGCAAAGCCTGCGCGCACGCTAATATAAGTAAAAAAAGCATAATCACTAAAATGAGAAAGGTAATACAAAGCTAGCCTTCTTTTTGGTTTTTAAAAGCTTAATTTTAGTAAAATCTAGCCAAAAAATTTCTTATAAAAGAGTAAAAAATGAGACAAAAATGTATTTTGGTTATTACAGACGGGATAGGTTTTAACAAGGAAAAAGATTTCAATGCTTTTGAGGCTGCTAAAAAGCCAAATTATGAGAGGCTTTTCAAGGAAGTACCAAATTCTTTAATTAAAACCAGTGGTTTAGCAGTAGGTTTGCCTGAAAATCAAATGGGAAATAGTGAAGTAGGTCATATGTGTATAGGTAGTGGGCAAATTATCTATCAAAATTTGGTACGCATTAATAAAGCTATAGAGAGTTGCGAACTTGAAAAAAACGCAAATTTGAAAAAACTTTTACAAAAATGCAAAAGAGTGCATGTTATCGGTTTATATAGTGATGGTGGGGTTCATTCTATGGATACACATTTTAACGCTTTGCTTGAAATTTGTGCTAAAAATGGAAATGAAGTTTTTACACATGCAATTACCGATGGACGCGATGTAAGCCCTACAAGCGGACTAGAATTTATAAGAAAGCTGAAAAATCATTGTGAAAAAATAGGCGTGCATTTTGCTACGCTTTGCGGGCGTTTTTATGCTATGGATAGAGATAAGCGTTGGGAAAGAGTCAAGGAATATTATGATTGCTTATTGGGTAAAAGTAAGGGTGTGTCAAATTTGGTCGATTATGTGGAAGAATGTTATCAAAATGAAATAACTGATGAATTTATCCAAGCGGCTAAAAATGAGAATTATAAAGGTATGCAAGAAGATGATGGATTGATTTTTATTAATTTTAGAAATGATAGAATGAAACAACTGATCGAAGTTTTAAATTCTCAAGATTTCAAGGAGTTTGAGAGAGAGAAAGTGTTTGAAAATTTACTTACTATGAGTGTTTATGATGATAAATTTAATATCCCAGTGCTTTTTGAAAAAGAAGAAATCAAAAGCACGCTTTCTGAAACTATCTCTAAAGCAGGACTTACTCAACTTCACACTGCAGAAACTGAAAAATATGCTCATGTTACTTTCTTTTTCAATGGGGGAAAAGAAGAGCTTTTAGAAAATGAAACAAGGGTTTTAATCCCAAGCCCAAAGGTAAAAACTTACGATGAAAAGCCTGAAATGAGTGCTTTTGAAGTATGTGATGCGGTTAAAAAAGGGATAGAAAAGGGCGAAGATTTTATAGTGGTGAATTTTGCAAATGGTGATATGGTAGGTCATACAGGAGATTTTAACGCTGCTGTTAAGGCTGTAGAGGCAGTAGATACTTGTTTAGGTGAGGTGGTTGAGTGTGCGAGAAAGCATGGTTATGCCTTTATTATTACAAGTGATCATGGAAATTGTGAAGCAATGCAAGATAAAAAAGGAAATTTATTGACCAATCATACAACTTTTGATGTTTTTGCTTTTGTGGAAGCTAAGGGAGTGGATAAACTTAAAGAAAATATGGGACTTAGTAATATCGCTGCGAGTGTGCTTAAAATATTAAATTTAGAAATTCCAAAAGAAATGAACGAGGCTTTATTTTGATCTGTTTGCCTTTTGATATAGATTTTTGTTAAAATTTAATTTTATATTTTTTTTAAGGATAGAAATGAAATTTAGTGGAAAAAATGTTTTGATTACAGGTGCAAGTAAGGGTATTGGTGCTTCTATTGCAAAAACTTTGGCAAGTTTTGGATTAAAGGTTTGGATTAATTATCGTTCAAAACCAGAACTTGCAGATGCTTTAAAAGATGAAATTCTTGCACAAGGTGGCAATGCAGCTGTGATTAAATTTGATGCAAGCAAAGAAGATGAGTTTGAAAATGGTATAAAAACTATAGTAGAAAGCGATGGAGAGCTTAGCTATCTTGTAAACAATGCAGGTGTTACAAACGATAAACTTGCTTTAAGAATGAAACTCGAAGATTTTACCAGTGTGGTAGATACGAATTTGAGTTCCGCATTTTTAGGTTGTAGAGAAGCTTTAAAAACAATGAGCAAAAAGCGTTTTGGTGCGGTTGTGAATATTGCTTCAATTGTCGGTGAAATGGGGAATGCGGGTCAGACTAATTATTCTGCTAGCAAGGGCGGAATGATTGCTATGACTAAGTCTTTTGCTAAAGAGGGGGCAAGTAGAAATTTACGCTTTAATTGTGTTACTCCAGGCTTTATCAAAAGTGATATGACAGAGATTTTAAGTGATGAAATCAAACAAGCTTATCAAGATAATATCCCTTTAAAACGCTTTGCGGAACCTGAAGAAGTTGCAAATTGTGTAGCGTTTTTATTAAGCGATTATGCTTCTTATGTGACAGGTGATGTGCTTAAAATCAATGGCGGATTATACATGTAAGGAAAAAGGTATGGATTTAAAAGAAATCGCACAATTTTTAGATGAAAATACTCCTGCATTTTTGGCAACTTTAGGAACTTGTGGAAATCCTAGAGTTCGTCCTATGCAAAGCCCTTTGCTTGTAGGAGATAGAATTTATTTTTGTACTTCTAATAATAAAGGACTTTTTAAACATATACAAAATTATAATGGTATTGAATTTTGTTCTTGCTCTAGAGAGGGTGTTTTTTTAAGACTTAGGGCAAATGCAGTTTTTGAATCTAACGCAAAAGTAAAAGAGTTAATGTTTGAAAAATATCCTTATCTTGCAAGCTTTTATGAAACTCCACAAAATTCTAGATTTGAAGTTTTTTATCTTGATAATCTAAGCGCTAAAATGCAGTTTCCAAACGGAGATTTTAAACTTTACAAAGCTTAAAGCAAGGATTTTCCTTGCTTTAAATATCCATTTTCATTTGTAAAGCATGTTCCCAAAAGGCACTTTCTAAACGCACTACATTATAAAAAATTTCACTAAGATTTTCAAATTTTTCTTGAGATATTTTTTGAGTATAAGAATTTAAAAAGTCTTCAAATTCTTTAATTTCATTTTGAAATTCATCTGAGCTATAGGTTAAAATCCATTCTTTATAAGGGTGATTTTGAAGTTTTTCTTTGCCAAGTCTTTTATAAATTTCAGCTCCTATATAGCCATAACCTATAGCGCAAGCACTTAAAGCCACTAACATATCTAAAAAATCTCCACTTTCACCCACGCTTAACATATAGCGTGTGTAAGCTATATTGGTCAAACTTTCATCTTTGACATTTAACTTATCAGCGTCTATACCAAGTTTTAAAATACTTTTATGAAGTTCAATTTCTCCTTCTATAATGTAGTTTTGAAATTTCATTGCAAAGCGTAGTTCTTCAGCATTTTTTGCATTTAAGGAAAGTCGTGCATAGCATTTGGCATAATGGATGAGATAAATATAATCTTGCTTAAGATAAAAAAGAAAATTTTCTTCTTTTAAACTTCCATTTTCTAATTTTTTTACAAATTCATGATGTAAATATTCATCCCAAATTTGCGAATTTGCTTCAATAAGTCGAGAAAAAAGCATTTCTTACTCCTAAAATTCAATGGTTTTTATGAAGTATAATTAAAAACTATAAATATTTTAAGTTTTTTATTGTAAAATACGCTTTATTTTAATTTTTATCAAGGAGATATATAAAAATGGCAACATTTGATGATGTAAAAGCAGTAGTAGTAGAACAATTAAGCATTGATGCAGATGCTGTTAAAATGGAATCAAAAATTATTGAAGATTTAGGTGCAGATTCTTTGGATGTTGTAGAGCTTATCATGGCATTAGAAGAAAAATTTGAAGTAGAAATTCCAGATAGCGATGCTGAAAAATTAATTAAAATTGAGGATGTTGTAAATTATATCGAAAATCTTAAAAAATAATTTTAAAAAATTCACTTTACAAGGAGCTTGTTCTTGAAAAGAGTTGTGGTAACAGGTATTGGTATGATCAATGCCTTGGGTTTAGATAAAGAAAGTTCTTTTAAGGCGATTTGTGAAGGTAAGAGTGGTGTAAAAAAAATCACTCTTTTTGATACTACAGATTTTCCAGTTCAAATTGCAGCGGAAATTGAAAATTTCGATCCTTTAGAAGTAGTAGATGGTAAAGAAGTTAAAAAAATCGATCGTTTTATTCAATTGGGTATTAAAGCTGCTCGCGAAGCAATGCAAGATGCTAATTTTGACCAAAATTTAGACAAAGAAGAATTTGGAGTTGTTTCAGCTGCGGGAATTGGAGGCTTACCAAATATAGAAAAGAATTCGGTTATTTGTTCCGAACGCGGTCCTCGTAAAATTTCTCCGTTTTTTATCCCTTCGGCTTTGGTAAATATGCTAGGCGGTTTAATTTCTATAGAGCATGGACTTAAAGGACCAAATATTTCTTGTGTAACAGCTTGTGCAGCAGGAACTCACGCTATAGGAGAAGCTTATAAAAGTATAGCTTTGGGCAATGCTAGCAAAATGTTGGTAATTGGTGCAGAAGCTGCTATTTGTCCTGTGGGAATCGGTGGTTTTGCTTCGATGAAAGCTCTTTCTACTAGAAATGATGATCCTGCTCATGCTTCAAGACCTTTCGATAAAGAAAGAGATGGTTTTGTAATGGGAGAGGGTGCGGGTGCTTTAGTTTTTGAAGAGTACGAAGAGGCTAAAAAGCGTGGAGCTAAGATTTATGCTGAATTGGTTGGCTTTGGGGAAAGTGCCGATGCGCATCATATTACCTCGCCTACATTAGATGGACCTTTAAGAGCGATGAAAAAAGCTTTAAAAATGGCAGGAAATCCAAAAGTAGATTATATTAATGCACACGGAACCTCGACACCTGTAAATGACAAAAATGAAACAGCGGCGATTAAAGAGCTTTTTGGAAATGAAATTCCAGCGGTTAGCTCAACGAAAGGACAAACAGGACATTGTTTGGGTGCTGCAGGAGCTATTGAGGCGGTTATTAGCATCATGGCTTTAGATAATGGAATTATGCCACCTACTATTAATCAGTTTGTTAGCGATGAAGAATGTGATTTGGATTATATACCTAATGAGGCCAGAAAAGCGGATTTAAGAGTTGTAATGAGCAATTCTTTTGGTTTTGGTGGCACAAATGGTTGTGTGGTATTTAAAAAAGTAGATTGATATGGCTTCGTATTTAGATTTTGAAAAAAATATTCAGCAGATTGATGAAGATATTATCAATGCCCAAATTAAAGGTGATACTGAGGCTGTTGCCATTCTTAAAAAAAATCTCGAAAAAGAAATTACTAAAACTTATAAAAATTTAAGCGATTTTGGACGCTTGCAGCTTGCTCGTCATCCAGATCGCCCTTATGCGCTTGATTATATAGATCTTATTTTAAATGATGCTTATGAAATTCACGGAGATCGTACTTTTAGAGATGACCCTGCTATTGTTTGTTTTATGGGATATTTAGGAGAAAAAAAACTTATAGTCATAGGAGAACAAAAAGGACGCGGTACAAAAGAAAAGATTGCTAGAAATTTTGGCATGCCTCATCCTGAGGGCTATAGAAAAGCTTTAAGGGTAGCAAGGCTTGCAGAGAAGTTTCAAATTCCAATTCTATTTTTGATAGATACTCCAGGTGCTTATCCAGGGTTAGGCGCAGAAGAGCGCGGACAAAGTGAAGCCATTGCTACAAATTTATATGAGCTTAGTGATTTAAAAACTCCTACTATCGCTGTAGTTATAGGAGAAGGAGGAAGCGGAGGAGCTTTGGCTATAGGTGTGGCTGATAAGCTCGCAATGATGAAAAATTCAGTTTTTTCTGTTATTTCTCCTGAGGGTTGCGCAGCTATTCTTTGGAATGATCCTTCTAAAAGTGAAGCGGCAACAAAGGCTATGAAAGTTACTGCGGATGATTTAAAAAGTCAAGGTTTAATTGATGATGTGATCGAAGAGCCTATCAATGGAGCCCATCGCAATAAAGAAGCTGCTGCTGTTGCTATAGCTGATTATGTTAAAAAAGCCTTGGATGAATTAGAAAAAATAGATCCACGAGAACTTGCTTCAAATCGTATGCAAAAAATTCTTCAGCTTGGAGCTTTTGGCGAAAGCTAAAAGCCATCCTATTTCAAAAATTGTTATAAATAGTTTAATAATTATTATCAAAATTAAGTAAATTCAAAGTCATTTTTATTTATACTTCAGAATTGATTTTAACTATCATAATAGTTAGCCTAATACAAGAAAGGAAAAATGTCAATGAATGCCAAAAAATTAAGGTTGAGTGTTTTATGTTTTTGTTTGATAGGATTAGGTGAAATCAAAGCAGAAGAGCAATATCAACTTGATGATGTGGTAGTAAGCGCAAGTGGCTTTGAGCAAGATTTAGTTGATGCACCTGCTAGTATTTCTGTCATTACCAAAGAAGAGCTTAGTAAAAAGCCTATTAAGGATATAGGAGAGGCAATTTCAGATATTCCGGGTGTTGATGTTACTATGAATAAAACCGGTACTTATGATTTTAGCATACGGGGTTTTGGAAGTGCTTATACTTTGGTTTTAATCGATGGAAAGCGTCAAAGTGTTGCTAATGGTTTTTATGATAATGGTTTTAGCGGTAGCGAATCGGGATATTTACCTCCTGCATCTATGATAGAGCGTATTGAAGTGATACGCGGACCTGCTTCTACACTTTATGGTAGCGATGCGGTAGGTGGGGTAATAAATATCATTACTAAAAAAAATCCTGATAAAACTGAAGCAAGTATAGAATTTAACACCCTTTTGCAGCAGCATTCTAACAAATACGGAAATGCGGGTGGTTTTAATGCTTATGTAGCTACACCTTTGATTGAAGATACGCTTTCAATTTCTGCTAGGATTAAATATTATGATAAGGTAGCTTCTGATTTAAAATGGCCTACACCAGTTTGGAATGGCGGTGCTCAAAGACCTGAAAATTATCAAATTGCAAGTCATAGTCCTGGATCTTTTACAAGTTTGGGTTTTGGGTCAAGACTGAATTGGACTGTAAATGATAGCAATAATGTTTATTTGGATATTGAGCGTTATATCAATGAAATTTCAGTAAATTCTACGAGTGGTAGAGCTATCAAAAGTGAAAGACAACTGTTTAAAGATAATATTGTTTTAAACCATGATGGAAATTATGATTTTGGAACAAGCAATGCGTATTTACAGTATGGTAGCACCAAAGATAAAGAATTGCACAGTCAAATTTGGGTAGGGGAAGGAAAGGTTGTCTTGCCTTGGAATTTGGATAAATATGGGAATTTGGTAAGCACTTTTGGAACAAGAATAGACTATGAGACACTCAAAAACGATCAAGAAAGTGCAGGCAGTGAAATAAGGGGTAAAAATCTTGATCAAACCACAGTTGCACTTTATGGTGAGAGTGAATATTTTATTAGTGATGATTTGATTTTTACTACAGGTTTGCGTTATATTTATAGTGATTTATTTGATTCTAAAGTAACTCCTAGAGTGTATCTTGTTTATCATTTCAATGATAATGTTGCTTTTAAAGGTGGTGTAGCTATGGGCTATAAGACTCCAGCAGCAAAACAACTTACTAATGGTTATTATAATTATAGCAATGGAAGTGCTTCTTTTGGAAATCCTGATTTAAAACCAGAAGAAAGTATAAATTATGAATTAGGGGTTGATTTTAGGATATTTGATTTTGCTCATTATTCTATCACAGGGTTTATTACTGATTTTAAAAATCAAATCAGTAGTGAAGACTTAACAGGAACACAAAATGGCATTGATTGTGATTCTAATACTTGTGAGCGCTCTATCAATCTTGGCAAAACACAAACTAGAGGTGTTGAATTTGCTTTTAATACAAAGTCTTATAATGGCTTTAGTGTGAATTCAAGCTATACTTTTATGGATAATCGTTATAAAGATGGACAGACAAATTGGTTTGGTGGAGATAGGATAGAAAATTTACCAAGACATATTGCTATGATAAAATTAAATTATGAGCAAGGTAAATTCAGTTCTTATGTTAAAGCGCGCGCAAGACTTGATACTATAGCTAGATCAAAAGGTGGCGGTAATGGATCTTTGCCATGGCAAAAATATAAACCTTTTTATATAGTGGATTTAGGGGTAAATTATAAAATCAATAAACAATCAAGTTTGAGTTTTGCAGTGCAAAATCTTTTTGATAAAGATTTCTTTGATCCGCAAGTTACAAGATGGGACGGTACTAATCCAGGAGGCTATGCGAATCGCTATCAAGATTATACAGAGGGAAGAAGTTTTTGGTTGAGTTATAAATACGATTTTTAAGTTAAGAACGGGGAGGATATCTTAACTTAAAACAAGCAAAAACAAAGTATAATGAAGAAAAAATAAAGGCTTTGTTTTATGATATTTAAAAATTTAAAAGAACTTCCTTTTTGTGATTCTAAATATATCAAACCTAAAAGATTTAGCTATGAAAGCAATGGCAAGCTCTATACTTGGGATTTTATAGAGTCTAAAGATAGTGTTTCAATTCTTCTATATCATAAAGAATTTAAAAGTTTTATCTTTGTTCGTCAATTTCGCATACCGCTTTGGTATCATCAAAAACAGGATAAAAATTATCAAAAAAATGACAATATGGGTTATACTATAGAGCTTTGCTCAGGACTTGTAGACAAAGATTTGCCTTTGGAGCAAATCGCCAAAGAAGAATGTATCGAAGAGCTAGGTTATGCTCCTAAAGAATTTGAAAAAGTGGGTGAATTTTATACAGGATTTGGCTCAGGAGCTAGTAAGCAAAGTTTTTATTTTGCAATTGTAGATGAGAGTGACAAGGTTTGTAATGGAGGCGGAGTTGAGGATGAGCAAATAGAGGCTGTTTTTGTGAAAATTGACGAATACGAAGAATTTTCTAAAAAGATAATTCATACACCTTTGCTTGATTTTGCTTATTTGTGGTTTTTGAAAGAAAAGAAAGAACTTTGCCTTAGTAAATAAGGCAAAGATTTTATTTATTTGTTTCGTTGAGCATTTCTTTAAATACATCAAATAAATGTAAAGATGCATTTTCAGCACTTTCACATTTTTTGATAATTGTATCTTGAGTAGTGTTTAAGCTTATATCTTCTGTATTTGCGATACGAATCGCACTGTTCATATTTTCATGTACTTTTTGATGTGGATCATTAAGTTTTACAAAGCTCTTGCTATTGCCAAATCTTTCTTTTCCTGTACTTGCTACCCATTTACCCAAGCGACAGCTTGTGTGATCTGCTAATTGTTGTCCGGATTTTGTAAAGATTTCTTTGTACCCATTAAGTTTAAATGCTATATGGTCAAGTTTTGCTAAAGATACAAATGCTTCCGAAGCAATGTTTACCGCGTTTGAATTTGTAGAATGTGCCTCATTGACTAAATGAGTAAATTTTTCTGAAAAACTCATAATGTGTGCATTAGAATCCATAGAAATTTTTTCTACTTGTTCGCTTTGAGTATACATTTCATTTGCATTTTGTTTTAGAAGATTAATATTCATTTCTACTTCTGTAGTAGCTTTTTGAGTTTTTTCAGCCAATTTTCTAACTTCATCTGCAACAACCGCGAAGCCTCTACCATGTTCTCCTGCTCTTGCAGCTTCAATAGCAGCATTTAATGCTAGAAGATTGGTTTGATCAGATACATCTTTGATAAGATTGATTACATTTGTAATCTCATCTACACTGCGATGCAAAGTACCTGCAACATCACGCGTTTTATTGGCTGATTCTGTAATATCACCTAAAGAAGCGTTTATAGAATTAGCGATATGATTTAGCTCATCCATTTCTGCAAGTGAGGTTTTAGAATAATCAGAAATAGCTTCAGCTTTATTAACATTATCAAGCATATCACTTTGTACTATGGTAATATTTTTCAAAACACCATTTAATAACACATTTAAAAGATCGGTTTTTAATTTCGACTCTAAAGCTTCTTGTTCTAAAATAGAAATTTTAGATTTTAACTCTAAATTTTCAGCTTTACTTTTTTCAAGCTGATGAACAAGATTTTGATTTTCTTCCTTAAGGCTTTGAAGCTCTTTATTATTTACTTTCCCTCCGAACATGCTTTTCCTCCTATTTTTTATAATTTGCTAAATATTGATTTAATTCATCTTTAACATGCAATTTTTCTTTCTTAAGACTTGAAATTTCAAGATCGCTCAATGGAGTTCTTCCTTCTTCTGCATCTTTGATTTGATCATCAAGTTCGTTGTGACGCTGAAACAATTTATCAAAATGCGCATCTTTTCCTTTTAATTCCGACATTAATTCGCGATATTCATGTAGCATAAAGTTCTCCTTTTAAAAAATTAATAAAATATTAAATTATAATTATAACTAATTAAACGGTATTTTTGGCTTAAAAAATACTAAATGACCTAATAATTTTTAATGTGTTACAAATTAGTTATTTATTAAATTAAATAAAGTTTAATGAAGATTTTTAAGTCATTGAGGACGAATCCTCAAGAGTTTAGTTAGAGTTTTGTTTTTTTAAAGTTCTTAAAGTAGAAGCAGCGATTCTCATTTTTCTTGTAGTGCCATCTTCTAGGGTTACGCGAACTGTTCTAAGATTAGGTAAAAAGCGTCTTTTTGTTTTATTGTTAGCGTGGCTGACATTATTACCCACCATTGGTCCCTTGCCTGTGATTTGACATATTCTTGCCATATTTATATCCTTTGGAAATTTTAAATGAAGATTTTATCAAATTTAAGCTTAAAATATTCAAATATTTATACTATTTTTAATTTATAAATAGATAAAATATTTTTCTTTAAAATTTTTTATTTTACAAGGTTAAATTGATGTATGTAGCTCCGAGTTTGTTATCGGCTAATTTTTTAAAACTAGAAGAAGAGATTAAAGCAATTGACGAGGCGGGAGCCGATCTTTTGCATATTGATGTTATGGATGGACATTTTGTTCCAAATTTAACCTTTGGACCCTGTGTGATAGAAAAAATTTCAACTATTACTTTAATTCCTTTAGATGTTCATTTGATGGTAAAAGATGTAGGTAAATTTGTAGATCTTTTTATCCCTATCAAACCTAAATTTATTTCTTTTCATATGGAAAGTGAGCCTCATCCTATAAGACTTTGCGAGTATATAAGAAGTCAAGGAATTCATCCTGCTATTGTTTTAAATCCACACACTCCTATAAATTCTATAAAACATATGATAGAGTTTGTAGATATGGTGCTTTTAATGAGTGTTAATCCTGGCTTTGGAGGGCAAAAATTTTTACCTTTAGTCTATGATAAAATCAAAGAGCTAAGACGACTGATCGATGAAAAAAATGCTAAGGTTTTTATAGAGGTTGATGGCGGAGTTAATGGACTAAATGCAAGCGATTTAGAAGCTGCGGGTGCAGATATTTTAGTCGCTGGAAGTTATATTTTTTCTTCAAATGATTATAAAACTTCAATTTCATCTTTAAAGCTTGAATTTTGAGTTTACAGCAAGTTGATCAGATTATTTCTATTTTAAGCAAACAAAGTAAGCCTTATGAATGGGTAATCAATGAATTTAAGAAGATTGAAGAATTGAAAGATTACGAACTTGATCTAGAAACTTTTGAGCTTTTGGGCTTGGGTTTAACTTTAGATAAAAATAATATTTTTACCCTACAAACGCGCACAAAAAAGATTAAAGAAGAAATTTTTTGTATTGTAGATATAGAAAGTACAGGTGGGATTAAAAACGGACAAATTTTAGAAATAGGTGCAGTTAAGATAAAAAATTTGCAAGAAATTGATCGTTTTAGCTCCTTAGTGCAAGTAAAAGAAATTCCTGAAAATATTACAGAACTTACAGGGATTGATTTGGATATGGTAAAAGATGCACCTAGTTTGACTAAGGTTTTAAATGATTTTAGACTTTTTTTAAAAGACAGTATTTTTGTCGCGCATAATGTGCGTTTTGATTATGGTTTTATTTCTAAGGCCTTAAATGAATGCGGTTTTGGAATTTTACTTAATCGTCGTATTTGCACCATAGAATTTGCGCAGTGCTGCATAGAAAGTCCAAGATATAAACTAGATGTTTTAAAAGAACTTTTAGGGATAAAAAATGCCCATCATAGAGCCTTAAATGATGCTTTGGCTGCGACTGAAATTTTCAAGTATTGCCTTGGTAAACTTCCTTATCATATCAAAACTACCGAAGAACTTATAAATTTTACTAAGACTTCTCGTATAAAGCAAAAATAAAATATTCAAAGAGTATAATTAAAACATAAATGACGGGAGCTTGTGATACAGGCTGAGAGTAAGCTAAAAGCTTAGACCGAACCGGAACTAGATAATGCTAGCGTCGGGAAGATTTATACTTTCTACAATTTACTTGCACCCTCATTTATCCAAATTTTTTAAAGGATAAATATGAAAACTCAAATGCTTTACGCTAAAGAAGGTATTTTTACCAAAGAAATGGAGATTGTTGCTCAAAAGGAAGAAGTAAGTAAAGATTTTTTGCTTGAAAATATAGCTTGTGGCAAGATTATTATTCCAGCGAATATCAATCATAAAAGTCTTGATCCAAATGGTATAGGACTTGGACTTCGCACTAAAGTGAATGTGAATTTAGGAGTTTCAAATGATTGTGTTGATTATAGCGAGGAGATGAAAAAAGTAGAGCTTGCTCACAAATTTGGAATCGAAGCTATTATGGATTTAAGCAATTATGGCAAAACAAGTCGCTTTAGAGATGAGCTTATCGCAGTTTCAAAAGCCATGATAGGAACAGTTCCGGTTTATGATGCGGTAGGATTTTTAGAAAAAGATCTAAAACAAATCAGCGCTAGGGATTTTTTAGATGTGGTTTATCATCATGCAAAAAGCGGGGTTGATTTTATGACTATACATGCGGGTATAAATTCGCGTGCAGCTAGAGTTTTTAAAGAAAGCAAAAGACTTACTAATATAGTTTCTAGAGGAGGATCAGTACTTTATGCGTGGATGGCTATGAAAGAAGCTGAAAATCCTTTTTTTGAATACTACGATGATTTGCTTGAAATTTGTTTAAAATACGATGTGACTCTATCTTTAGGTGATGCTTTGCGTCCAGGATCTACACATGATGCAAGTGATGCGGCGCAAATTTCTGAACTTATCGAATTATCTTTACTCACTCAAAGAGCATGGGAAGCAGGTGTTCAAGTGATGATAGAAGGACCTGGACATATGGCAATTAATGAGATTGAAGCTAATATGCAAATTGAAAAACGCATTTGTAAAGGCGCTCCTTTTTATGTTCTAGGGCCTTTAGTTACGGATATTGGTGCTGGATATGATCATATAAGTGGAGCTATCGGTGGCGCTGTGGCTGCTGCTGCGGGTGCTGATATACTTTGTTATGTAACTCCTGCCGAACATTTAAGATTACCTAATTTAAATGATGTTAGAGATGGTATAGTAGCTACTAAGATTGCAGCTCATGCGGGGGATTTAGCTAAGCTTCCAAAAGAAAGAAAAAGAGATGATGAGATGAGTAAGGCGAGACAGGATATTGACTGGGAGAAAATGTTTAAACTTGCCATTGATGGTGAAAAAGCTAAAAAAATGTTTAATGAAAGACGCCCTGATGATCTAAATTCTTGCTCTATGTGTGGAAAAATGTGTGCTATGAATACAATGAATCAGGTCTTAAAAGGCGAGAATGTAAGTCTAGTTTGAGTAAATTTGCACATTAAGATTTATCATTATCCCATGATCGCTAGCCTTTAAAGTCATGGGATAATCAATCTTTACAAGATTGTTATATTGAGCTAAGGCATCTATGAAGTCATATAAGCGTCTAGGATTATTTATCGATGCTTGGATATTGATTCTATGAGTGAGGTATTTTTCTTTTTTATCTAATTTAAGTTCTGTTACTTGAATATTTTTAAAATATTTTTCTAAAAAATTTTGAAAATGCGTTAAATTGAATTTTTGTTCGAATTGTTCTAAGCTTTTATTATTTTCTGTTCTTAGGGTATTTATTTTGTTCTCGCTAATATCTAGTTTTGTTTTTGCTGCATTGAATATAGCCACTTGAGAATTTTTTCTTAAATTAGCTTGCTTATAATCTTTTAATAGGGGTAATAATAAAAATAAAATCAATGCTGTACATACGGTAATAAAGCTTAAAACATAAATAATAATTTTTAAAATATTTATTTCTTCAAGACTTTTATCTTTCATTGTAAAACTCCTGAATTTTGTTTACTTATGCTAATGAAGCGATACCAGCCATTATTTAAGCGATAATAGGTTGTAAAACTCTGATCAAAAATACTTTTTAATGGTGTTTCTAAAAGTAAGGCAAACATTTCTTTTGTTGGGGTGACACCTATAAGTTTTAGAGAATTTTCTTCTTGTTCTACGCTTTCAAGAGTGATTGCATCGGTTTTAACTATTATATTAAAAAGGTTTCTTAAGCTATTTTTAAAAGCTTGGTTTTGGGTGTAAAAAGTATTTGCAATGTTGCTTTGTTCAAGAAGTATATCGTATAATCTTTCATTCTCTTGTGTTTTATTTTGAAATTGCACAACCTGTTCTTTTTGCTCTTCTATGAAATTATGAATGAACGCAATTTTAATAAGATATAAAAAATACACCACAAGTATAAAAAATATACCAAAACCAAAGAGTCCTAGCCATATTTTATCAAAGAGTGTAAAGATAGGTTTTTTTCTAGGTTTTATGAAGCTATAAGTCACTGAAGCTCCTTTTGCATGAGTTCTATAATTAAATCCAAAGTATTGATTTGCTTAGTTTGAATTTCTAATAAGGTTTCTTCTTCTAAAAATTCAATAGCACTTTGGTTGAGTTCTTTTGTGCTGAAAATAAAGATATTATTGATAAAAGTACTAGAGTATTTTTCATCCTTATAGAAATTTTCTATGCTCGCGATAATACGGCGACAAAGTTCCATATCATTGCTAAATTGATTCATTTCTTCAAGGCTGAGCTTGTCTTTGCTATCTAAAAGATCTAAATCATCTTCATCTTGTCCCAATTCATTATCGTCAAATTGATCAAGAGCGTCGAGTTTATCTCCTAGTGTTTCATTGAAATTATCAAGTGTTATTTCAGTATCCATAGAAGTATTTTCATCAAGGAAATCTAAGCTTTCTTCTTTG
The DNA here is from genome assembly GCA_000470055.1 of Campylobacter coli 76339. NCBI lineage: Bacteria > Pseudomonadati > Campylobacterota > Epsilonproteobacteria > Campylobacterales > Campylobacteraceae > Campylobacter > Campylobacter coli. The sequence continues at coordinate 1,561,655 of HG326877.1, read as the reverse complement.
CTTTCAATTTCTAGACCCAATTCTTCTTCAAAGAAAATGATATCTCCATATAAAATTTCACTACCTCGGCAAATTATAAGGGTTAAAATACGCTCATGCTTATAGCCATAAAGAGTTATTTTATCATTGCTCGGTTTTTCTTTTAGGATATTATGATAGAGTATAGCAAAAGGAGAATATAGAAAATCTAAACCACCATAATCTTCAAAAAATTCATTAAAATATTCTATGTGTTCTGTTGCTGTGTATATTAAAGCATTGTTTAGCGTGATGGACTTTAGGCTGATTTTGCCTACATTAAATCGTTCGAAATCCTTATCATTTTTACTAGGAATCAAACCTTGTTCTTTAACATTTAAAAATAATGCTGTATGATAAAATAAAAATTTACTATTGAGTGTTTTTACATATTCTAATAATTTTTCACTTTTATCAAAAATTTTTTCATTACTACTTATAAGTTTTTGGTTTTTATATATAGAAGTTTTAAGGATATTTTTTTTGTCTTCTAAAATAATACTTGTGAAAAGTTGTGGTAATACTTTTTTAAGTAAAAATAACATTTTATTCCTTAAAATTTATCCATTTGTTCAATGTTTTGAAAATGTTCAAGTAAAAAAGATTTGGCTTGATCTTTATCTAAATTTGAAATATCCAAGGGATCACTGAGCCTATAAACTAAATGAGTAAAAGGCTTAGGTAAAATCATTTTATCCCAACTTTTAAATTCCCAAAAATTTTTTGCTTCATAATTTAAAATTCTTATTTTAACATTTTTTTTCTGTGCAAGCAATACTGCCCCATCTGAAATACTATGATAAGGTCCGCGTGGCCCATCAGGCGTAATGACTACATCGTGATTTTCATCTAAAATTTTAAAAGTATTTCGAAGAGCTGTGCTAGCCCCCTTTGAAGTGCTCCCACGCACAGTGTCCAGTCCAAATAATTTGATAATTCTAGCAATTTGCTCCCCATCTCTATGATGAGAAATCATCACATAAGCTTTTTTTCCTTTTTTACCAAAATATCTAAATGCAAAGGGCATAAGGGCAAGACGTCCATGCCAAAAAAGTATCACATAAGAATGTTGATCGACTTTATCACCCTTATAAGTTTTTTTGCAAGTAAGAAAAATCAACCATTGTAGAAGAAAAACTAAGCGCGCTATAAAGGTTATTTTAAATGATTTCCCCATATAAAACCATACGCTTTGCATTAGTAATTTTTACTTCTTTAAAAGTCCCCAAAAGCTCTTCGCTACCTTCAACTTGTACTAAAAAATTATTATCTGTTCTACCCGCGATAGCATTACCCGCTCTTAGTTCTTCAAAAAGAACTTTGAAGGTTTTGTTTTCTTGTTTTTTTACGATATCATCTAAAATTTCATTATGGCGAGCTTGTAGAGTACTAAGTCGACTTGAAGCTGTTTCTTCATCGATTTGATTTGGCATAGTAGCGGCTTTGGTTAAAGGACGCTTGGAGTATTTAAAAGAAAACATTTGTTCAAAGCGTACTTTTTCTAAAACTTCCATAGTTTCTTCAAAATCTTTATCGCTTTCTCCTGGAAACGCGACAATGATATCTGTTGATATGCTCACGCTCGGGCAAAGTTCTCTGAGCTTTAATGCTCTATCTAAATACCACTCTTTTGTGTAGCCACGCTTCATAGCTTTTAAAATTTGACTTGAGCCGCTTTGTAAAGGCATGTGCATTGATTTGCACACTTTTGGATTTTTGGCAAATACTTCCAGAAATTTGTCATCCATATGTAGAGGATGAGGGCTTGTAAAGCGGATGCGTTCTAATCCCTCTATAGTACTAAGTTCTTCTAAAAGATCTGAGAAATCCATTTTCTTATGTTCATTTCTAAATCTTTTACCGTAATTATTAACATTTTGTCCTAGTAGAAAAATTTCCTTAGCGCCTTTATCTACTGCTTTTTGTGCTTCTTTGTAGATAATGTTTAAAGGAATGGAAATTTCATCTCCTCTTGTATGCGGAACTATGCAATAAGTACAATGCTTATCACAACCTATAGAGATATTAATATATGATTTATAAATACTATTTCTAAAATCACCAAAAGCAAATTCACTCTCATCGTAATCTATATCAACGCTCATAAATTTAGGAGTGTTAACAGCTTGGGTAATTTTAGAAATATTTCTAGCTCCTAATACAAAATCTACATAAGGAGCGCGACGAAAGATTTCGCCTCCCAAGTGTGAAGCTGTGCAACCGCAAACTCCTATTTTTGCACCCGCTTTTTTTATCTTTTCAAATCCGCCCACTTCCGAAAAAAGCTTATGTACAGGTTTTTCACGCACAGAGCAGGTGTTGATAAGTATCAAATCTGCTTCTTTAATATCTTCTGTTAAGGTATAATTATCCTTTTGTGTCAGTTCTGCTATCATATGTTCAGAATCCCTGACATTCATTGCGCAGCCTAAGGTTTGAATAAAAAGTTTTTTCGAGCTCAAAGAATATGAACCTCATACATAAAATCATTACTATCTAAACCATATCTGATAGTTCTATGATAAACACTTAAACCTTTTTTTTCAAAGTGTTCAACCAAGGCAATAAGATCTTTGTGTGAATTTTCTTTATCAAAATAAAAAAACTTTTGTCCTTCTTTATCTACAGCTTCTTCGATTTTAGCTAAACTAATATTTTTAGGCTCTTCATTGATTAAATTTCTTGCCAATTTTAAATCCATATCGTATCCTTAGCGTCTTTTAAATCTATAATTTTATCAAATTTTACTTTTAATTAAACTTATTAAAGATATACTTTTAATCTACTTTCTTAAAAAAATCCCAAAAGAAAAGGTATCGACAACTATGGAAAAAATCGCAGACATTATAGAAAGCATTGCGAATGAGAAAAATTTGGATATAGAAAGCGTAAAAGAAAAAGTTATTACAGCTTTGATAAATACAGCAAAAAGAATTTATGGGCAAGAATATGACTTTTTTGTAGATAGAAAAAATTTAAATCTTTATCAAAAAATTACAGTTGTAGCAGATAATGATGAGAGATTGAATGAAAATAAAGAAAGTTATATTGAATTCAGTAAAGCCAAAAAAGAAGCGCCTGATGTTGAAATAGGGGATGAGCTTACTTATGAATGTTCTTTAGAAAATTTAGGAAGAACAGCTGTAAATATTTTACACAAAGAATTAGAATATCATATACAAAAGCTGCTTGAGCAAACTATTTTTGAAAAATATAAAAATAAAGTCGGTCAAATGGTTTTTGGAAATGTTGTGCGAATTGATAATGAGGAAAATACCTATATAGAAATAGATGAGCTGAGAGCTTTTTTACCAAGAAAAAATCGTATCAAGGGTGAAAAATTTAAGGTAGGCGATGTTGTTAAAGCTGTGATACGCCGCGTTTATACAGACAAGGGTATTAAAATGGAACTAAGTCGCACGAGCCCTAAATTTTTAGAATGCTTGCTTGAAGCAGAGGTGCCTGAAATTAAAGATGGATATGTAAGCGTAGTTAAATGCGCTAGAATTCCTGGAGAAAGAGCAAAAATCATACTTCAAGCAAATGGAGCAAATATTGATCCTGTAGGAGCTACTGTGGGCGTAAAAGGGGTTAGAATCAATGCTGTGAGCAAAGAATTACACAATGAAAATATAGATTGTATTGAATTTAGCAATGAGCCTGAAATTTTAATCGCAAGAGCCTTAGCGCCTGCTATAGTGAGTTCCGTAAAGATAGAAAATGAAAAAGCAATTGTAACTTTAAACAGTGAGCAAAAGAGTAAAGCTATCGGAAAAAGTGGTATTAATATTCGACTTGCAGGTATGCTTAGTGGATATGAGATCGAGCTTAATGAAGTAAATGCTCACTCTACAAACAATACTCTAAGCAATGAAGAAGCCTTGAAAAATCTACAGGATTTATTTAAAATTTAATCTTTTAATTTGTGAATTTATAAAATTCACAAATATTTCTTATCAAACCATTTCCAATAAAAAGCTGCAAATATAAATATCATTCCAAGCAAAGTTGTGATCGTTGCAAGTTTAAGACCTTGTTCAAATAACAAACCCATGAGTTGAGAAATAAGAGCGCTAAAGCTAAGATAAACCATATCCGTATAAGCAATTACTCTTCCGTAGTAAGCTTTATCGCAGTTTTTTTGAATTAGAGTATAAGTATAAGCCCAAAGGGTTGAAGTGCAAAATCCTGCAGCAATAAGACCTATAAAAGAAATGTAAAAATTAAATTGAGTTAAAGCCCAAAGTATAATTCCTAAACCTTGACCTAGGTATAGAAAAAATACATTTTTATTATTTGTAATTTTACTTAAAAGAATAGGCCCAAAAGCCAAAGCCAAAGCTCTTATCGCATTTAAAAATCCTATAACCAAAGCAGCGGATAAAACTTCTTTATATTCGTGTTGAGCCAATAAAGTTACGAGTGTTTCATAAGCAGTAAATCCTATAAAAGCGTGCAATATAATAAGATGAAAGATGGTTTTGTTTTGCAAAACATACAAAAATCCTTCTTTAATTAGAGCAAAAAATTTATTTTGAATTTTTTGTTTAAAATGAGGAATGCGAAGTCTGGTTAAAAATAAAATTCCAATAATGATAAGACAACAATCAAATAAAAAGGCTGCTTTTATACTAAAGAAGTTGATAAAAATTCCTGCACTTGCCATACCTGCCGTATAAGAAACTGCCCAAATTACACTATGCATTTCGTTGGCAAGTTTGAGTTCTTCTGGATTTAAAATTTTAGCTAGCAAGCTCATTTCAGCTTGAAAGTAAATTGAAGCCACGCAAAGCCTAATAAAAATTAAAATAAATAAAAGCCAAAGCATACTAAGACTTGTTACAAAGATAAGACAGAAAATGGAAATAAGCTCTATACTAATCATACTCAATAAAAGATTTTTAGGCTTATTTTTTTCAACTATAACTCCATTAATAGGAGCAAGCAAAACCCCTGGTAAAAAAGCAAGCATAGCACTTGTGGCTGTTGCCCAAGTAGGAGCATTTAAATTTACTAAAAGAGCAAAAACGCCTGTTTGGGAAAACCAAGCACCAAAATATACGATAAATTGCACTAGGGTTAGTATTCTAATATTTTTATTATTTTTCAATAAGTCAATATAATTCATAAGCGAAACTATAGCATAATTTATATTTTTAAATGCTATAATAAAGCTAAAAATGGATTTTAAGGAAATAACTTGAAAAGATTAGATAAAGAAGAAGCTCTTTATTTGTTAAGGAATGCAAATTTGGTAGAGCTTGGAGAAATGGCTTATCAAAGAAAATTAGAACTTCATCCTGAAAAAATCACCACTTTTGTTGTAGATAGAAATATAAATTATACTAATGTTTGTTGCATTGATTGTTCTTTTTGCGCTTTTTATCGTCATCACAAAGAAGATGATGCTTATATTTTAAGTTTTGAAGAAATCGGTAAAAAAATTGAAGAACTTGAAGCTATTGGAGGGACGCAAATTCTTTTTCAAGGCGGAGTGCATCCTAAGCTAAAAATAGAGTGGTATGAAGAGCTTGTTTCATGGATAAAAGAGCATTATCCAAACATTACTGTGCATGGCTTTTCTGCAGTTGAGATTGCTTATATTGCCAAGGCTTCTAAAATTTCGATTTCTGAAGTTTTGCAAAGACTTCAGGCTAAAGGTTTGTTTTCTATACCTGGAGCGGGTGCTGAGGTGTTAAGCGATAGGGTGCGAGATATTATCGCACCTAATAAATGCGATACCGCCACTTGGTTAGAAGTGCATAGAAGAGCTCATGAAATCGGTATGAAAAGTACTGCTACTATGATGTTTGGAACGGTTGAAAGTGATGAGGAAATCATCGATCATTTTGAACATTTAAGAAAATTACAAGATGAAACAGGAGGCTTTAGGGCTTTTATCTTGTGGAGTTTTCAAAGTGAAAATACGGCACTAATCCAAAAACATCCTGAAATCATGAAGCAAAGTTCGAACAAATACTTAAGACTTTTAGCTTTGGCTAGACTTTATTTGGATAATTTTAAAAATTTACAAAGCTCTTGGGTGACACAAGGTTCATTGATCGGGCAACTTGCTTTAAAATTTGGAGCCAATGATTTAGGCTCAACCATGATGGAAGAAAATGTTGTAAGCGCTGCAGGCGCGAGTTATAGAATGAATCAAGATGAGATGATAAGGCTGATTAAAAGCTTGGGTGAAAATCCTGCTAAGCGTAATACAGCTTATGAAATTTTAGAAAGGTTTTAATGCAGAATTTAGAAGTTAATGGGATAAAAACCCCTTTTATTTTTGAGGAAAATAATGATTTTCCTATTGTTATTTTAAAGCTTGTTTTTAGAAACTGTGGAAGAAGTTATGATGAGATAGCAGGACTTGCAAAGATGTTTGCAAGAATTTTAAACGAGGGTGTAGACGATAGCTTTTTTAAAGAATTGGAATTTAAAGCTGTGAATTTAGAAGCAAGCAGTGGTTTTGAAAGTTTGGAAATCAATCTTTCTTGCTTGGAGGAAAATTTTGAATTTGCTTTAAAACACCTAGAAAATTTACTTTTAAATCCTAGATTTGAAGAAAAAGTTTTAGAAAAACTAAAAATTAATGCTCTAGGTGAGCTTGCTAGTAAAAGTAGTGATTTTGATTATTTGGCAAAAAATTTGCTCAATAGTGAAATTTTTGGATGTAAAGAATTTCAAAGTCCAAATGATGGCGATGAAAAAAGTATCAAGCAAATTTCTTTAAGCGACTTGGAAGGTTTTTATAAGAAAAATATTAATTTAAGCAATCTCGTAGTAATTTTAGGTGGGAATTTAAGCCAAGAAAAGGCTAAAGGATTGTTAGATAAATTATTAGCGAAACTTCAAAAAGGTAGCCAAAATTCACAAAAAACTTATGAAATTAATTCAAAAAATAAAGACATAATCCAAATCAGAAAAGAAAGCGAGCAAGCTTATATTTACTTTGCTGCACCTTTTTTTACAAAATTTAATGATAAGGATTTTTATCTTGCAAAAATCGCACTATTTATTTTAGGTCAAGGTGGCTTTGGATCAAGGATAATGGAAGAAATTCGTGTCAAAAGAGGGCTTGCGTATTCTGCTTATGCCATGCTTGATATGAATGCGTCTTTTACTAGAGTTTTTGGCTATTTGCAAACTAAAAACGAAAGCGCTAAAGAAGCTAAAAAGATAGTTAAAGAAGTGTTTGGGGATTTTGTAAAAGAAGGAGTGAGTCAAAATGAGCTTGTGCAGGCTAAAAATTTTCTCATAGGTTCAACTCCTTTGCGTTACGAAAGTCTTAGTAGGCGTTTGTCAATAAGCTTTAACGAGTATTATCAGGGATTGCCAAAAGGATATTACAAAGAAGAATTAAAGCTCATAGAAAAAGTAGAACTTAAAGAGTTAAATGCTTACATACGAAAACATAGTGAAATTTTAGATTTAAATTTTGCAAGTATTGCAAATGAAAATTAAAGAAAATGATTTTGATTTTTTTAAAAAATTAAAAATTAAAAGTGCGATTGATTTAGCACTTATCTTACCTAAAAAAATCGAAAATTTGAGTCCTAGCAAAATGCCGAAAGAAAATGAGCTGTGCACCCAAAAAATAAGCATTAAAAGCATTCATTCAAAAAAAGGTCAGCTTTTTGGTTTGGGATTTTGCAAGGAGTGGAATCAAGATATCTCCTTTGTGTTTTTTCATCCTAGAACTTGGCATTTTGGAGTTTGCAAAATAGGCAAAGAGCTTATTTTAAGTGCGAAACTTACGCGTTTTGGTCACATTTGGCAATTTAATAATCCTAAAATTTTAACTTCTTTTGCAGGTTTTACTCCAAAATATCAAATTCAAGGCTTGCAAGATAAAAAAATCTCTGAATTTATACACAAATATCTTAATTATGAAAATTTAAAAGAAAGTGGGATTGAAGATAAATACATCCATTTTCTTTTAAATTTGCATGCTTATGATGAAAAAAGTTTTTTAATGTTTGAGAATTTGGAGCGTTTTGAGAAGGATTTAAAATATATTGAAATTTACAATTTTTTAAAACGCTTAAAAGCCAAAAAAAACCATTCTAAAGCTTATGAAATTGAAATTTTTAATATAGCTAATTGGTTAAAAAATTTACCTTTTTTACCCACTTGCGATCAGTTAAATGCTTTAAAGGATATAGAGCAAGATTTGAGTTCTAAAGAGGCTAAAAGACGAGTGATTATGGGAGATGTGGGCTGTGGTAAGACTTTGGTTTTGCTAGGTGCTGCTTTAATGGTATATCCAAAACAAGCTATTTTGATGGCTCCTACTAGCATACTTGCTCATCAGCTTTATGAAGAGGCAAAAAAGCTTTTGCCTGAATTTATGGATATTTTATTTATCAAAGGAGGCAAAAAAGAAAAAGATTTGGAAGAAAAAATACAAAAAAGCCAATTTGATTATAGGAACCCATGCACTCATTCATCTTCAAAGTCATAATGCTGTACTTGTAATGATAGATGAACAGCATCGCTTTGGTTCTGCGCAGCGTCAGCAAATTTACTCTTTAAATGAAGACGAATTAGCCCCGCATTTTATACAATTTTCTGCAACACCCATTCCAAGAACTTTAAGCATGATACAATCAGAGCTTTTAAATTTTAGTTTTATCAAGGAAATGCCTTTTAAAAAGGATATCACCACTCTTTGTATACAAAATGAAGGTTTTGCAAAACTTAGTGAAAAAATCAAAGAAGAAATTGCGCAAAATCATCAAATTATCATCATCTATCCCTTAGTCAATCCAAGTGATAAAATTCCTTATCTTTCTTTAGAGCAAGCAAGAAAGTATTGGGAGGATAATTATGAAAAAGTTTTTGTTACACATGGGAAAGATAAGCAAAAAGATGAAATTTTGGAGCGGTTTCGTGATGAGGGAAATATTTTATTAAGCACCACAGTCGTAGAAGTAGGAATTTCATTGCCAAGACTTAGTACTATCATTATCGTGGGGGCAGAACGCTTAGGCCTTGCTACCTTGCATCAACTTCGTGGACGCGTAGGTCGTGTCGGACTTAAAAGTACTTGTTATCTTTATACAAAACTCAAAGAAATTCCAAATCGATTAAAAGAATTTGCTAGTACTTTAGATGGTTTTAAAATCGCAGAACTTGATCTTAAAAATCGTTTGAGTGGGGATTTGCTTGATGGATTTATCCAGCATGGAAATGAATTTAAATATTTTGATTTTTCCAAAGATGAATACATTTTGGAAAAAGCAAAAAAAGATCTGATGGAAATATAATCTTAATGTCCGCCAAAACGATAAAGCATGTTTTGAAAATGCGAAGCTATCATTTGTGCGCGCTGTAAAATAACATTTTTCATTTCTTCATTATAAATTGTATCTAAACTTTCTTCAAAAAGTCCTAACCAAATTTCAAAAAATTCTTGTGGAAAAGGAGGTAAGTCAAGATGTTTTTTTAAAGGTTGCCCGTTATAATTACCTTCCCCTAGTAGCATTCCAGCCCAAAAATTTCCTATTTTTGCCTTATGTTCTTTCCACTCCTCATCGCTAGTTCCTATGGCATTATTGAAAATAGGTCCTAAGTCCTTATCTTTTCTTATTTTTTCGTAAAAAAGTTCCATAAGTTTAGCTATACTTTCTTGATTTATAGTTTCGTATTTCATTGTGTTTGCCTTTGGATAAAAATTTATCGTTAATATAGCACAAACAAAATGAGATAAAATTAACATAGGTTAAAATATTATAATGCAAGAATATTTAGATTTTTTAAAGGGTGTAGGCAAAATAAGAAAATTTGAAAAAAATAATATTTTATTTTTTGAAGGTGAGAAGGCGTTAAAATTTTTTATTCTTTTAAAGGGCAGGGTGCGTGTATATAAGAGCACAGCAGGTGAAAAGGAGATTACTTTACATTATTTTACTCCACCTAATTTTATAGCTGAAATGCCTACATTTAAGCATTTGAGATATCCAGCAAATGCTATTTGTGAAGAGTATTGTGAAATTTTAGAAATTGATTTTGAGGATTTTGAAGCCCTGTGTACTCAAAATAAAGAATTTAATTTTTTACTTATTTCATCTCTTTTTGAAAAAATTAAAATTTTAGAAAAAAAATTACTAGAAAATTCTTTAGATCTTAAAAGCAAACTCGCAAGATATCTTTTAGAAAATGAAAAAAATTTAGCTCAAATTTCGCAAAGACAAATCGCAGTGGATTTAAGCGTTCGTGCTGAATCTTTGTCAAGAATTTTAAAAGAATTTAAAAATTCAGAGCTAATTGAGACAAAAAAGGGTAAAATTGAAATACTAGATAAAGAGGGTTTAAAAAAAGGACTTTGGTAATAGGAATAAAATGGATTTTGATTTTATACTGGCTAATTCAAATGCTTTTGTTGTGGCTGCTTGGCTTACTTTAAAACTTAGTTTCTTTGGTATTATTTTTTCTATAATTATAGGCTTTTTTTGTATTTTAATGAGTTATTTTAAAATAACGATTATGGAAGCTTTTTGTAAGGTTTATATAGAATTTTCTCGTAACACTCCTTTATTGATACAGCTTTTTTTCTTGTATTATGCTTTGCCTAAATTTGATATTCATTTAGAACAAATTCCACCTTTAAATTTGATCTGTTTAAGTGTAGATGAGGCTTTGCGTCCAGCGTTTGCATGTGCCATTGTAGGACTTAGTTTCTTGGGTGGTTCTTATATGGCAGAGAGTTTTAGAGCTGGTTTTGAGGCTATTAAAAAGCAGCAATTTGAAGCAGGTCTTTCTTTGGGTTTTACAAAATTGAATAATTTGCGTTATGTTATATTACCTCAAGCTTTAGGCATTTGTTTGCCGGGGATTAGTGCAAACATTATTTTTCTCATTAAAGAAACTTCTGTTGTAAGTATTATAGCTTTACCGGATTTAGTTACTGTTATGAAGGGTTTAAATTCTCTTACCTATAAAACAGATGAACTTTTATTACTTTTGTTTTTGGGATATTTGTGCATTATTTTACCTATTTCTTTGTTTTTGTTCTTTTTAGAAAAAAGGTTTTCAAATGTTTGATTTATTAAATCCAGATACTCTAAGCCGACTTTGGAAGGGCTTATATATTACACTTGAAATTTCTATCGTAAGTATCGTTATAACTTCTTTTGGCGGACTTTTTTTAGGTATTTTGATGAGTCTTAAAAATCGCTATGTTTATATTTTATGTCGCTTTGCTTTAGAATTTGTTCGTGTTATGCCGTTGTTAGTATGGCTTTTTATAGTGTATTTTGGACTTTCTACATGGATGGGTATAAATTTAAGTAGTGTAAGTTCGGCTATTATTGTTTTTAGCATTTGGGGAAGTTTTGAAATGATGGATTTGGTGAGAACTTCTTTAAAAAGCATTCCTAAACACCAATACGAAAGTGCAGCAAGTCTTGGTCTTAACAAATTTCAAAGTTATTTTTATATCATCATCCCACAAGCTACGCGTCGTTTAACACCTATGAGTATGAATTTATTGACACGCATGATTAAAAGCACAACCTTTGCTTATTTAATTGGTGCAGTAGAACTTGTAAAAGTAGGACAACAAATTATAGAATTTAATAACAAAAATGATTTAGCACCATTTATCATATATGGTTTAATCTTTTTTATCTTTTTTATAATTTGCTATCCTATTACTTTATATTCTAGAAAATTAGAAAAAAAATGGAGTTAAAATGAATATTTTAAAGATAAAAAATTTACAAAAATATTACGGCTCTCATCATGCTTTAAAGAATATTAATTTAGAAGTAAAACAAAAAGAAGTGGTAGTGATTTTAGGTCCAAGTGGTTGTGGAAAATCTACTCTTTTGCGCTGTATCAATGGGCTTGAAGAAATTGCAGATGGGATTATAGAAATAGGGCAAGATAAGATAGATAAAAATTTTAAAGATTGGACAAGAGTGCGTCAAAAAGTGGGCATGGTATTTCAATCCTATGAATTATTTGAGCATTTAAGTGTGAAGGATAATATACTTTTAGGACCTTTAAAAGTCCAAAAAAGAGACAAAGAGGAAGTTTTGCAAGAAGCTAAAATTTGGCTTGAAAAAGTAGGTTTAGCGCACAAAATTGATGCTTATCCAAAGGAGCTAAGCGGAGGACAAAAACAAAGAATAGCTATAGTACGCAGTCTTTGTATGAATCCAGAACTTATGCTTTTTGATGAGGTTACAGCAGCGCTTGATCCTGAAATCGTTCGTGAAGTTTTAGAAGTGATTTTAAATTTGGCAAAAGATGGGATGACTATGCTTATAGTGACTCATGAGATGGGATTTGCAAGAGCAGTAGCTGATAGAATCATCTTTATGGATAATGGGGAAATTATCGAAGAAAATACACCCGATGGTTTTTTTGAAAATCCTAAGAGCGAAAGAGCCAAGAAATTTCTTAATCTATTTGATTATCATAAATAATTTATAATAAAGAATTCTATATTTTAGATTCTTTATTTGGAAAATTTTATTTTTTAAATAATTCACACTGTTTGATCTTGACAAACTATTTTTTTTAAGATATAATACCATCTTTAAATTATTTGCTGGTTTAGCTCAGTTGGTAGAGCAGCTGCCTTGTAAGCAGCAGGTCGGGGGTTCAAGTCCCTTAACCAGCTCCATTATTTTAGCAGTGTTTGACCAGAATATTACGTAAACTTAGGTGTAATATTTTATTTATGGTGAGTTACTCAAGTGGCCAACGAGGGCAGACTGTAAATCTGCTGGCTTTCGCCTTCCGTGGTTCGAATCCACGACTCACCACCATGCTTTGCGGGAGTAGCTCAGTTGGCTAGAGCATCAGCCTTCCAAGCTGAGGGTCGCGGGTTCGAGTCCCGTTTCCCGCTCCAAAGTTTGACTGGGAGCTGTATTTTTTTCTAACTTACAGTAAATTCCCTAAAATTATTTTTTAGTTGTCTATGTTTTTATATAATTTTTCTGAGCGCTCGTATGGCTCAGAGGTAGAGCACTCCCTTGGTAAGGGAGAGGTCGCGGGTTCAATTCCCGCTATGAGCTCCATAAAATTGAAAAAATTATAAATATAGACTTGCCTTGTTAAATTTTTATATGGAGGAAAAAATGGCTAAAGAAAAATTTTCACGTAATAAGCCACATGTAAACATCGGTACTATTGGTCACGTTGACCACGGTAAAACTACTTTGACAGCTGCTATTTCTGCTGTTCTTTCAAGAAGAGGTTTGGCAGAGCTTAAAGATTATGATAATATTGATAACGCTCCTGAAGAAAAAGAAAGAGGTATTACTATTGCAACCTCTCATATTGAATATGAAACAGATAATCGTCACTATGCACACGTTGATTGTCCAGGTCACGCTGACTATGTTAAAAACATGATTACAGGTGCTGCTCAAATGGACGGTGCTATTCTTGTTGTTTCTGCAGCTGATGGCCCTATGCCACAAACTAGAGAGCACATCCTTCTATCACGCCAAGTAGGTGTTCCATATATTGTTGTTTTCATGAACAAAGCGGATATGGTTGATGATGCTGAACTTCTAGAGTTAGTTGAAATGGAAATTAGAGAATTATTAAGCTCTTATGATTTCCCAGGTGATGATACACCTATTATTTCAGGTTCTGCTTTAAAAGCTCTTGAAGAAGCAAAAGCTGGACAAGATGGTGAATGGTCAGCAAAAATTATGGAACTTATGGCTGCGGTTGATAGCTATATTCCAACTCCAGCTCGTGACACTGAAAAAGATTTCTTAATGCCAATTGAAGATGTTTTCTCTATTTCAGGTCGTGGTACTGTTGTTACAGGTAGAATTGAAAAAGGTGTTGTAAAAGTTGGAGATACTATAGAAATCGTTGGTATCAAAGATACTCAAACAACAACTGTAACTGGCGTTGAAATGTTTAGAAAAGAAATGGATCAAGGCGAAGCAGGAGATAACGTTGGTGTTCTTCTTCGTGGTACAAAAAAAGAAGAAGTTATTCGTGGTATGGTTCTTGCTAAACCAAAATCAATTACTCCACACACTGATTTCGAAGCTGAAGTTTATATCTTAAATAAAGACGAAGGTGGTAGACATACTCCATTCTTTAATAACTATAGACCACAGTTTTATGTAAGAACAACAGATGTAACAGGTTCTATCAAATTGGCTGAAGGTGTTGAAATGGTTATGCCAGGTGAGAACGTAAGAATCACTGTAAGCTTAATTGCACCGGTAGCTCTTGAAGAAGGTACTCGTTTTGCTATCCGTGAAGGTGGTAAAACTGTTGGTTCAGGTGTTGTTTCTAAAATTATTAAGTAATTTTAAAAGCCAAGTTAAATACTTGGCTTTAAATTTTTTAAGGAAAATATAGATGAGAATTAAAGTTGGTTTAAAATGTGAAGAATGTGGTGATATCAATTATAGCACCTATAAAAACAGCAAAAATACTACAGATAAATTGGAATTGAAAAAATACTGTCCAAGATTAAAAAAACATACACTTCACAAAGAAGTTAAGCTAAAAAGTTAAGCTTATGCCCTAGGGCAATAGCTCCAACGGTAGAGCGCCGGATTCCAAATCCGATGGTTGGGGGTTCGAATCCCTCTTGCCCTGCCACGATTAAGGTTTAAATAAATGGAAAAATTAATAACTTATTTTAAATTATCAAAAGCCGAATTAAGGAAAGTAATTTTTCCTTTAAAAGAACAGGTAAGAAATGCTTATATTACGGTTTTTATAGTAGTTACGGTTATTTCTTTGTTTTTGGCGTTAGTGGATTGGATTATGTCCTCTATTGTTTCTGCGATTGTATAAGGAGAACAAGATTTGAGTACTCATAAATGGTATGCAATCCAAACTTATGCTGGTAGTGAAATGGCAGTTAAAAGAGCCATTGAAAATTTAGTAAAAGATAATGGAATCGAAGGGCAGCTAAAAGAAATTGTTGTTCCAACTGAAGATGTTATTGAATTTAAAAACGGAAAAGAGAAGATTAGCGAAAGAAGTTTGTATTCTGGATATGTTTTTGCACATCTTGATTTAAATACAGAGCTTTGGCATCGCATTCAATCTCTTCCAAAAGTTGGTCGTTTTATTGGAGAATCAAAAAAACCTACTCCTTTAACAGAAAAAGATATTAATTTGATTTTGGAAAAAGTGCATAATCGTGCCGCTCCAAAACCTAAGATTTCTTTTGAAGAAGGAGAAAATGTAAGAATTACCGAAGGCCCATTTGCAAACTTTACTGCTATAGTGGAAGAATACGATATGGTTCGTGGATTACTAAAACTTAATGTTTCTATTTTTGGGCGTTCTACTCCGGTAGAGATCTTGTATTCTCAAGTTGAGAAAATAATTTAATTTATATCAAGTAAGGAGATTTGTTATGGCTAAGAAAGTCGTAGGCGAAATTAAATTGCAAATTGCAGCTACAAAAGCTAATCCATCGCCACCTGTAGGTCCTGCTTTGGGTCAACAAGGTGTAAATATCATGGAATTTTGTAAAGCTTTCAATGAAAGAACAAAAGATATGGCAGGATTTAATATTCCTGTTGTTATTACTGTTTATGCTGATAAAAGCTTTACTTTTATTACTAAACAACCACCTGCTACAGATTTAATCAAAAAAGCAGCTGGAATTTCTAAAGGTACAGATAATCCTCTTAAAAATAAAGTGGGTAAATTAACTCGTGCTCAAGTTTTAGAAATTGTTGATAAAAAAATTGCAGATTTAAACACTAAAGATAGAGATCAGGCTGCTAAAATTATTGCAGGTTCAGCTCGTTCTATGGGTGTTGAAATCGTAGATTAAAACCTTTTACCGCTAAGGTAAAAAGCGGTAGCACTTTAAAAATGCGGAGAAAAATATATGGCTAAAATAACTAAAAGATTAAAAGAATTATCACAAAAAATTGATGCAAACAAAGAGTATGCTTTAAATGAAGCAATTGAAACAGTAAAAAACTTAAAGTCAGCAAAATTTGACGAAACTGTTGAAATCGCGCTTAAACTTAATGTTGATCCAAGACATGCAGATCAAATGGTTAGAGGTTCTGTTGTGCTTCCTGCAGGAACAGGTAAAAAAGTTCGTGTAGCTGTAATTGCAAAAGATGCTAAAGCAGATGAAGCAAAAAATGCTGGAGCAGATATTGTAGGAAGTGATGATCTAATAGAAGAAATTCAAAAAGGCAATATGAATTTTGATGTATTAATCGCAACTCCTAATTTAATGGGTCTTGTGGGTAAAGTAGGTAGAATTTTAGGACCTAAAGGTTTGATGCCAAATCCAAAAACTGGAACCGTTACTATGGATGTAGCTCAAGCAGTTAATAATGCTAAAAGCGGTCAAGTAAATTTCCGTGTAGACAAGCAAGGAAATATTCATGCAGGACTTGGAAAAGTAAGCTTTTCAAAAGAGCAACTTTGGGATAATATTTCTACTTTTGTTAAAGCAATTAACAAACATAAACCTGCAGCGGCTAAGGGTAGATATATCAAAAGCGCAGCTTTATCATTGACAATGAGTCCTTCTGTAAAACTTGAAACACAAGAATTACTTGATATGAAGTAAGAGTTGCTATAATGCAACTCTATTTTAAATAAACATTTGAGAAAATTTTTAATTTTTTGAGATGTTTATTTTAGATTGAAGATAGTCGAGGCAAAAGCTTAATCGGGTAAAACCACTCTACTTGAAATCTCAATCGGAAAGGAGAAAATGTGACTAGAAGCGAAAAAGTTGAGATTATTGCTAAACTTCAAGAAGAATTTAAAGCTAGTGAAGCAATTGTAGTTTGTAATTACAAAGGCTTAAGCACTAAAAAGCTTGAAGAACTTAGAAATAATGCAAGAGAAAACAATGTAAAAGTTCAAATTATTAAAAATACTTTGGCTAGCATTGCTCTTAATAATTCCGGTAAAACAGGTCTAGTTCTTAAAGATACTAATATTTATCTTTGGGGCGAAGATCAGCTTAGTGTTTCAAAGGTAGCGGTTAAATTTGAAGAAAATAATGACAAATTTGAAGTTAAAACTGCTCATATTGAAGGTGAAGTTGCGGATGTTGCTAAAGTTAGAGCTTTGGCAAAAATGCCTTCTCGCAACGAGTTGCTTGCTATGCTTTTGCAAGTTTGGAATGCGCCAATTACCAATTTCACTATAGGTTTAAATGCGCTTAAAAATAAAAAAGAATCTGAATAATAAATAAAGGATAAAAAATGGCAATTTCTAAAGAAGATGTATTAGAATTTATTTCAAATTTGAGTGTTCTTGAGCTTTCTGAGCTTGTAAAAGAATTTGAAGAAAAATTTGGCGTATCTGCTGCTCCTGTAATGGTAGCAGGTGGTGCAGCAGCAGGTGGTGCAGCAGCTGCAGCTGAAGAAAAAACTGAATTCGATATCGTTTTAGTTGACGGTGGTGCTAAAAAGATCGAAGTAATTAAAATCGTTCGTGCTTTAACAGGTCTTGGACTTAAAGAAGCAAAAGATGCAGTAGAGCAAACACCTTCAACTTTAAAAGAAGGTGTAGCTAAAGCTGATGCAGAAGAAGCCAAAAAACAACTTGAAGAAGCTGGTGCTAAAGTAGAACTTAAGTAATTAAGCTTTATAAAGTTTAAGAAGATTTACTTGTTTTAAGTAGATCTTCTTTTTTATTTTTTTACCTAAATATTAGGTCTTCTTTTTTAAATTTACAAAATTTACCACGAGGTATATGCATATGTTAGACAATAAATTAAGAAATCGTTTAAGAGTAGATTTCTCCAATATTTCAAAGCAAATAGAAATTCCAAATCTTCTCCAACTTCAAAAAGCAAGTTTTGATTATTTTTTAAATCTTGAGAATGGCGAAAGTGGAATCGAAAAAGTTTTTAAATCAATCTTTCCTATCCATGATCCACAAAATAGGTTAAGTCTTGAGTATGTTAGCAGCGAAATTGGAAAACCAAAATACACGATTCGTGAGTGTATGGAAAGAGGTTTGACTTACTCTGTAAATTTAAAAATGAAAATCCGTCTTACTCTACATGAAAAAGATGAGAAAACAGGTGAAAAAGTTGGTATAAAAGATATCAAAGAGCAAGAAATTTATATCAGAGAAATTCCATTGATGACAGATAGAGTTTCTTTTATTATCAATGGGGTTGAAAGAGTTGTGGTTAACCAGCTTCATAGAAGCCCAGGCGTAATCTTTAAAGAAGAAGAAAGCTCAACTGTCGTTAACAAGCTTGTATACACTGCACAAATTATTCCTGATCGCGGTTCTTGGCTTTATTTTGAATACGATGCTAAAGATGTATTATATGTAAGGATTAATAAAAGAAGAAAAGTGCCAGTAACAATGCTTTTTAGAGCTTTGGGATATAAAAAACAAGATATTATTAAATTATTTTATCCTATTCAGACAATTCATGTAAAAAAAGATAAATTCTTAACAGAATTTAATCCAAATGATTTTATGGATAGAATAGAATATGATATCAAAGATGAAAAAGGAAAAGTTGTTCATCAGGCTGGAAAAAGACTGACTAAGAAAAAAGCTGAACAGCTTATTAAAGATGGTTTAAAATGGATAGAATATCCAGTAGAAGTTTTATTAAACCGTTACCTAGCTAATCCTATTATTGATAAAGAAAGTGGTGAAGTTTTATTTGACTCTCTTACCTTACTTGATGAAAGTAAACTTGTTAAAATTAAAGAACAAAAAAGCTTTGAGATAGCTAACGATTTGGCAAATGGAGTGGACGCAGCTATTATCAACTCGTTTGCACAAGATAATGAAACTCTAAAATTATTAAAACAAAGTGAAAATATCGACGATGAAAATGATTTAGCAGCTATTAGAATTTATAAAGTAATGCGTCCAGGCGAACCTGTTGTAAAAGATGCAGCTAAAGCTTTTGTTAACGATTTATTTTTTAATCCTGAAAGATACGATCTTACCAAAGTAGGTCGTATGAAAATGAATCATAAACTAGGACTTGAAGTTCCAGAATATGTAACAGTTCTAACTAATGAAGATATTATCAAAACTGCGAAATATTTGATTAAAGTAAAAAATGGTAAAGGTCATATCGATGATAGAGACCATTTAGGAAATCGTCGTATTCGATCTATCGGGGAGCTTTTAGCAAATGAACTTCATTTAGGTCTTGCCAAAATGCAAAAGGCTATAAGAGATAAATTTACTTCTCTAAATGCAGATATAGACAAAGTAATGCCTTATGATTTGATCAATCCTAAAATGATCACAACAACCATCATCGAATTCTTTACAGGTGGACAACTTTCACAATTTATGGATCAAACCAATCCTCTAAGTGAAGTTACACATAAACGCCGTCTATCAGCATTAGGAGAGGGTGGTCTTGTTAAGGAAAGAGCGGGTTTTGAAGTGCGTGATGTTCACGCAACGCATTATGGTAGGATTTGTCCTGTTGAAACTCCAGAAGGACAAAATATCGGTTTGATCAATACCTTATCTACTTATGCTAAAGTAAATGAGCTTGGATTTGTTGAAGCTCCTTATAGAAAAGTAGAAAATGGAAGAGTAACAGATCAGGTTGTGTATTTAACGGCTACTCAAGAAGAAGGATTATTCATCGCTGCAGCTTCTACAAAAGTAGATGCTAAAGGTAATATAGTGGAAGAATTTGTTGAAGCAAGACAAGATGGAGAAACTATACTTGCAAGACGCGAAGAAGTGCAGCTTATAGATCTTTGTTCAGGTATGGTTGTGGGTGTTGCTGCTTCTTTGATTCCATTTTTAGAGCATGATGATGCAAATAGGGCATTAATGGGTTCAAACATGCAACGTCAAGCTGTTCCGCTTATAACTTCTTCAGCACCTATTGTTGGGACAGGTATGGAAAATATCATTGCTCGTGATGCTTGGGAAGCTATAAAAGCTAAAAGAGGCGGAGTAGTTGAAAAAGTAGATAACAAAAGCATATTTATCCTTGGTGAAGATGAAAAAGGTCCATTTATAGATCATTATATTATGGAAAAAAATCTTCGCACAAACCAAAATACAAATTTTATGCAACATCCTATTGTTAAAAAGGGAGATGTGGTTAAAGCAGGGCAAATTATAGCTGATGGTCCTTCTATGGATCAAGGTGAACTTGCTATCGGAAAAAATGCTTTGATTGCTTTTATGCCTTGGAATGGATATAACTACGAAGATGCTATAGTAGTAAGCGAAAGAATTATACGCGAAGATACTTTTACTAGTGTTCATATTTATGAAAAAGAAATAGAAGCTAGAGAATTAAAAGATGGTATAGAAGAGATTACTAAGGATATACCAAATGTTAAAGAAGAAGATGTTGCACATTTGGATGAAAGCGGTATAGCAAAAATTGGTACCCATATAAAACCAGGTATGATTTTAGTAGGTAAGGTTTCTCCAAAAGGTGAAGTTAAGCCAACGCCTGAGGAAAGACTTTTAAGGGCAATTTTTGGTGAAAAAGCTGGCCATGTGGTGAATAAATCTCTTTACGCTACTGCCTCTTTAGAAGGTGTAGTTGTTGATGTAAAAATTTTCACCAAAAAAGGATATGAAAAAGACGATAGAGCTTTAAAATCATATGATAAAGAAAAAATGTCCTTAGAAAAAGAACATCATGATAGACTTTTAATGATGGATAGAGAAGAGATGTTGCGCGTTTGTGCGTTGCTTTCTAAATCTGCTTTAATGAGTGATCAAAAAATAGGTGATAAAAACTATACAAAAGGACAAAAAGCAAGTCTAGAGGATTTGGAAAAAATCAATCGTTTTACTTTGACTACTTTAATTAAAGCTTATTCTAAAGAAGTTCAAAAAGAATACGAAGAATTAAAAAATCATTTCCAAAATGAGAAGAAAAAGCTTAAAGCTGAGCACGATGAGAAGCTTGAAATTTTAGAAAAAGATGATATTTTACCAAGTGGAGTAATTAAGCTTGTTAAGGTATATATCGCAACAAAACGCAAGCTTAAAGTGGGCGATAAAATGGCAGGACGTCACGGAAACAAAGGTATAGTTTCTACTATAGTACCTGAAGTGGATATGCCTTATTTACCAAATGGAAAAAGTGTAGATATCGCACTTAACCCACTTGGGGTTCCAAGTCGTATGAATATAGGACAAATTTTAGAAAGCCATTTAGGTCTTGTAGGACTTAGACTGGGTGATCAAATTCAAGAAATTTTTGACAGAAAACAAAAAGATTTCATTAAAGAATTAAGAGCAAAAATGCTTGAAATATGTTCTATTCCAAGACTTGCAAATGAAAAAGAATTTATTAAAAATTTAAGCGATGAAGAGCTTTTAAATTATGCGAGAGATTGGAGCAAGGGTGTTAAATTTGCAACTCCTGTTTTCGAAGGGGTAAATATAGAAGAGTTTGCAAAACTTTTTGAAATAGCAAAGATTGATATGGACGGTAAAACAGAGCTTTACGACGGTCGTACCGGAGAAAAAATCGCTGAGAGAGTTCATGTGGGATGTATGTATATGTTAAAACTTCACCATTTAGTTGATGAAAAAGTTCATGCTAGAAGTACAGGGCCTTATAGTTTGGTTACTCAGCAGCCTGTGGGTGGTAAAGCACTCTTTGGTGGACAAAGATTTGGTGAAATGGAGGTTTGGGCACTCGAAGCTTATGGGGCAGCTCATACTTTAAGAGAGATGCTTACTATAAAATCTGATGATGTTGAAGGTAGATTCAGTGCCTATAAAGCACTTACTAAAGGAGAAAATGTCCCAGCGACAGGAATTCCGGAGACATTTTTTGTATTGACTAACGAACTTAAATCTCTAGCTTTAGATGTTGAGATTTTTGATAAGGATGAAGACAATGAGTAAATTTAAAGTAATAGAAATCAAAGAAGATGCAAGACCTAGGGATTTTGAAGCATTTCAACTTAGACTTGCGAGTCCTGAAAAAATTAAATCTTGGTCTTATGGTGAAGTAAAAAAGCCAGAGACTATTAATTATAGAACTTTAAAACCAGAAAGAGATGGTCTTTTTTGTGCTAAAATTTTTGGACCTATTAGAGATTATGAATGTCTTTGCGGTAAATATAAAAAAATGCGCTTTAAGGGTGTTAAGTGTGAAAAATGTGGGGTTGAAGTTGCAAATTCAAAAGTTCGTCGTTCTAGAATGGGGCACATTGAACTTGTAACTCCAGTAGCTCATATTTGGTATGTTAATTCTCTTCCAAGTCGTATAGGAACACTTCTAGGCGTTAAGATGAAAGATCTTGAACGCGTACTTTACTATGAAGCTTATATCGTAGAAAATGCAGGAGATGCGTACTATGATAATGAAAGCACTAAAAAAGTAGAATATTGCGATGTATTGAATGAAGAGCAATATCAAAATTTGATGCAGCGTTATGAAAACAGTGGTTTTAAAGCAAGAATGGGTGGCGAAGTTGTTCGTGATTTATTAGCAAATTTAGATCTTGTGGCGCTTTTAAACCAACTTAAAGAAGAAATGGCTGCTACAAATTCAGAAGCTAAGAAAAAAACCATTATAAAGCGTTTAAAAGTCGTAGAAAACTTTTTAAATTCGAATTTGAATGCAAATACAAATAGTGAAGATGCAGTACCAAATCGTCCTGAATGGATGATGATTACAAATCTACCGGTATTGCCACCTGATTTGCGTCCTTTGGTTGCTTTGGATGGGGGTAAATTTGCAGTTTCTGATGTAAATGATTTATATCGCCGTGTTATCAACAGAAACACGCGTCTTAAAAAGCTTATGGAGCTTGATGCACCTGAAATTATTATAAGAAACGAAAAAAGAATGCTTCAAGAAGCTGTAGATGCACTTTTTGACAATGGTCGTCGTGCTAATGCTGTTAAAGGAGCAAATAAACGCCCATTAAAATCTTTGAGTGAAATTATCAAAGGAAAACAAGGTCGTTTTAGACAAAACTTGCTAGGTAAAAGGGTGGATTTTTCAGGTCGTAGCGTTATCGTTGTAGGTCCAAAACTTAGAATGGATCAATGTGGCTTGCCTAAAAAAATGGCTTTAGAGCTTTTTAAACCGCACCTATTAGCAAAACTTGAGGAAAAAGGTTATGCTACTACAGTAAAACAAGCCAAAAAAATGATAGAAAACAAAACCAATGAAGTTTGGGAATGTTTAGAAGAGGTGGTAAAAGGGCATCCTGTTATGCTAAACCGTGCTCCAACTCTACATAAGCTTTCTATCCAAGCTTTCCATCCTGTTTTGGTTGAAGGAAAGGCAATACAGCTTCATCCTTTAGTTTGTGCGGCATTTAACGCGGACTTTGACGGAGACCAAATGGCGGTGCATGTGCCACTTTCTCAAGAAGCAATTGCAGAGTGTAAGGTTTTAATGCTTTCTTCTATGAATATTCTTTTGCCTGCAAGCGGAAAGTCTGTGACTGTACCTTCTCAAGATATGGTTTTGGGAATTTACTATCTTTCTTTAGAAAAAGTGGGTGCAAAAGGTTCACATAAGATATGCACAGGTATCGATGAAGTAATGATGGCTCTTGAAAGTAAATGTCTTGATATTCATGCTAGCATCCAAACCATGATTGATGGTAGAAAGATTACTACAACTGCAGGAAGACTTATTATTAAATCTATTCTTCCTGATTTTGTTACTGAAAATATGTGGAACAAGGTGTTAAAGAAGAAAGATATTGCTGCGCTTGTAGATTATGTGTATAAACAAGGTGGTTTGCAAATTACTGCAAGTTTCTTGGATAAACTTAAAAATTTAGGTTTTGAATATGCAACTAAAGCAGGTATTTCTATATCTATCGCTGATATTATCGTTCCTAGCGACAAACAAAAGGCTATTAATGAAGCTAAAAAACAAGTAAGAGAAATTCAAAATTCTTACAATCTTGGTTTGATCACTTCAGGTGAGAGATATAACAAAATTATTGATATTTGGAAAAGTACTAATAATACTCTTTCAAGAGATATGATGAAGCTTGTTGAAAAAGATAAAGACGGCTTTAACTCTATTTATATGATGGCGGATTCAGGTGCTAGGGGTAGTGCAGCTCAAATTTCTCAGCTTGCTGCAATGAGAGGCTTGATGACTAAACCTGATGGTTCGATCATCGAAACGCCTATTATTTCAAATTTCCGTGAAGGTTTGAATGTTCTTGAGTATTTTATTTCAACTCACGGGGCTAGAAAAGGTTTGGCAGATACCGCTCTTAAGACAGCGAATGCGGGTTATTTGACAAGAAAGCTTATCGATGTAGCACAAAATGTAAAAATTACCGTTGAAGATTGTGGAACACATGAGGGTGTTGAAATCAATGAGATTACTGCAGATAGTTCTATTATAGAAACCTTGGAAGAAAGAATTTTAGGTAGGGTTATAGCTGAAGATGTAATCGATCCTATTACAAATTCCGTACTTTTTACAGAAGGTACTTTAATGGATGAGGAAAAAGCTAGAATACTAGGCGAAAGTGGTGTAAAAAGCGTAAATATTCGCACTCCAATCACTTGTAAGGCTAAAAAAGGAATTTGTGCAAAATGTTACGGAATTAACCTAGGTGAAGGCAAGCTTGTTAAACCAGGTGAGGCAGTAGGTATCATTTCTGCTCAATCTATTGGTGAACCAGGAACTCAGCTTACGCTTAGAACTTTCCATAGTGGGGGAACTGCAAGTACGGATTTACAAGATAGACAAGTAAGTGCCCAAAAAGAAGGTTTTATAAGATTTTATAATCTTAAAACTTATAAAAATAAAGAGGGTAAAGACATAGTAGCTAATCGTAGAAATGCAGCTATTTTACTTGTAGAGCCAAAAATTAAAGCACCATTTAAGGGTATTATTAATATAGAAAATATCCACGAAGATGTAATTGTTTCTATAAAAGATAAAAAACAAGAAGCAAAATACATTCTTAGAAAATACGATCTTGCTAAACCAAATGAATTAGCGGGCGTTAGCGGAAGCATTGATGGAAAACTTTATTTACCATATCAAAGTGGTGCTGAAGTTGAAGAAAATGAAAGTATTGTTGAGATGATTAAAGAGGGTTGGAATGTTCCAAACCGTATCCCATTTGCAAGTGAAATTCTTGTAAAAGATGGAGATCCTGTTGTGCAAAATATCAAGGCAGGAGAAAAAGGTACTTTAAAATTCTATATTCTTAAAGGCGATGGGCTTGATAGGGTAAGAGATGTTAAAAAAGGCGATGTGGTAAAAGAAAAAGGATTTTTTGTTGTAGTTGCTGATGAAAATGATAGAGAGGCAAAAAGACATTATATCCCAAGAGAGTCAAGAATAGAATTTAACGACAGTGAAGAAGTGGATTTTGATTCTATAATTGCTAGTGCACCAAAACAAGAAAAGTCAGTTATCGCAGAATGGGATGCTTACAATAACACTATTATTGCAGAGATTGATGGTGTGGTAAGTTTTGAAGATATAGAAGCAGGCTATAGTGCGGATGAGCAAATTGATGAAGCAACTGGTAAGCGCTCACTAGTGATTAATGAATATTTACCAAGTGGGGTAAGACCAACCTTGATCATCGCAGGCAAAGGCGATAAAGCAGTGCGTTATCAATTAGAACCAAAAACAGTTATTTTCGTTCATGATGGTGATAAAATTTCTCAAGCAGATATTTTGGCAAAGACTCCAAAAGCAGCAGCGAAATCAAAAGATATCACTGGGGGTCTTCCAAGAGTTTCAGAGCTTTTTGAAGCAAGAAAACCGAAGAATGCAGCAGTAATTGCAGAGATTGATGGTGTGGTTCGTTTTGATAAACCTTTGCGTTCAAAAGAAAGATTGATTATCCAGGCAGAAGATGGCACAAGTGCTGAGTATTTAATCGATAAATCAAAACATATTCAAGTAAGAGAAGGTGAATTTATTCACGCAGGTGAGAAGTTAACTGATGGAGTAGTTTCAAGTCATGATGTGCTTAAAATTTTAGGTGAAAAGGCCTTGCATTATTACTTGATTTCTGAAATTCAACAAGTTTATCGCGGTCAAGGGGTTGTTATTTCTGATAAGCATATTGAGGTTATTGTTTCTCAAATGTTAAGACAGGTTAAAATTATCGATAGCGGGCATACTAAATTTATCGAAGGGGATTTGGTTTCAAGACGCAAATTCCGTGAGGAAAATGAGAGAATTCTTAGATTGGGCGGAGAACCAGCTATTGCTGAGCCTGTGCTTTTAGGTGTTACAAGAGCAGCGATAGGAAGTGATAGTGTGATTTCTGCAGCTTCATTCCAAGAAACAACAAAAGTACTTACCGAAGCAAGTATCGCGGGTAAATTTGACTACTTAGAAGACTTAAAAGAAAATGTTATTTTGGGTAGAATGATTCCTGTTGGAACAGGGCTTTATGGTGAGCAAAATTTAAAACTCAAAGAACAAGAATAATTTAAAATAGCCTATCTTAGGCTATTTTTCATTTTGCCTCAATTTAAAAACTTAAATTAATTATTTTTTCTTCTTTTACTATCATTATAAAAATTAAATATTTATAAAATCATAATATCAACAAATGCCAAATAGTATAAATTTATTTTCCATCAGTAAGGAGCTCATTTTATAAATTTTGCAAAAATACTTAAATTGTTTATAGTTTATAATCTTATAAGTAAAATTTAGATATCATCCAAAGTTTATTATATTTTTTAAAGAAAGGAATTATTGTGCCTACCATAAATCAATTGGTTAGAAAAGAGCGCAAAAAAGTTTTAGAAAAATCTAAATCTCCAGCGCTTAAAAATTGCCCACAAAGAAGGGGAGTTTGCACTAGGGTTTATACAACAACTCCTAAAAAACCAAACTCAGCGTTAAGAAAAGTTGCCAAAGTAAGACTTACTAGTGGCTTTGAAGTAATTAGTTATATCGGTGGTGAAGGTCACAACCTACAAGAGCACAGCATTGTTTTAGTGCGTGGTGGTAGGGTAAAAGACTTACCAGGTGTGAAATATCACATTGTGCGTGGTGCGCTTGATACTGCGGGTGTTGCAAAAAGAACAGTTTCTCGTTCTAAATATGGTGCAAAACGCCCTAAAGCAAGTGCTAAGTAATTTTTTAGACAGACAAATCCGTTAGATTTGATTTTGTTTGAGTAAAATTTAAAATTTGAAGGAAAAATAATGAGAAGAAGAAAAGCTCCGGTAAGAGAAGTCTTGCCTGATCCGATTTATGGTAATAAAGTAATCACAAAATTTATTAATTCTTTAATGTATGATGGTAAAAAAAGCACAGCTACTACTATTATGTATGGCGCTTTAGAACTTATCGATAAAAAAGGCGGTGAAAAAAAAGGTATTGATATTTTTAATGAAGCAATTGAAAACATCAAACCTTTACTAGAGGTAAAATCTCGCCGCGTAGGTGGGGCAACTTATCAAGTTCCAGTAGAAGTTCGTCCTGCTAGACAACAAGCTTTGGCAATTCGTTGGATTATTTCTTTTGCTAGAAAAAGAAGTGAAAGAACCATGATTGATAAACTTGCAGCCGAGCTTTTAGATGCAGCAAATAGCAAAGGTGCTTCATTTAAGAAAAAAGAAGATACTTATAAAATGGCTGAAGCAAATAAAGCATTTGCTCACTATCGCTGGTAAGAAGGAGAGAAAATGTCTAGAAGTACTCCTTTAAAAAAAGTTAGAAATATCGGTATCGCTGCGCATATTGACGCAGGAAAAACGACTACAAGTGAGAGAATTCTTTTCTTTACAGGCATGAGTCATAAGATAGGCGAAGTGCATGATGGTGCTGCGACTATGGACTGGATGGAACAAGAAAAAGAAAGAGGTATTACCATTACCTCTGCTGCAACGACTTGTTTTTGGAAAGATCATCAGATAAACCTTATAGACACTCCGGGCCACGTGGATTTTACTATAGAAGTTGAAAGATCTATGCGTGTTCTTGATGGTGCTGTTGCAGTATTTTGTTCAGTAGGCGGAGTACAACCTCAAAGTGAAACTGTTTGGAGACAGGCAAACAAATACGGTGTTCCAAGAATAGTTTTTGTAAACAAAATGGACAGAATCGGTGCAAATTTCTATAATGTAGAAGATCAAATTCGCAATCGCTTAAAAGCTAATCCAGTTCCACTTCAAATTCCAATCGGTGCTGAAGATAATTTCAGAGGTGTTATCGATCTTGTAACTATGAAAGCTTTAGTTTGGGAAGATGATACTAAACCAACGGATTATGTAGAAAAAGAAATTCCTGCTGAACTTAAAGAAAAAGCAGAAGAATATCGCACTAAAATGATAGAAGCAGTTTCAGAAACTTCAGATGAGTTGATGGAAAAATATCTAGGTGGTGAAGAATTAAGCCTTGAAGAAATTAAAGCAGGTATTAAAGCAGGATGTTTAAGTCTTTCTATGGTGCCTATGCTTTGCGGAACTGCATTTAAAAATAAGGGTGTTCAACCTTTACTTGATGCAGTTGTAGCTTATTTACCAGCTCCAGATGAAGTTGCAAACATCAAAGGAGAATATGAAGATGGTACAGAAGTTTCTGTAAAATCAACTGATGATGGTGAATTTGCAGGGCTTGCATTTAAAATCATGACTGACCCATTTGTAGGACAGTTAACTTTCGTGCGTGTTTATCGTGGATGTTTAGAAAGCGGTTCTTATGCTTACAACTCAACTAAAGATAAAAAAGAAAGAATTGGTCGTTTATTAAAAATGCACTCTAACAAAAGAGAAGAAATTAAAGTTCTTTACGCAGGAGAAATCGGTGCAGTTGTAGGACTTAAAGATACTTTAACAGGAGATACTCTTGCAAGTGAAAAAGATAAAGTAATCCTTGAAAGAATGGATTTCCCAGATCCTGTTATTTCTGTTGCGGTAGAACCAAAAACTAAAGCAGATCAAGAAAAAATGTCTATAGCTTTAAATAAACTAGCTCAAGAAGATCCAAGCTTTAGAGTTTCTACAGATGAAGAAAGTGGTCAAACTATTATTTCAGGTATGGGTGAATTGCATCTTGAAATTATCGTTGACCGTATGCTTCGTGAATTTAAAGTAGAAGCTGAAGTGGGACAACCTCAAGTTGCTTATCGTGAAACTATCAGAAAAACTGTTGAGCAAGAATACAAATACGCTAAGCAATCAGGTGGTCGTGGTCAGTATGGACATGTATTCTTACGCCTTGAGCCGCTTGAGCCAGGTAGTGGATATGAGTTTGTTAACGATATCAAAGGCGGGGTAATTCCAAAAGAATATATTCCTGCGGTAGATAAAGGTGTTCAAGAAGCATTACAAAATGGTGTTTTAGCAGGCTATCCAGTAGAAGATGTTAAAGTAACTGTTTATGATGGAAGCTACCACGAGGTGGATTCATCAGAAATGGCATTTAAACTTGCTGCTTCTATGGGCTTTAAAGAAGGTGCTAGAAAAGCAGGTGCTGTAATTCTTGAGCCTATGATGAAAGTTGAAGTTGAAACTCCTGAAGATTATATGGGGGATGTAATCGGCGATCTTAATAAGCGTCGTGGTCAAGTAAATAACATGGATGAAAGAGGCGGAAATAAAATCATCACAGCATTTTGTCCTTTGGCTGAAATGTTCGGATATTCAACTGATCTTAGAAGCCAAACTCAAGGTCGTGCGACTTATTCTATGGAATTTGATCATTATGATGAAGTTCCTAAAAATGTTGCTGAGGAAATCATTAAAAAGAGAAATGGTTAAACATTTAAAGCGGGATTTTCCCGCTTTTGTCCTCGTAGCTCAGCAGGATAGAGCGCAAAATTCCTAATTTTGAGGCCGTGAGTTCGAATCTCGCCGTGGACACCATTAAGGTTTATTTTATAAACTAAGTTTTTTAAAACAAACTCAAATAGAATTCAAAATTTCAAGGAAAATTATGTTGAAATTTTTTTTCGCAATATCACTATCTTCTTTACTTTTTGCTCAAAATTTTATAGATTTCGCAAGTCAAAACAATGCTTTAAGACAAGAACAAAACACAAGCAAAGAAAACACTCCTTTAAAAAGAGTTAAAATTCCAACCCATTGAAAATGCAAGATAGTATCAAATTAGCTCAGTTGAGTGATGGTTATCGTTATAATAGCGATTCTTTACTTTTATCCGATTTTGTCTTAAAAATGGGTATAAAAAATCAAGTTTTAGAAGTGGGTTCAGGATGTGGCATTATAGGAATTTTGCTTAAGAAGTTTGTTTCTAATTTGGATTTATCTTTACTTGATATACAACAAGAAAATATAGAATTAATTCATCGTAATTTAAAACACAATAATATATATGCTGAAGTATTTCATAAAGATTTTAGAAATTTTCAAAATGACAAAAAATTTGATTTTATAGTTTGTAATCCACCTTTTTATAGGGATGGAGCTTATGAGAGTGAAAATACACATAAAAATATAAGTAAATTTCAAAAATATTTGACTTTAAATGAATTTATTGCTAGATCTAATGCTTTGTTAAAACCTATGGGGGTATTGTATTTTTGTTACGAAGCTTTAGCTTTGGATAAAATTTGCCTTGTTTTAGAGAGTAAAAAGCTAAAATTAACTAAAATTCGATTTATACATACCCATCAAGATGCTCATGCAAGACTTGTATTGATACAGGCTAGAAAAAGTGTAAAATCACCGTGTGAGATTTTGCCTCCTTTTTTTGTTTATAAAAATGAGAATTTGAGTGAAGAAATGGAAGAGATTCACTCTGGATTTAGGTTGGAAAGCTATGATATTTAATAAAGATTTTTCTTACGGATTTGATGAAAATGCCTGTCAAGAATGCGGTGGAAAGTGTTGCACAGGAGAGAGTGGAAATATTTTTGCAAGCAAAGAAGAACTAAAGGCTTTGCAAGAGTATTTGCAATTGGATGAAAAAGAATTTGCTTTAAAATATTTAAAAAAAGTAGGCTTTAGAATGAGCTTTAGAGAGGTTGAGTTTGAAGATGGATTTGCGTGTATTTTTTTTAACAAGGAGAAAAAAAACTGCTCTATTTATGATTTCCGTCCAAAGCAATGCCGTACCTTCCCTTTTTGGGAATATTTTAAAACACATCAAGAGGAGCTAAAAAAAGAATGTATAGGAATTTGTTATTTGTCTTAATAGGATTTTTTCTAACTGCATGCGGAGCTTCAAAAACAATCATAGCATATCCTAATTACAAAGAGCAAAAGAGTAATGAATTTGATTTAAGAATTATGAAAGCTTATAATTATGAATATTTTAATCAATACAAAGAAGCTAGAGATGAATTTTTAGCACTTTTTAGGGATTATAATATTACTAATTTTTTAGAAAATGCATTTTTACTGACTCTAGCAAATAACCTTGATAAAAAAGAAGAGATAAATAATATAGCCAAGCCTTATCTTGATAAAAATGATAACCTTAAGCGTCTTAGCGCACTCTACGCCTTAAATTCTTACAATCTTAAAGAAGCGCAAAAGCTTGTTCAAGAGCTTTTAAAGAAAAAAAGCGATGATCCAAGAAATTTGGAACTTTATGGAGATGTTTTGATGCGTCAAAATAATTTAAAAGACGCTATAAAGTATTATCAACTAGTTTATAATCAAAATCAAAATGAGGAGATATTGTTTAAACTCGTGGGTGTTTATGCGATATTAAATGATACTTCAAGTATTAAAAATATATTGGAAAATTCGAAAAATATTAACGGTTGTACTCTTAAAACTTGTATTTTGCTAGCAAAAATTTATAATGACGAGGGAAATAGCAAAGCTTTACAAGAAATTTATATAGAGCTTTATAATATTACAAAAAACAAAAGCTTTATCCTAGCTCTTATCGAGCTTTTAAGTTCTCAAAATAAAGACAAAGAAGCATTGCATTTTGCTTTAAAATATAATGTAGATGATGATATGAAGCTTTATTTGTATCAAAGGTTAAAATTATACAACAAGGCTAAAGATCTTAGTATGCAAATTTATAAACGCACTCAAGAGAAAGAATATCTTTTGCGTGCAGCAGTGTTTGAATTTGAAGAAGCAAATTTGAAGAAAAAAATCACTCCGCAGGTTGTTGCTCTTGTGAGTGAAAAATTTTCTAATGCGATTGATGAAAACAGTGATGCTTTGTATTTAAATTATTATGGGTATTTATTGATAGATTATGATTTGGATCTTGAAAAAGGTATGAAATTGGTTGAACTTGCCTTAAAAAAAGAGCCTCAAAATTTATACTATTTGGATTCTTTAGCGTGGGGGTATTATAAACAGGGTGATTGTAAAAAGGCTTGGGAAATTTTGAAGCAAACTTTAGAGGATAAAGAATTTGCAAATTCTGATGAGAGTAAAGCTCATGAAAAAGCGATAAAGGCGTGTATTAAACCATGATTTTAGATAAAATTTTTGAAAAAACTAAAGAAGATTTGAAAGAGCGTAAGGCGCGATTGCCTTATGATGTGTTGGGACGGTCTTTGGCATCGAATCCTTTTTTTCCTAAAGATGTTAAAGCTGCTTTAAAAAGAATAGAAAATGAAGTAAGAATTATCGCAGAGGTTAAAAAAGCTAGTCCAAGTAAGGGAGTTATAAGGGAAAATTTTGATCCTTTAGATATAGCTTTAAAATACGAAAAAAATGGAGCTGCTGCTATTTCAGTTTTAACAGAACCGCATTTTTTTCAAGGGAGTTTAGAATACCTTAGCATGATACGCCGTTATACGCGCGCTCCTTTGTTGCGAAAGGATTTTATTTTTGATGAGTATCAAATTTTAGAAGCTTTGGTTTATGGGGCGGATTTTGTTTTGCTTATTGCTAGAATGTTAAGTATGAAAGAGCTTAAAAGATTGCTTGAATTTACAAGACATTTGGGACTTGAAGCCTTGGTGGAAATTCACGATAAAGAAGATTTGAGCAAAGCGATTTTTTCAGGAGCTGATATTATAGGCATAAATCATCGCAATTTGGATGATTTTTCCATGGATATGAATTTATGCGAAAAACTCATCCCGCAAATTCCAAATTCAAAAATTATTATCGCAGAAAGTGGTTTAGAGGATAAAGATTTTTTAAGGCATTTGCAAAAATTAGGCGTTGATGCTTTTTTAATCGGAGAATATTTTATGCGTCAAAACGATGAAGGAGAGGCTTTGAAAGCCTTGCTTTAAAAGGATAAAAATGCAGTATTTGTATGCACCATGGCGAAGTGAGTATTTTGAAAAAGAAAAGAGCAAGTGTCCTTTTTGTGATTGTGCTAATAAAATCAAAAGCGACGAAGAATTAGGAGTGATTTTTAGGGCCAAGCATTGTTTTGGTGTGATGAACCGCTATCCTTATTCTGCAGGGCATTTTATGATAATACCTTATTTGCATGAAGAGCATATAGAAAATTTAAGTGATGAAGCTTGGCAAGAGATAAGTCAATTTGTGCGTCTAGGGGTAAGAATTTTAAAAAGTGAACTCCATGCAGGTGGGGTAAATATCGGTATGAATTTGAGTAAAGATGCAGGTGCTGGTATAGCTCCTCATTGTCATTATCATCTAGTGCCGCGTTGGGCGGGAGATACTAATTTTATCACCACTATAGGAGAGACTAGGGTTTGTGGTACCAATATAGAACAAGTTTATCAAAAACTTGTTTTGGCGTTTAAAAATGTTAAATGAAGTAGATTTTGCGGAATTTCAAAAAGAAAATTTCTCTCTTTTAATCGATGCAAGAAGTCCTAGGGAATTTTTACATTCTCATTTGATAGGGGCGTTGAATTTTTATGCTTTAAATGATGAAGAATATCAAGAAATAGGGACAATTTATAAAAAAAATCAAGCTTTGGCTAAGGCTAGGGGTGCGAGTTATATTTGTCAAAATATGTCAAAGCATATCTTAGAGCTTACCCACAAATTCCGTATAGGAGATAAGATCGGAATTTACTGCTCTCGTGGGGGTTTGCGTTCAAAATCTATTGCAGTGATTTTGAGCGAATTGGGTTATAGAGTGGTGCGTTTAAAGGGTGGCTTTAAAGCTTATAGAAGTTTTTTGGCGCACTATTTTGATAATGAAATAAAATTAGATTTTTTTGCTCTTTGTGGTAATACAGGCTGTGGTAAAACAGAGCTTTTGGAGCTTTTACCCCATCATTTAAATTTAGAAAAAATGGCAAATCATCTAGGATCATCTTTTGGCGATATTTTAGGCGCTCAGCCTACGCAAAAAGCTTTTGAAGCAAGCCTTTTTTATACTTTAAACTCTTTAAAAGATTTTATCTTTATAGAGAGCGAAAGTCGTAAAATAGGTGAAATAGTTTTACCTTTAAAGCTTTATGAAAAAATGCAAAAAGCATTTAAAATTCATTGTTTTTGTTCTTTAGAAAAGCGCATAGACAGGATACAAAAGATCTATCAAGAAAAAATGACTCCTTTAAAATTTAAAGAATGTCTTGCTAAGATCAGTCCTTATATCAGTACAAATTTTCGCCAGGATTTGCTAAAAAGTTATGAGCAAAGAGAATGGCAAAGGCTTATTGCTTTGCTTTTGGCTTATTATGATAAGAGTTATAAAAAGCCACAAAAAATAGATTTTGAGCTAAACACTGATGATATCTTCAAAGCCAAAGAAGAGCTTTTAGGCTATTTTAAAACGCAATTGCTTTTTTAATACTAGATAATTTCTACTTTTAATTTTAAAAAAAACTTTTACCAAATCATCAAAATTTTCTTTATTATCTTGCAAGAATTCTTTTTTATTGTTTTAGTTTAGCCCTAAATTTTTATTTTAATGCTAGTAAATTTGAGCTATAGAGAAGTAAAATATTTTTTAAAATCCCTATTTATAGTAATTTCAGATAAAAAAATAAATTTTGATAAAAAAAATATATAAAATATTTCTTAAATTTATATTTTTTTAAACCATTTTAAATATAATTATCTCGCAATTAAATTTTGTAAGAAAGGATAGGTAAATGAATGCGATAAATTCAAGTTTTATTGTGTTGTGTACTTTGCTAGTTTTGCTTATGACTCCAGCTTTGGCAATGTTTTATTCAGGTATGGTAAGAAGTAAAAATACTCTTAATACCATAATGAATTGCTTTATCGTTTTTGGTGTTATTACTTTACAATGGGTAGTACTTGGATTTAGTCTTTCTTTTGGTAAAGATGAAGGACTTGGGCTTGTGGGAAATTTCGAGAATTTCCTCTTAGAGGGTATTAGCGGATACAACGCTTCAGGCGTTCCAAATATTCTTTTTGTGATTTTTCAAATGATGTTTGCACTTATTGCATCTGCTATTATAACAGGCTCTTTGGTGGGAAGAATCAAACTGGGTGTTTTGGTGATATTTCTACTTTTTTGGAGTACTTTAGTTTATGATGTGTTAGCGCATATGATTTGGAGCAGTGAGGGATTTTTGCTTAAAAGAGGAAGTCTTGATTTTGCTGGGGGCGGTGTTGTGCATATCAGCTCTGGGGTTGCCGGACTTGTAGGAGCTTTGATGGTAGGCGCTAGAAAAAGTGATGATGAGGATAAAAACGCGCATTCTATTCCTTATGCTTTCTTGGGTGCGATTTTGCTTTTTATAGGATGGTTAGGTTTTAATGCTGGAAGTGCTGGCGAAATGAATGATATTGCTATCAATGCTTTTATAGTAAGTATTATATCAGCAGCTTGTGGCTTTTTATCTTGGGTAGTACTTGAGTGGCTCATCCATAAAAAACCGACTATTTTAGGTGGGCTTAGTGGACTTGTAGCAGGGCTTGTGGGGATTACTCCAGCTTGTGGTTATGTAGATATTTATGCTTCTCTTGTTATAGGGGCTTTGTCTTCTGTATTTTGTTATTTTGGTTTGAGTTTTATCAAATACAAACTCAAATGGGATGATTCTTTAGATGCTTTTTCTTTGCACGGAATTGGAGGTATTTGGGGAGGAATCGCCACAGGACTTTTTGCAAGCGCTAAAGTAAATCCTAATGTGGTTGCCCAAAATGCACTTGGCGAGGGATTTTTTATCAGTGGAAGTTTAGAGCTTTTAAAAGAGCAAATTTTTGCTATTGTGATTTGCGTGGTTTTGTCAGCTCTTGTAAGCTTTATTATTTTTAAGATCATTTCTTTTTTTACAGACTTAAGAGTAAAAGAAGAAGTAGAGCAAGAAGGTTTAGATGTGAGCTTGCACGGAGAAAAAGCTTATACTTTGGCTTAGTTGGCTAAATTTTTACCAAAAGGTCCTTGTTAATCTTTAAAAAATGATAGACAAGGACTTCAAAATTCATTCTCAGTTAAAATCAGATAAATACTTTAAAACAAATTGAGCAAATTCATCGCTATCATTTGGGCAAGTGATTAAATCATAATCACATTTTGCTAAATGTTTATACTCTATACCTAGCTCAAAAATCGTTTCAGAACAATCTATGCAAAAAGAAATAGGATAAATCAAAGCTTTGTTATCTAAATTTGCCAAAATATCGCTTGTATTTGGTTCAAGCCATTTTACTGGACCTAGTTTTGATTGGTAAGCTAAGATAATCTCATCAAAATGATCTTTCAATTTTTCTTTTAAAAGTTCTACATGATGATTGACATGTTTTTCATATAAATCACCCTTGTCGATAATGCTTTGCGGTAAGGAATGTGCTGAAAAAATCAAAGTTTTAGCATCAAACTCACTTTTTTTAGCCAAAATGTGAGAAATAATCATTTCATTATAAAGCGTATTTTCATAAAAAATGTCCACAGTCTTTATTTTTGCTTTGATTTTTTGTTTTGAAATTTCATTTTGCAAAACTTCAAGCGATGAAGTAACTGTGGTGCTTGAGTGATGTGGATAAAGCGGAAAAAGAATGATTTCATCATTTTCGTTTAAAGTGTATTTTTGCAAAACTTTATTTGCAAAAGGTGGCACATAAAGATTGACAAAGTCAAATTTAAAGTCTTTTGTTTTTGTATTAAGTTTTTCGCACAAACTTTGAGTAAGCTCATTGAGTGGAGATTTTCCACCCATTTGTTTATAATTTTCTCTCATAGCTTTTACACGAGATTTTGTAATGATCCACGCTACAAATCTTCTTATAAATTTATTTTTAATACCCAAAATATAAGGATCGTTAAACATATTTTTTAAAAAAGTTTCACAATCTTGTAAATTTGTGGCTCCGCCCATATTTAAAAATAAAACCAATTTCATTTAAAAACCTTTTTTAGTTTTATTTTACTTCAGTATGGATTTAAAATCAATAAATTTTTTATCTTAAGTATTTGAAGATTTTATTGAAGCTCAAGTTATTTGAAAGATATTGCATTATTTTAGAAAAATTAAAATTTTTCTAAAATTTCTTGCACAGCGTAAGCATTTTGTATATTTGCTAGGTAATTTTCCTTATTTAAAAACAAATCATATAAAGCCATATGCTCCCCAAAAAGCGGAGTTTGCGTCATCAACTCCAAGCTTTGTCCGTCTTTGCTTAAGGAAAAATCTGCTAAATTTGCCTCGTAAAAATGATTTTTACTCATAAGTGTAATTTTTCTTAGTCTTTGTGTGCTGTTCCAGCTTTGATGCACACAAGCGATCGTTTTTTCTAGCTTGCAAGTTATAATGCTCTCATCTTCTCTTTGTTTGTCTTTATTGAAGCTTTTTAAAATGTTAGCGTTTGTAATTTTCTCTCCACTTAAAAAATGAAGCAAGTCAAGATCATGCACAGCCAAATCTTGTAAAATTCCTACATCACTGATTCTTTGTGGGTAAGTGGAAAATCTTTGTATGTTAATGCTGATAATTTCCTCGTTTTGAAGCTCCTTT
The DNA here is from genome assembly GCA_000470055.1 of Campylobacter coli 76339. Classification (NCBI taxonomy): domain Bacteria; kingdom Pseudomonadati; phylum Campylobacterota; class Epsilonproteobacteria; order Campylobacterales; family Campylobacteraceae; genus Campylobacter; species Campylobacter coli. Next base: position 1,523,949 of record HG326877.1, on the reverse strand, counting down.
TTTAGAGCTAAAACCGCAGGATTAAATCTCTCGCAAAATCCCACACCCACTTTTACATCATGGTCTTTAGCTAAATTTGAAATTTCATCTATTTCATTTAAATTCAGTGCTAAAGGTTTTTCAATCAATACGCATTTGCACTTACAAAAAACCTTTCTAGCTATTTCTAAATGTGAATTTGTCGGCGTTGCAATGATGATGATATCATTATCTTGATTTAAAAATTCATCTAAATTGGTAAAAAAGGGTGCATTTAAATTTTTATTTTCAACCATATCAAACAAAGCATTGATTTTAAAATTTTTATTTTTACTAAGTTCGTTTAAATGGTTTTGTCCCATTTTTCCAAGACCTATAATTCCTATTTTCAAGAGAAAAATCCTTCATTTTCAAGCTCACTTAAAACTTGTTTTAAAAGTTTAATTTTTTCCCATTGAGAATGAGTGAAGATTTCATTTCCTTCTTCAGTGGAGCTAAAGCCACACTGTGTGCTGATTTCAATTTGTTTTGGGCTTAAAAATTGAGCTGCTACTTTCACTCTCGCTTTTAACTCTTCTGCGCTCGGACTTTCATTGGTTTTGCTAGTAAGAATTCCTAAAACCGCAATTTGATCATTTATATATTTTAAAGGTTCAAAATCTCCAGCTCTTTCATCGTCAAATTCTAAGAAGAATTTATCGACTCTAAGTTCGCCAAAAAGCTTCTTAGCAACTTTCATATAGCCTCCGCTTGCCACATAGCGACTGCGGTAGTTTCCACGACAAATATGAATCGCACTCATTATGTTTTTTGGCATAGTTTTTAAACTCTCATTTAAAAAATCTACATATTCTTCACAAATATCATCTGCGTTAATTTCATTTAAAGCACAAAATTCATAATCACATAAAGAACCAAAGCTTGTATCATCAAGTTGCAAATATACTCCACCAAGAGCTGCAAATTCTTTGTAAAAATTTTCATAAGCATTTAAAATATCATTTTTAAGTTTTGTAAAATCTTTACCATAGTAATTAAATTCTGTGTTTTTGCCCCCACGGATAAAAAGCATATATAAAAGCATTGATGGACTTGGAATGGTAAGTTTTAAGCGATTTGTATCTATTTTTAAACCTTTTGCGATTTGCATTAATCTTTCAAAATCTTTTAAAAAAGGATGATTATTGCACTCGATTTTACTTTCAATTTCTATACCTTCAGCTCTTGTTTCTATCCCTTTAAAGATATAACCCTTTTCTTTTTTGATTTTTTTAATACCACCAAAACCCCAGTAAAAATCAAGATGCCACCAAGAACGGCGTAATTCTCCATCGCTTAAATAATAAATTCCCGCCTTATCACATTCTTCTAAAAGATCTCTTATGCAAGAATCTTCAATGCTACGAAGTTGTTCCTCATCGATTTTCCCTAAGGCAAAATTTTCTCTAGCTTCTTTCAAAATTTTGGGTCTTAAAAAAGAGCCCACTTGATCTAATTTCATAGTCCTTCCTTAAATATTTTAATTACACTTTCTTGCTCACTTTGACTTAAAAATGCTGAAAATGGCAAGGATAAAATATGCTCACTCGCAAATTCTGATTTTTCTAATTTTAAATGCGAAAATTCACTGAAGCAAGGTTGCTTATGAAGTGGCGTAGGATAATGGATAGCATAAGGAATGTTTGCTTTTTCAAAAGCTTTTATAACTCTAGCTCTATCTTCCACTAAAACGCTATATTGTGCATAAGCACTAATGGCGTTTTCATCAATCTTTGGAATTTGACAATTTGTCAAATTTTCGTTGTAGAATTTTGCTATTTCTTGTCTTTTATTAATTTCTTCATCTAGGTGCTTTAGTTTTACATTTAAAATGGCCGCTTGAAGAGTATCAAGACGAGCATTTATCCCTATAAATTCATGTTTGTAGCGATCAGTTTGTCCGTGGTTGAGTAAAATTCTTAAATTTTTAGCTATGCTCTCATCATTGCAAAAAATCGCTCCGCCATCGCCATAAGCTCCTAAGGGCTTAGAAGGGAAAAAGCTAGTGCATGAAATTTTGGCAATAGAGCAAGATTTTTCACTCTTAAAGCTTGCTCCAAAACTTTGTGCGCCATCTTCAATCAAGCTTATATTTTTACTTTCGCAAAAGGTGTTTAATTCTTGTAAGTTGCTCATTTGACCAAACATACTCACAGCAATAATTGCTTTTGTTTTAGGGCTGATAGCATTTTTTAAGAGTTCAAAATCGATATTAAAATTATCTAAATTTATATCTACAAATACAGGCTTAGCTCCTAGTAGTGCTACCATTTCAGCTGTAGCTATAAAAGTAAAACTAGGAACTATAACTTCATCTCCTTGTTTGATATCTAAAGCCCTTAAAGCAAGATATAAAGCACTTGTGCCACTTGAGCATCCTATGGCGTGTTGCACATGAGTGTATTGGGCTAAATTTGTTTCAAATTCATTTAATTTTGCACCCCCTATAAAAGAGGAGCTTGATAAAACACTTGCGATTTCAGAATCGATTTCTTCTTTATATTTAAGATATTGAGCTTGAAGATTGATAAAATTCATAAAAAACCTTGAAAATTAAAGAAATTAATTAAAAAGGCTTATTGTATTTTAGTTTTACTTAATTTAAAGTAATTTTGGTATGATATGCTTTTATAAAAATTTCTTAGGAAAATCTTATGGATGTTAGAAGTGAATATTTAAATTTTTTTAAGTCTAAGGGTCATGAAATCACCCCTTCAAGTCCTTTAGTTCCTGATGATGCAACCTTGCTTTTTACAAATGCAGGAATGGTGCCTTTTAAAAGTATATTTATAGGAGAAGTGCCTCGTCCAAACCCACCACGCAAAACAAGTTGCCAAACTTGTATAAGAGCAGGGGGAAAGCACAATGATTTAGATAATGTAGGCTATACCGCTCGCCATCATACTTTTTTTGAAATGTTAGGAAATTTCAGTTTTGGGGATTATTTTAAAGAACAAGCTATCGCTTATGCTTGGGAATTTGTAACTGAGGTATTAAAACTTCCTAAAGATAGACTTTATGTAACCGTGCATGAAAGCGATGATGAAGCGTTTGAATTGTGGCAAAAACATATCCAAAAAGAAAGAATTTATAGATTTGGCGATAAGGATAATTTTTGGCAAATGGGCGATACAGGTCCTTGTGGTCCTTGTAGTGAGATTTTTTATGATCAAGGCGAAGAGTATTTTAATGGTGAAGAAGATTATATGGGTGGAGATGGAGATAGGTTCTTAGAAATTTGGAACCTTGTTTTCATGCAGTATGAAAGAAGTGCTGATGGTAAACTTACACCTTTGCCAAAACCAAGTATTGATACAGGAATGGGGCTTGAGAGGGTTACGGCTATCAAAGAGGGTAAATTTAGCAATTTTGACAGCTCGCTTTTTATGCCTATTATCAATGAAATTGCAAAACTTTGCGGAAAAACTTATGTTTATGAAAGTGGAGCTAGCTTTAGAGTCATAGCCGATCATATAAGATCGAGTGTATTTTTGCTTGCTCAAGGAACGAGTTTTGATAAAGAAGGTAGGGGCTATGTTTTACGCCGTATTTTACGCCGTGCTTTAAGACATGGGTATTTATTGGGTCTTAAAAAACCTTTTATGTATAATTTAGTTGATGTAGTTTGCAAGCTTATGGGCGAGCATTATACCTACCTTAATGAAAAGAAAGATTTTGTAAAAGAGCAAATCCGCTTAGAAGAAGAGAGATTTTTAAGCACTATAGAAAACGGTATTGAAATTTTTAATGAAGAGCTTAAAAATACCAAAGAAGTTTTTAGTGGAGAGGTTGCATTCAAGCTTTATGATACTTATGGTTTTCCACTTGATTTAACGCAAGATATGTTAAGAGAAAAAAATCTTGTCGTAGATGAAGTTAAATTTGAAGAATTGATGAATGAACAAAAAAATCGTGCAAAAGCTTCTTGGAAAGGAAGCGGCGATAAGGTAGCAAGTGGAGATTTTAAAAATTTACTTGAAAAATTTGGAGAAAATAGCTTTGTGGGCTATGAAAAAACAGAATGTCAAGCCACTGTTTTAGCTCTTTTAGATGAAGATTTTAAAGAAGTTTCAAGTCTTAAAGGTTTAGGCTGGGTTATGCTTGATAATACTCCTTTTTATGCAACAAGTGGAGGGCAAATTGCTGATACAGGATATATAGGAACTAGCGAAGTGCTAGATACTCAAAAGTTTTTCAATCTCAATCTTAGTCTTGTAAAAGCTAATGAAGAAATCAAGCTTAATGATAAGATCATGGCAAAAATTGATACCGATAAAAGAGAACAAACTGCACGCCATCATTCGGCTACTCATCTTTTGCACCACGCTTTAAGAGAAATTTTGGGCTCCCATATCAGTCAAGCAGGTTCTTTGGTTGAAAGCAATAAATTAAGATTTGATTTTACTCATCACAAAGCTTTAAGCAAGGAAGAATTAGAAAGCATTGAAAAAAGAGTCAATGAAATGATTATTAACTCAAGCGAAGCAATCTTAGAAAATATGCCTTTAGAAGATGCTAAAAAAAGTGGAGCTATTGCTTTGTTTAATGAAAAATATCAAGGCAATGTACGCGTTTTAACCTTAGGTGAAAGTAAAGAGCTTTGCGGAGGAACTCATGTAAAAAATACAGCTCAAATAGGAAGTTTTTACATAGTTAAAGAAAGTGGTGTAAGTGCAGGTGTAAGGCGTATAGAAGCGGTTGTTTCAAGAGCAGCTTTAGAATTTTGTAAGACTTTTATGAATGAAAATTTAAATCTTAAAGAAGAGCTTAAAAGCAATGATTTAAGTCTTGGGGTAAAAAAACTTAAAAATGAAATTCTAAAATTAAAAAATGAGCTTAAAAATTCCAATAAATCACAGCTTAACTCAAGCAATATCAACGGAGTTCAAATTTGCGTTGAATGCGTGGAAAGTGGTGATATAAAAACTATGATTGATGAATTTAAAAATAAATTCGAAAAAGCTGCTATTTTGCTAATACAAGCAAAAGATGATAAGATAACCCTTGCAGCAGGTGTGAAAAACTGTCCTTTAAAAGCTGGAAATTTGGTTAAAAATATAGCTCAAATTTTAGGCGGCAATGGTGGTGGAAGAGATGATTTTGCTACAGCAGGCGGTAAAGATATAAGCAAGATAGATGAAGCTTTAAAACAGGCTTTAGATTTGATCCAAAAAGGACTTTAGGCAATGTTAATTCTTGCTTCAAGTTCTGTTTCTAGATCAAATTTACTCAAAGAGGAAAAGATCGAATTTCAACAAATAAGCTTTGACTATGATGAAAATTTAGACAAAAATTTAAAACCTAGTATTTATGTGCAAAAAATTGTCCTAGAAAAAGAAAGACAATTTTGCACAGCTCATGAAGAGAAATTTAAAGATAAAACTTTACTCTTTGCAGACAGTATAGTTTGTATAGGAGATAAAATTCTTACCAAGGCAAATACCAAAGAAGAAGCTTATGAAATGCTTGATTTGCAAGATGGAAGATACGCCAGTATTTTAAGTGCTTTTTTGCTAAAGAATTCAAAAAAAAGAGTTTTCTCTCTTTCAAAAACAACACTTTATTTTTCAAATTTTAATCCTTGTGATTTAAAAAATTATATAGAAAATGGACTTTATAAGGGTAAGGCAGGAGCGATTATGTGCGAGGGTTTTCATAAAAACTATATCATTAAACAAGAAGGAAATTTAAGCACTGCTTTAGGACTTGATACTCAAAATTTAAAGGCTTATTTATGAAAATTTTAAAATATATATTTTCATTTTTTGTGGTATGTTTTATCGCTGTATTTATTTATGTAGCCTATCTTTTTGCAAATGCAGATACGCAAGGATATACTTTTAAAGAGTATAAACCCCCGCTTACAACACAAATTTACGATAGAAATGGAAAATTAGTAGCTAATATCTTCGAACAACATCGTTTTTACGCAAATTATGAAGAATTACCTCCACGCCTTATAGAAGCTCTTGTAGCTATAGAAGATACTAGTTTTTTTGAGCATGATGGGGTGAATATTGATGCTATTTTTAGAGCTGTTGTTAAAATCATAAAAAGTGGTGGAAAAACCATGGAAGGGGCTTCAACCCTTACCCAACAATTTATCAAAAACACAGAATTAACTCCTGAAAGAACTATCACTCGTAAAATTCGTGAAGCCTTACTTGCCTATAAAATGGAAACGATTTTAAGCAAAGAGCAAATTTTGGAAAGATATTTAAATTATATCTTTTTTGGACATGGATATTATGGAGTTAAAACAGCTGCGCAGGGATATTTTCATAAGAATCTAAATGAGTTAAGTCTTAAAGAGATTGCTATGCTTGTGGGCATGCCAAAAGCACCAAGTAGCTATGATCCTACAAAACATTTAGATCTTTCTATCGCAAGAGCAAATAATGTTGTGGCAAGAATGTATACATTAGGTTGGATTTCTAAAACAGAATATGATGAGGCCATGAAAGAAATTCCTCAAATTTATGATGATACTTTAACGCAAAATGCAGCTCCTTATGTTGTAGATGAGGTGATTAAGCAATTAAGTCCTAGCATTAAAGATCTTAAAACAGGCGGCTATAAAATCACTTTAAATATAGATTTAGATGTGCAAGAAATGGCTCAAAATGCCTTAAAATTTGGCTATGATGAAATAGTAAAACGCGATAAAGATGCAAATTTAAGCACGCTAAATGGAGCTATGGTGGTTGTTAATCATCAAAGTGGAGATGTTTTGGCTTTGGTGGGCGGAGTTGATTATGAAAAAAGTAATTATAACCGAGCTACTCAAAGCACGCGACAGCCTGGCAGCTCTTTTAAGCCTTTTGTGTATCAAGCAGCTATCAATCTTGGCTATTCGCCTATGAGTGAGATTGCGGATATTTCTAGAATTTTTGAAGGTGGAGCAGGGGATAATAAAGACTGGAAACCCAAAAATGATGGGGGTAAATTCCTTGGTTTGATCACTCTAAAAGAAGCCCTAACACGCTCAAGAAATTTAGCTACTATCAATCTCGCGCTTGATATAGGACTTGATGTGCTTCATTCAAAGCTTGTGGATTTTGGTTTTAGAGATATTCCGGTTAATTTATCGATTGTTTTAGGAAGCTTTGGAATTTCACCTTTGGAGTATTCTAAATTTTATACCATGTTTGGAAATTATGGAGTTATAAAAGAGCCGCAAATCATTAAGCAAGTGCAAGATAAAAATAATCAAATTATTATGGAATTTAACTCAAACGAATACAGAGTAAGCGATGAAGCGCAAAGCTTTTTGGTTTTAGATATGATGAAAAATGTTGTAGAGCATGGTACAGGGCGTAATGCGAGGGTTGAAGGTATAGAAGTAGCAGGCAAAACAGGAACTACTAATAAAAATGTCGACGCTTGGTTTTGCGGTTTAACGCCTGAGATTGAAGCTTTGATTTGGTATGGAAATGACAATAACAAGCCTATGCGTTATACAGAGGGTGGGGCTAGAGCTTCTGCTCCTGTATTTAGAGAATTTTTAAACAAATACTTAGAGAAATTTCCTGATACTACAAGAAAATTCAGTATTCCAAATGGAGTATATAAAGGAAGCTATAAGGGACAAAGCGCTTATTATACCATCAAATCGCCTCTGCCAAGAGCAAATATGAAATTTAACGAAAGTGAGATTTTATTTTAAAAAGTGTGCGAAGAAATAGAAAATCTATTTCTTCTAAAAAGAGTTAAACTTTTTCGATGATAATCTCATCATTTTTTGCATCGATGATAATCTCATCATTTTCATCAAGTTTATCTGCAAGTATCATATCGCTTAGTTTGTCTTCGATTAAATCATAAATAGCCCTTCTTAAAGGTCTAGCACCAAAGTCAGGATCAAATCCGTCTTTGGCGATTAAAAGTGCAGCATTTTCACTAAGGCTTGCTTTTATACCTTTATTTTCCAAGCTTTTTTGCAAGTCTTTAAATAAAAGCTTGACTATTTCATATGCCTCATCTTTTCCAAGAGGATTAAAGGTGATGATATCATCTAAGCGATTTAAAAATTCAGGTTTAAAGAAATTTTTCAACTCATTTTTTACTGCATCTTCTTGTTCCTTTCCACTTAAATTCATGATAGCACTTGAGGCAATATTGGAAGTTAAAATGATAATGGTATTTTTAAAATCCACGGTTACGCCTTTGCTATCAGTTGCCCTACCATCATCTAAAATTCCTAAAAGCACATTAAATACATCCTTATGAGCTTTTTCAACTTCATCAAATAAAAGTACACTATAAGGTTTTCTACGTACTGCCTCAGTAAGCTCACCACCTTCTTCGTGTCCTATATAGCCAGGAGGTGCTCCTAAGAGTCTTGAAACACTATGTTTTTCCATAAATTCACTCATATCAAAGCGAATCATTGCTTTTTCATCATCAAATAAAAATTTCGCCAAAGCCTTAGCAGATTGTGTTTTTCCTACTCCTGTAGGCCCTAAAAATAAAAAGCTTCCTATAGGTTTGTTGTCTGCATTTAATCCTGCTTTATTGCGTTTAATAGCCCTTGCTAAAGCGCTTAGAGCTTTATCTTGTCCAATTACGCTTTCTTTTAGGTGTTTTTCTACTTCTAAAAATTTTTGTTTTTCTGAAGTCAGCATTTTTTGCACGCTAATCCCTGTCCATTTACTTAAAATTCCAGCAACCAAATCTTCATCAACTTGATTTTTAAGCAAGACTCCATTTTCACTCATTTTTTTCCATTTTTCTTCCAAATTTGCCACTTCTTTTTCACATTCTGGAATTTTGCCATATTCTAATTCTGCAGCTTTTTGGAATTCACCCTTATTTTTTGCAAAAACGGCTTCATTTTTTAGACTATCGATTTCTTTTTTCTTTGCACTTATGCTATCAAAGACTGCTTTTTCATTTTCAAATTGTGAGTTTAAGGCACTTTGCTTTTCTTTTAAATTGGCTAGTTCCTTAGCAATTTCACCTAGTCTTTTTTGATTTTTTTCATCATTTTCCATTTTTAGGGCTTCATTTTCTACTTCTAGGGTTTCTATGTCTTTGCGCACCTTTCTTAAAGAGCTTGGTTCGCTTTCAATTTGCATTTTGAGTTCAGCCGCAGCTTCATCGATTAGATCAATTGCTTTATCGGGTAAAAAACGATCGGCAATATAGCGTTTTGAAAGTTTAGCCGCTGCTACTAAAGCACTATCATTGATGGTGACGTTGTGATGAATTTCAAGCTTTTCTTTAATACCTCTTAGCATTGCTAAAGCTTCATTTACACTAGGCTCGCCTACATTTACGGGTTGAAAACGGCGCTGTAAGGCTGCGTCTTTTTCAAAGTATTTGCGATATTCTTTAAGAGTGGTTGCTCCTATGGTGTGTAGTTCGCCTCTTGCAAGTGCTGGCTTTAAAATATTTGCCGCATCCATACTTCCTTCGCTTGCTCCTGCGCCTACTATGGTATGAATTTCATCGATAAAAAGTATGATATTTTCACTTTTTATAACTTCATTTACCACTGCTTTTAATCTATCTTCAAATTCACCACGATATTTTGCCCCTGCGATCAATGCACTCATATCAAGTGCTATGACTTTTTTATTTTGTAAAGATTTTGGTACATCTTTTTTGACAATTCTTTGTGCCAAAGCTTCTACAATCGCTGTTTTTCCTACTCCTGGTTCACCTAAAAGTATAGGATTATTTTTTGTTTTGCGTATAAGAATTTGCATTAAGCGTTCGATTTCTTCTTCTCTACCTATAACGGGATCAAGTTTTCCTTCGCTTGCTTTCGCGGTTAAATCTATACCAAATTTATTTAAACTATCTAAGGTTTCATCACTTGTTTTGCTTTCGATTTTGCGTCCTGCTCTTAAATTTTGAAGCTCTTTTTGAAATTCTTTAATATCTATAAATTTGGCTAGAATTTCTTTAATAGGATTTTTTTCACTTTCACTTATAAGCCAAGTATCTACGCTTAAATAATTATCGCCATTGGCACTCATGAGTCCCTTGGCACTTTCTAGGGAATTGATAAATTCATTAGAAAAGCGTACATTTTCACGGTTTACATTAGAACTTGTTGCAAGATTTGAAATTTTACTTTTGATTTCAAGTTCTAAAGCTTCTTTTGAGATATTAAATTTATTGCAAATTTGATTTAAAATACTTGAACTGTCTACAATTAAAGCCCATAAAAGATGCAAAGGAACAACTTCATTATTTTTAGAATGAATTGCCAAGGAAGCTGCACTTTCAAGATTTGAAAGCATATTGTCGGTTAAAAATTCTTGTATATTTGCCATTGTATATCCTTTTTCAAGTTTTATATACATAGCATTATATAACTTTAGTCTAATAATGTCAAGTTATTTTATAAAATTGTAGCAATAAAATTAAGTATATTTTATAAAGTATTGAATTTAAGCATTTGGATGGTTATTTTACAAACATATCAATGGCTTTGTTTAAATCCTCTATGCTTTGTGTATCTTTTTCTATTACGGCATGATACATGCAATGGGCCAAGTGTTCTTTAAGTATGGCTTTTGCAGTATTATTAACCGCTGCTTTAACTGCAGCAAGCTGGATAAGAATATCACTACAATCCTCATCTCTTTCAACCATTTTTTTAATAGCCTCTAAATGTCCTATGGTACGACTTAAACGATTACTTATGGCTTTGATATGTTTTGGAGAGTGTGTATGAGTATGCTTCATTTATATTCTTTCTTGTTTTGATTATTGAAAAATATAAATATTTTAGCATTAATTTTTTTAAATCCATTAAACTTATAATAATTTTAGTATTATTTACGAATTTTTAAGCAAAAGTTATTAAAATTTGGGCTTAAAATATTTACTTTTGGAGTTCATTTTGAGTAGTAAAAGATTTCTAGCCGCTATTACAGGCTTTACAGGCTCTTTGGCTCTTTGTGTTTTTTTAGCAAGTAGTTTACAAGCAAAACCAAAGAATTCATCCGATTTAATGCAACAACGCTTAGAATCCTTAGATAAACTGACTAAAACTTTAGCTATAGTTGAGCAGTATTATGTAGATGATGAAAATATTACAGATTTGATTGACAAGTCACTTTCTGGACTTTTGAGCAATCTTGATGCGCATTCTTCTTTTTTAAATGAAAAAGATTTTAATGATATGAAAATTCAAACAAGCGGCGAATTTGGTGGACTTGGGATCACTGTGGGTATGAAAGATGGCGCTTTGACTGTTATTTCTCCTATAGAAGGTACTCCTGCTGATAAAGCCGGAATTAAATCAGGTGATATTATATTAAAAATCAACGATCAAGCCACTTTAGGAATGAGTTTAAATGACGCAGTAGATAAAATGCGTGGAAAGCCAAAAACACAAATTACTCTTACTATATTTAGAAAAGGAGCGACCAAGCCTTTTGATGTCGTTTTAACACGCGATATTATCAAAGTAGAAAGCGTTTATGCAAAACTTATCGAGGATGAAAATATACTTTATTTAAGAGTTACTAATTTTGATAAAAATGTTGTGGATATGACAAGCAAAGAGCTTAAAAAACATCCTAATGTAAAGGGTGTGATTTTGGATTTAAGAAATAATCCTGGTGGCCTTTTAAATCAAGCTACCGGACTTGTTAATTTGTTTATAGATAAGGGAGTGATTGTTTCTCAAAAAGGACGCGTTGTAAGCGAAAATCAAGAGTATAAGGCAAACCCAAGAAATAAAATTTCTGATAGTTCTTTGGTGGTGCTCGTAAATGGAGGAAGTGCGAGTGCGAGTGAGATCGTCAGCGGGGCTTTGCAAGATCTTAAACGAGCTATCATTGTAGGTGAAAATACTTTTGGAAAAGGTAGTGTTCAGCAAATTATCCCGATTAATGAAACTGAGGCTTTAAGACTTACTATTGCAAGATATTATTTACCAAGTGGACGCACCATCCAAGCAGTGGGTGTAAAACCTGACATAGAAGTATTTCCTGGAAAAGTCAATACTCAAGAAGATGGATTTAATATCAAGGAAAGCGATTTAAAACAGCATTTAGAGAGCGAATTAGAAAAACTTGACAAAAAAGAACAAAAAGAAACCAAAAAAGAGCAAAAAAATGATAAAAATATCATTACTCAAAAGCAAATTAATGATGATGCACAGTTAAAATCTGCTATAGATACTATTAAAATCTTAAATATCAAACAAGGACAATAACATGGAAAAAAAAGAATTACTTTATGAAGGTAAGGGCAAAAAACTCTATACTACCAAAGATGAAAATCTCCTTATAAGTGAATTTAAAGATGACTTAACAGCTTTTAATGCTGAAAAAAAGGGAAGTGAAAGTGGAAAAGGTGCATTAAATTGCAAAATCAGTACAGAACTTTTTCATTTGCTAGAAAAAAATGGTATAAAAACTCATTTGGTTGAAACTATTAGTGAAAATGAGCAGGTAGTAAAAAAATGTAAAATTGTTCCTATTGAGGTTATAGTGCGTAATGTTGCCACAGGATCACTTACAAAAAGATTAGGCATTAAAGATGGCACAGTTTTGCCTTTTGCTTTGGTAGAATTTTGTCTTAAGGACGATGATCTAGGAGATCCTTTTATTAATGATGAGCATTGTTTGATTTTAAATTTGGTGCAAAATGAAGCGCAAATCAAAGAAATCAAAGAGATGGCTAAAAAGATTAATGCGATTTTAACTCCTTTTTTTGATGCTAAAAATTTAAGACTTATTGATTTTAAAATCGAACTAGGTTTAACCAAAGATAATGAACTTGTTTTAGCAGATGAGATCAGTCCTGATAGTTGTAGATTTTGGGATAAATTTAGCAACGAAAAGCTAGATAAAGATAGATTTCGTCAAGATTTGGGAAATGTTAAAATGGCTTATGAAGAAGTTTTAAAGAGAATTTTAAACTAAGGAATACGATGAAAATAGTTGTCAATGTTTTTTTAAAAAATGGTGTTTTAGATCCTCAAGGAAAGGCTATAGAAAAGGCTTTACATTCTTTAAATTTTAACGAGGTAAAAGAAGCAAGAGTAGCTAAACAAATCATACTTGATTTAGATGGGAATGATGAGCAAAAAGCAAAAGAACGCGTAAAAAATATGTGCGAAGAGCTTTTGGTAAATAGTGTGATTGAAGATTATGAGCTTATTGTAAGTGAGAAATGATGAAAGTTGCTATTATTAGATTTCCTGGAACAAACTGTGAATTTGATACCCAGTATGCTTTTGAAAAAATCGGCGTAAAAGCACAAGTCATTTGGCATGAAGAAAAAGAAATCAATGCAGATTTAGTGGTTTTGCCTGGAGGATTTTCTTATGGAGATTATCTAAGATGTGCAGCAATTGCTAAAATCGCACCTGCTATGCAAGGGGTTATTGCGCATGCAAAAAGAGGTGGATATATTTTAGGAATTTGTAATGGTTTTCAAATTTTGCTTGAAAGTGGACTTTTAGAAGGTGCTATGAAGCATAATAATAATTTAAGCTTTATTTCTAAAAATCAAAATCTAAGAGTTGTTTCAAATGATAATGCTTTTTTAAAGAATTTTAAAAAAGATGAAATTATCAATCTTCCTATTGCTCATGGCGAAGGAAATTATTATGCAGATGAAGCTACCTTGAAAAAAATGCAAGATAAAGATTTAATCCTTTTAAAATACGAGCCAAATCCTAATGGTTCTGTGATGGATATCGCAGGAATTTGCGATGAGAATAAAAAAATATTTGGCCTTATGCCTCATCCAGAGCGCGCTTGTGATAAAATCTTAGGTAATGATATAGGCTTAAGAATGCTCGAAGGTTTTATGTGAGAATAATACTTTTTCTAGTTTTTGCTTGCTTGAGTCTTTTTGCTCAAAGTGAAATCTCCGTTTTTAGCGGTCAAGATGAAAACATGCAAAAGGAGCTGCAAAAACTTCCAAAAGAAGAACAACAAATTTATCAAAATATTGCTCCAAGCGATGAAAATTCTGATTTTGATAGCAATATATACGATCCTTTTATACCTCAAAGTTCTTTAGTTCTTACAACAGATGATTATCTTAGCAAAGTATATGTTGGGGAGGCCTTTCCCATAATACTTCATGCTAAAACTACAGAAAATACAAATTTTGACTTTAATATCACTTTGCAAAAAAGCAAGGATTTGGTTTTTTTAAATCCTGATTTAAAATGGGAATATAACAAAGGTGATTATAGAGCTATTTTGTGGTTTGAGGCCAAAACTTCAAATGCAAATTTGGAACAAATTTCAGTCAGTCTTTTAAGAAATGGAAAAGTTTTTCAAACTGCTAGTATTAAGATAGGCGCTATACAGTTTGAAAATACGCCTAATAATAAAAACTTTTCACATCTTGTGGCAAGTTCTTTGGAAGTTAAAAAAATCAAAACCAGTTATTTTGATGATTCAAATATCATTACAATGATCGAATTAAGCGCCACAAATACAAATCTTAAGAGTTTTTTTATAAATGGGATTGAGAAGCAGGGTATTGAGAATTTAAAGGGTGATTTTAATTCTTCTAATGCTTTTTATTATGCTATTTTTCCATCGACTAAAACGGATTTTGAATTTTCTTACTTCAATAAAGATACCAAAAAAATGGAAAATATGAACTTTAAACTCAAAATCAGTGATGATGAAGTAAGTACTCAAAGCGATTTAAATCCTACAAATAGAGATTTTAATATTTATAAACAATACGCTCTTTGGATTTTAACTCTTATTTTGGCGTTATGGTTTGTTTGGAAGAAAAATTATTTTATTTTAGCGGGAGCACTTTTGTGTTTTATACTCAGTTTTCTTGTGGATACTAACACAGAAAATGCGATTTTAAAAGCAGGTTCTAGAGCAAAAATTTTACCTACTGAACCATCGACTTATTTTTATACGGCAAATTCTAATGAAAAAGTTGAGGTGTTGGGTAAAAGACTTCATTATGTCAAAGTCCTTTTTCAAGATGGCAAAATAGGATGGGTTGAAAGTAGTGATTTACAAAAAAATTAAAGCTTTATATTTTTGGTTCTTTTTTATCGTAAGTGTAGCTTTTGTTGTGTTATGCTTTTGCTTTATAAAATCTCAAGATATTCTTTGGAAAATTCGAAAATCTTGGGCTAGATTCCAAAAAAATATTCTTTTTTGCAAATATGAAGTCATAGGGGAATTTGATCTTAAGGCAAATATGATTTTAATGAATCATCAAAGCACTTTAGATATTATAGCTTTAGAGGATTTGTATCCTAAAAATTTATGCTGGATTGCTAAAAAAGAATTAGGTGAAATTCCCCTTTTTAAAATTGCTATTAAAAAACCTAAACTTCTTTGTATAGACAGAAAAAATCCACGCGATTTGGTGCGTGTTTTAAAAGAGGCTAAACAAAGACTGAGTGAAGATAGGGTTTTGGCGATTTTTCCCGAAGGAACGCGTTCTAGAAACGAAAAATTACTTAAATTTCAAAGTGGTGCTAAAATTTTAAGCGATAAGCTTGATTTAAAGGTGCAGCCTATTTTAATTGTCGATTCTGCAAAAATTTTAGATACTAAAAGCTTTAGTGCTAGTTCTGGAGTGCTAAAAATCATCTGCATGGATTTAGTGGACACGAGTGATGATAAATGGCTTGAAAATACTAGAAAAAAAATGCAAGAATTACTAGATCAAGAAAGAGCTAAACTTTGCTAAATACTGTTTTAGTTGTTGGCCTTGGGGGTTTTATAGGGGCAGTTTTAAGAATGCTTTCTATCAATTTGATAAATAAAATTTTACCTCATTCTATAAGTTTTGGCACTCTTTTTGTTAATGTCTTAGGATCTTTTATGCTAGGACTTTTGTTTTCTTATGCACATCATAAGGGCTTATCTCCTGTGATTAAAAGCTTTGTAAGTACAGGATTTTTAGGGGCTTTTACGACTTTTTCTACTTTTTCTTATGAAAATTTACTGCTTCTACAAAGCGGAAATTATCTTAATTTTGCTTTAAACATTTTATTAAATATAATCCTTTGTCTTATAGCAGTTTGGCTTGGTTTTATAATTTTTAAGTAAACTTTTTAAATTTACCCTAGAATTTGTATTTTTTGCTAAAATATCTGTTTCAAAATTTATAAAGGAGAAAAAATGCAGTTTCAAACTGAAGTAAATCAACTTTTACAATTAATGATTCATTCCTTATATTCAAACAAGGAAATATTTTTAAGAGAACTTGTATCAAATTCAAGCGATGCTTTAGATAAACTTAATTTTTTAAGCGTGAGTGATGATAAATATAAAAGTTTAAAATTTGAACCTAGAATAGATATTAAAATCGATAAAGATAAGAAAACCCTTACTATTAGTGATAATGGTATAGGTATGGATAAAGATGATCTCATTAACAATCTTGGAACCATAGCAAAAAGCGGTACAAAAAGCTTTTTGGAGAATTTAAGCGGTGATGCAAAAAAAGATTCTCAACTTATAGGACAATTTGGTGTAGGTTTTTATTCTGCATTTATGGTGGCTAGCAAAATCGAAGTTTTAAGTAAAAAAGCTTTGGATGATAAAGCTTATCTTTGGATTTCTGATGCAAATGGCTATGAGATTGAGGATGCAACTAAGGAAGAGCAAGGGACAAGTATTACTTTATATTTAAAAGATGATGAATTTGCAAATTCTTATAAAATTGAAAGTATTATAGAAAAATATTCAAATCATATTCAATTTCCAATTTTTATGGAAAAAGAGGAATTTATCCCTGCTAAAGAGGGTGAAGAAGAAGGAAAAACTGAACTTAAAATTTCTCAAATTAACAAAGCTAATGCTCTATGGAGAATGCAAAAATCAAGCCTTAAAGCAGAAGATTATGAAAGATTTTATGAGCAAAATTTTCATGATTCTAACAAACCTTTACTTTACCTTCACACTAAAAGTGAAGGAAAATTAGAATACAATTCTTTATTTTTTATCCCACAAAACGCGCCTTTTGATCTTTATCGCGTGGACTATCAAAGCGGATTAAAACTTTATATAAAGCGTGTATTTATCAGTGATGACGATAAGGAACTTTTGCCGACTTATTTGCGTTTTGTACGCGGGATCATCGATGTAGAGGATTTGCCACTTAATGTAAGCCGTGAAATTTTACAAGAAAATCAAATTTTAAAAGGCGTAAAAGAGGCCAGTGTTAAAAAAATACTTGGTGAACTTGAAAAACTTAAAAATAAAGATAAAGAAAAATATTTAAGCTTTTTTAAGAATTTTGGCAAGGTGTTAAAAGAAGGACTTTATGGTTTTGGTGGCGAAAAAGACAGTCTTTTAAAACTCATGCTTTATAAAAGCACTAAAGGTGAAAGTTTACGCTCTTTAGAAGAATATAAAAATGAAATACAAAGTGAGCAAAAAGAAATTTTTTACATCACTGGAAACAATGAAAGTTTACTTAGAAATTCGCCTTTGCTTGAAGAGTATAAGCAAAAAAATATAGAAGTATTACTCATGGATGATGAGATTGATTCTTTGGTTACTCCTATGCTTGGAGAGTATGAGGGCTTGAAATTTGTAGCTATTAACCAAGTTGAAGACAAAAATGAATTAAGCGATGAAGAAAAAAATGAATTTGCTCCATTGGTGGCTAAATTTAAAGAACTTTTAAAAGATCAAGTTGAAGATGTGAGATTGACAAGTCGCTTAAAAGATAGTCCAAGTTGTATTGTTTATGATAAAAATAAACCCGATTTCGCAATGCAACAACTGTTAAAACAAATGGGGCAAGAGCAAAACTTTAAACCTATTTTGGAAATTAATCCAAAACACGCGATTTTTACAGGTCTTAAAAATAATGAAACTTTCAGTGCTGATATAGCAACCTTGGTTTTAAACATGGCAAAACTAAGCGAAGGTATGGGCGTGGATAATCCAGCTGAATTTAATGCAAGTCTTACAAAAATCATCACCAAGGCTTTTTCATGATCACAAGTCTTCCGGCAAGCGTTTGGACGAAGCAGGATTTAAGCGAATATCAAGTTTTTGATGTTCGCTCTCCGGCTGAGTGGGAAGAGGGTATTTTACCCCAAGCCGAATGTGTAGCTTTATATGATAATCACGGACTTTTAAATGCTAATTTTTTAGAAGAATTTCAAGCAAAAAGAAATGAAAACAAAAAGCTTGCTTTTGTTTGCCGCGGGGGTCATAGAAGTATGATAGCTGCAAATTGGATTCAAAATGAACTCGGTCTAGAAAGCGTAAATTTAGATGGTGGAATGTCAGCATTTAAAGGTTTGGCATGATAGGGCTTTATTTGTTAATAGCAGCATTATCCTTTTTGCTTCTTTATTTTGCTCTTAAAAAACTTACTTTAAATATAGATGAAAAAGCCTTGCTTGAGCCTATAAAATCAGATATTTATCCTAAATTTTGCGATATTATCGATGAAAAAATCAGAGAATTTAAAGACAAGGTTCAAAATGATACCTTTGCTTTAAAAGTTCAAGATAAAAAAGATGAATTATTGGAAAAATTAGGAGATTTAAGCAGAGAGCTTACCTTTATACAGACGATGAATTTAAGCAATAAAAGCGACAGTGTATGGCAAAGTGAACTTTTTGATTTCTTGAAAGAGCTTGAAAATTTATTGCTTGAGTATTTGGAAAATGGCGAAGAAGAGGCTGAAAATTTAAGAGAAAAATTAATGAACGAATTTGAAAAGCTTAGAGGCTAAAGTGCAAGAGCAAAAAAGCTTTCTAAAATATCTTAAGATAAGTTTTTGGAGTATTTTTACTTTAATTTTAATTTTTGCTTTGATTCGATTTAGCGAATTTGCTAATTTATTGGCTGGAATTGCCATTTTACTTATAGGAATGACAAATTTAAGCTTAGGATTTAAATCTTTTAGTGGCGGTTTGCTTGAAAAAATTCTTACTCGCTCGACAAATACAAAACTTAAAAGCATACTTTTTGGCACCATCAGTACTCTTATCATGCAATCTTCAACTTTAGTTTCGATCATTTCTCTTTCTTTTTTGAGTGCAGGACTTATATCCTTAGTCGCTGGTGTGGGGATTATTTTTGGTGCAAATTTAGGAAATACTGCAAGTTCATGGTTGATTGTTTGGCTTACAAGGGTTAATATTTCTATCTTAGCCATACCTTTGCTTGTGATTGGAGTTTTGTTTTTCTTTCAAAAAGACAATATTATAAAAAGTTTTGGGAATATTTTTATAGGTATAGGTTTTTTCTTTTTGGGAGTAGATTATATAAAAAATGGTTTTAATGAATTTCAAGATGCTATAGATTTATCTTATTTTGATTTTACGGGTTTTAAGGGGGTATTGATTTTTGTGGGACTTGGAGCTTTGCTTACGGGTATTATTCAATCAAGCACAGCGACAATAGCCATTATAGTCGCAGCCCTATTGGCGGGACAAATCAGTTTTGAAAATTCTTTAGCAGCAACTTTAGGCACTAGTGTAGGCGGTGTGGTTACAGCCGTACTGGCTTCTTTAAGCACTAATGTTGAAGGCAAGAAACTTGCTTTTGCAAATTGTATTTTTAATTTTACTATCGCAATTATAATCATAGCTATTTTTCCTTATTTTATTGATTTTTTAAATAGAGTAGCAGGAATTTTAAATATAGAAAATGTAGCCTTGAAAATGGCTTTATTTCATACTCTTTTTAATCTTTTGGGAATACTTATCTTTGTATTGTTTATCCCGCAATTAGTAAATTTTTTAAACAAGAGTGTTAAAGCGTCTAAGGATAAAAACAAAGATCGACCTTTATATCTTGATCCTAGCTTATTGAAATTTAGTGATACAGCTATCGAAGCCCTACGAAAAGAAAGCGAGCATCTTTACGATAATGCGTATGCGATTATCGCCCATGCTATAGGCTTAAGTCGTAAGGATATACAAAGCAATAAAAGTTTTGAAGAAATTTTACAAAATAAAAAATGGTTCAGTAGAAATGTGGATTTGGATTATTTGTATCAAACTAGAATCAAAGTGCTTTTTGAAGCGATTATTGATTTTTCAACCAAAGCGCAAATTCATATAGATGATGAGCTTAAAAATCATAGAATTTTTACTTTTAAAATCGCTGCTAAAAATCTTACAGAGGCAACTAAAAATCTAAAATTAGTTCAAGAAAATATCAAAAAATACTCTAATTGCAATAATAAAGATTTGGCTTTAGAATACAATAAAATAAGATCTAATTTAGGAGAATTATTAAGAAGTATTCAAGAACTTAGGGTTGTTGATGATGAAAAAATGTATTTAATTATTAAAAATCTTCAAAAAGGCAAGGAAATTTTAAAAGAAATTGATAGCTTAACTCTTAATAATGTCGAACATCTTATTTTGGTTAGAAAAATTACTACTGCAGAGGGTATATCTATAATCAATGATACAAGCTTTATT
Organism: Campylobacter coli 76339; assembly: GCA_000470055.1. Taxonomy (NCBI): domain Bacteria; kingdom Pseudomonadati; phylum Campylobacterota; class Epsilonproteobacteria; order Campylobacterales; family Campylobacteraceae; genus Campylobacter; species Campylobacter coli. The sequence goes on along the minus strand of HG326877.1, from coordinate 1,503,560 downwards.
GCTAAGATTGCTAAAGATCTCATAGATGCTGTTGAAATCATTTTTGCAAGAGAAAAGGTACTTTGGGATGATATTAGTTAAGAGTTTGGTTATTTTCTGTGATGATAGGGGTTAGGAAATCTTCATTGATTAAAATATCTACAACATCTTTAAACATAGGCAAAGCACTTTGCGCAGCATAATAACTATAGGGTTTGGTAGGATTTCTTACTAAAACTCCTATGGTATAGTTATGTTTTGCATCGTTGGCAAAACCAAAAAAAGAAGCATTGTAACGATTAGAGGTATAGCCTTGTCTTTCTGCTATACGTGCAGTTCCTGTTTTACCCCCTACGATTATGCCTTGAGTGATAGCTTTTTTTCCTGTACCTTTTTCTATAACATCAATAAGAATTTTTTGCATGGTTTGTGCTGCTTGCGGAGTTAAGATGACTTCTTTTTTGATATCCTCTTCAAGACTTACAAAGCGTCCGTCTTGATAGAATTTTTCAGCCAAATGTGGAGTTATATAAACTCCATTATTGTTAAAAACATTGTAGGCGGCAAGAAGTTGTATAAAGGTTGTTTTTAGGCCATATCCATAGCTTAATACTGATTTTTCTATATCTCTTAAACGCTTAGAATTAGGAATTTCTCCTTTTTGTTCGTAAGGCAAATCAATACCACTTTTTTCACCAAATTTAAAAATTTTAAGCCCAGCAATGATTTCAAGATTGCTCAATCTTTTGGCAATTTGTATCATCCCTATATTGGAAGAATATCTAATCACTTCTTCCATAGTCATTCGATCCATTTTATGATCGTCTCTAATGGTAAAACGACCCAATTTATAAGCTCCACCATAAGTATTGATCACTTCATCCGTCTTGAGTTTGTCAAGCCTTAGAGCAGTTGTAAAAATAAAAGGCTTGATAACAGATCCTGCTTCGTACCCATACTCTATAGCACTTGCATTTAAAACAGATAGATCCTTGCCACGATTTTGTGGATCGTAACGCCTAGAGCTTGCAAGAGCTAAAATTTGACCCGTCTTGCTATCCATTACCCCAACTATAATTTCATTGGCTTTTAAATCCTCATTTCTTCCATCGATCGCTTTTTCAATACTTTTTTGAAGTTTCAAAGATATGTTAAGATATAAAAGACAGCCATCAATCTTTTTTTGTTGTAATGAATTTAAATTTAAGATTATATTTCCACCTATGTCTTTTAAACCTTGAATTTTTTCATTTTGGAGCGGATTTAGACAAGCATCGTAGTATTTTTCAAGCCCTTTTACTCCAACATTTTTTAAAATTCCACTTTGAGGATCTAAAACCATTTTTGTATAACCTATAGCTGGAGTTAAGGCATCTTTGGACATATAAATTCTATCTTCTTCATGCTCTATGATGCTCAAGCCTCTCGTTTCAGCTTTTCCTAGGTTATTGGTAAAGGCCTTAAAAAACCCCTGTATGTAAAGTTTTTTTGCAAGATCTCTAAGATAACTTGCTTGTTTGGAATCTAAATTTTTAGAAAGTATGAAATGATAAGATCGTTTTTTTTGCTTCTGAATTCTTTTTTTAATATCTGCAATTTCACTGTCGCTGATTCCACTATATATTTGGAAAAGTTTTAAAAATAAATCAAATTTATCTTTATTGATACTTCTTAAATCAATTTCTGCACGATAAATTTGCTTTGAACTTGTGATAGTAAAATTATCTTTAGTGATGATATTGCCACGCAAAGCAAGGGAGTATTGATCTTTTTCAGTATTGGGAATATGGCGTTTTGAGGTAAGAAAAAAGGTAGAGATAAGAAAAATAATCATAAAAAAAAGTAGCCATGCAGTAAGCAAAGGCAACTTTTGAAACACGATTTTTCTTATGCTCTTGCATATAGCTTAAATTTGTGTTCTTGTGATTTCTTTATAAGCACTAATAGCTTTATTTCGTACTTCTAGCATGAATTTCATACTGCTTTCAGCTTTTGTAATAGCAATAGCTGCTTGGTGCAAATCTTTGACTTGTCCTGTTGCAATATCCGTCATCGCAGCTTCTGCGGTCTTTTGAGTTTTATCTAAATCTTCGATTTCATTCTTAAGCATTTTGGCAAATTCATCACCAATTCTATCGTTAGAATTTTGACTTTTATTTGTATTTGAAATGTTGTTATTTAATCTTAAATCATTAATACTGTTCATATTTCATTACCCTCTTAATAAATCAATCGCACTTTGAGCTATGGTTTTTGCGCTTGTAAAAGCACTAACATTAGCTTGATAAGCTCTTGTTGCTTCAATTAAATCTGCCATTTCAATGACAGGATTTACATTAGGATATGCTACATAGCCTTGCGCATTAGCATCAGGATGAGAAGGATCGTATTTCATACGAAAATCTTTATCATCTCTTACGACTTTATCTACAACAACACTTTGTATAGCAGGCTTTGCCTCTTCAGGTGAGCTTGGATCATTTAAAGGATTTTCATATTTTAAAAAGTTATTGTCTTTATTGATTTGCTCATTTAAAAGCTTGTCAAAATCTGTCGCTTTAAAGATCACTTCGCGTCTTCTATAAGGTCCGCCTTCGGCTGTTCTTGTTGTATTTGCATTAGCTATATTGGAGCTAATCACATTCATTCTAAAGCGTTGCGCACTTAAACCATATCCGCTAATATCAAAATCACTTAAGTATGCCATAATTTACCTTTAACTTAATTTAGAACTTGCATCAAGTATAGAGCTAAAAATATTGCTTTGTCTTCTTAAGACCCCATCAAGAGCTGTAATCATCACTGTATTTTTACTCATTTCAGTTGTTTCAACATCTAAATCTACAGTATTTGCATCATTTCTTGCTAAATGTCCATCCCTTAGATAAATAGTAGATTTGCTAGGATCTGGAAATTTCCAAGGTTTTTGATGTCCTTCTTCAGTCGTTGCTAATTGTAATTCTTTATTGTTATTTTTTTTAAAGATTTCATTTGCACGATTTACCAAAGCGGTTTCAAATTCAATATCTCTTGCTTTATAAAAAGGAGTATCAACATTTGCAAGGTTTGCATTGATGAGTTGATTTCTTAAATTTCTACCCGCTAAAGCACTTGTGATAAGTTCTTTTGATTTGAATGGGTTAATCATTTTTTATCCTTTTTATAATTTCAAAAATTAATAAGCAAATACTGTTCCAACTTGCATAAATTTTTGCAATTTTAGTTATTTGTTTTTTTGCGATTGAATGGCTTTATTATGATCATTGAGATTGGTGCTAAAAATATGTGCTCCTGTGGCTTTATCTCTTACAAAATACAAATAATTAGTTTTTGCAGGAAAGATAGCAGCACGAATTGCAGATAGAGAAACATTGCAAACTGCTTCTTTAGGCAAACCTTCAAATTTATAGGTATTGTAAGAGCTATTATCCTGTCTTATTCTTTGAGCGGTAATTTTTGTATGAGAATAAATTCCGTAGTTTAAGGTTCCATCCATTTGAAGTTTCATGCCTTTTTTGATGCGATTATAAATAACGCTTGCAACTATAGGCATTTCACTTTCATTGGCTGCTTCTTTTTGAATGACTGATGCTGTTATAATGTATTGGTGCCATTTTTTAGCATTGTATTCGCCAAAAATTTTTTCTGAAGTTTTTCTATTTGAATTTTCTGCATGCTTGAGTAAAACTTGAATCAAAAGTGTCTCTGTGATTCCTTTTGGAATTTTATAGGTTTCAGGAAGAAAAACTCCTTCTTTGTATGTAGCTTGTTTTTCAAATTCGGCTAAAAGCGTGTTTTTATCAAGTTCTAGTTGCTTTGCAGCTTGTTCTAAAAAAATCACACTAGTTTCTCCAGGGATTAGAGTAAGGGTTTCTAATGCTGCTTTGGCTATGGTAAGTTTGTGTAAAAATTCTATTCTGTTGAGTTCTTTTGTGCCTATGTTTATCCAGCCTGATTGAGGATGACCTAAGAAAAATAAGATATATTTATCAATGCTGCTCATTTCATATTTATTTTGTTTTAGATGTGTTATAATTTGAGCAATGGAACCTTGGGGTAAAAAAACAACAGAATTGCTTTTTAAAGGTTGTGTTAAATAATAAAAAATTCCTAAAATAAATATCAAAAAGAAGTTTCTAATGAAAAAGAAAATTGTATATGTATTGCTTGCTTTAATCGCATTTATATCAGTTATATTTTTAGTTCTTAAGAATGGTATTCTCATATCTAGCATCCAATTTAATTTTTTAAATTTGGAGCAATTATATATTAAATTAGATAAAAAACTCATTGTGCGGGCAAAAAATATTACATTGAACGAAGATGCTAATATAAGCATTGAGGATGATAAGAAAGAAAATTCTGATTTTGCTTCTAGAGAATTGTTAAAAATTACTAAGAATTTAAAATATCTTTATACTTTTGTTGAGGAAATTGATATACAAAATCTCAATATCAAAGATAATCACATGCGAATATTATTTAAAAATAATGAATTTTTTATAGATAATGATTTATTGTTTTTAAAGCTTACCTTGCGTAGAGAAGGAAAAGAAATCAATGCTGATATTAAAAATCTCTTGCTTAAGGATTATAATCTAAATATAGATGGAAAATTGAGTATTAACACAAAAAGTGAATTTTATAATTTCAAAGGTCAGACAAATAGTGATTTGATTGATTTTAAAATGAATATTTCTTACAAAAATCAAAATTTAGCTTATAAATTTGAAGATATTAATATTAGAGATATTACTACTATCTTTAATCAAGTAGAAAAAAGAGTAACCTTGCCTGAGGCTTTGGTTGTTTGGGTTGCGCATAGAGCTAAGGGAGAGTTTTATCATTTTGATTTCGTTCAAGGATTTATTGATTTTTCTACAAATAATTATTATCTTGATGATATCAGCGCTTGGGGCTATGCAAACAATGTAAAAGTTCGCTTAGATGATCAAATGAATGCTATAAATTTTCCAAAACTTGATTTAAATTTAAGCAATCAAAAATTAAATTTTACTTTTGATAAAGCAAGTTATAATGAATCAGATTTAAGCGAAAGCAAAGTATTTTTGTATGACTTATTTGATGATGAAAAACATGGAATTTACTTGCGTATCAAATCTAAGAATTTAAAATTTGACGAAAAGCTTGCTAAGGCATTGACAAATTATGATTTCAGTTTACCTTTTTATCAAAAAAGTGGAAAACTTGGAAGCGATTTAGAACTTATCATTGATTTTAATGAAAAAGGGGATTTGAAATATAATGGCACTCTTTCTTTGGAAAATGCAGAACTTTCATTAGCAAATTTTAAAGTAGCTAGAGCTTTTGTTAAATTGAATCAAAATGATTTAAGCATAGAAAATGCTAGTGTAAAAAATGAATTTTTAGAAGCAGATTTTAATGCTAAAATCGATCTAGCCAACCACAAGGGTATTTTTAATACTCAAATTTCAAACTTGTATTTTGATGATGGCGCTCTTTTTGATATGAAGGATCAGAACGCAATGATAAATTTAGACTATGCGGACGATTTACAGCTTAGCATCCCTGCATGGGATTTGACTTTAAATTTTAAAGAAGGGCTTGAGATATATGCTAACAACCCTAGTATTTTGATCCCTTATTCGCCTTTGTTAAAAAAATTCGGTCTTATAGGCGCAAAGAGTATCTATTATAAAAGTACAGATTTTAATGATTTTTCTGCGCAAATACAGGATGCTTACTTTAAAAATAATTTATGGACTGATGATAAACCTTATGAAAATGATAGTTTTAACATTGTTCGCAAAAATGGTATTTTAGATATAACTACACAAAGTGGTTTGGCTAATGCTAGAATTGTTGATGATAGTAAAAATATATATCTTAAAAATTTAACCTATATTTATCAAAAAGATAAAGATACCTCTATGTCTTCTTTTGATATAGCAAAGAATACTCAAAATATTATATTAGATGGAGAAAATCTTACTTTGATTTTGGCAGATTTTAATAAAACTTTAAATTTTGATACATTAGAGGCAAAATTAAAAGGCAGTATTTTAGACGCTAAAGCTTCTTATAAAAATGCAAATTTTGACCTTTATTATAGTCCTAGTGATTTGAGATTGTTTGCTAAAAATATAAATGATGAATACTTGAATGAATTTTTACAAAAACGAGCAGTGCAAGAGGGTATTTTTAATCTTAGTATAGTGGGCAGTGGTATGGATTATTTTGAAGGGGAATTTAACTTTAAAAATACTTTCATAAGAGATCTTAAAGGGATTAATCAGCTTATATCTTTTATCGATACAGTTCCAAGCCTTTTAATGTTTAAAACTCCTACTTTCAATGAAAAAGGTTTGAGTTTGCACGATGGAAGAATTGTTTTTAACCGTAAGAAAGATTTGCTTAGTTTTGAAGCGATTAATTTAAACGGTGACAGTATGGATTTGTATGGTTTGGGCAGTGCAAATTTAAGATTAAATACTGTTGATGTAGATTTGGAATTAAAAACCCTAAAATCAGCTTCCGAAACTATTTCTAAGCTCCCTATTTTAAACTATGTAATTTTAGGCAAAAATCAAGAAATAAGCACTAATATTAAAGTCGATGGTGCTTTAGATGATCCAAAATTTCACACTCAAATTTTGAGTGATACTTTAAAAACTCCTTTTAATTTGATTAAAAATATTATACAACTTCCTTCTAATTTATTTAATTAGAAGCATTTTAAAGCTTGTTTTAAAACTAAAACAAACTTTAAAATCACTCTTGCATTTTTTTTTAATTGTAATATACTTTAGATTGAAAAATAAAATTAGTGTTTAAAAGGACAAAAAATGCAAGTTACTTACACTTTAACAGATGAGTCTCCAGCGCTTGCGACCTATTCGTTTTTACCTATAGTAAAAGCTTTTTTAAGTAAGGCGCATATAGGAGTAAAAACTTCCGATATTTCACTATCAGGAAGAATTTTAGCTACTTTTAGTGAGTATCTAAAAGAAGAGCAAAGATGCGAAGATGCCTTAGAACTTTTGGGCGAGCTTGTAAAAAAATCAGATGCCAATTTGATTAAAACTCCAAATATTTCAGCTTCTATTCCGCAGTTAAAAGCCGCTATCAAGGAATTGCAAGAAAAGGGTTATATGTTACCAAACTACCCAGACGAACCAAAAAACGATGAAGAATTGCAAATAAAAACAAAATATCAAAAGGTTTTAGGTTCAGCAGTTAATCCTGTGCTTAGACAAGGCAATTCAGATCGCCGTTCTACTAAAGCGGTAAAAGATTATGCAAAGAATAATCCTTATCGCGTGGTTGAGTTTGATCCTAATTCTAAAACCCGCGTATCTTATATGAAAGAAGGTGATTTCTTTTCAAATGAAAAAGCAGTTTTAATTGATGAGGATTGCGTAGCAAATATTGAATTTGTCGCAGATAGCGGCAAAAGTGAAATTTTAAAAGAAGGCTTAAAGCTTGAAAAAAATGAAATTTTAGATGCAACTTTTATGGATGTAGAAAAATTGCAAGATTTTTATGCTAAAGAAATCAAAGCAAGTAAAGATAATGATTTGCTTTTTTCTCTCCATTTAAAAGCTACGATGATGAAAGTAAGCGATCCTATACTTTTTGGTTATGCGGTAAAAATCTTCTTCAAAGAATTGTTTGATGAATTTAAGGATGAATTTGAAGCACTTGGAATTAATCCAAACAATGGATTAAGCGAGCTTTTAAGCAAGGTAGAAACTTCAAACAAAAAAGATGAGATTTTAAAAAGATATAATGAAATTTTAAATAGTCGTGCTGATATTTCTATGGTAAATTCAGATAAGGGTATTACTAATTTGCATGTTCCAAGTGATGTTATTGTCGATGCTTCTATGCCTGCTATGCTTAAAAATGGGGCAAGATTATGGGATAAAGAAGGCAAAGAAAAAGATACAAATGCAGTTATCCCTGATCAAACTTATGCGACTATCTATGAAGCAGTTATTGAAGATTTGCACAAAAATGGCACTTTAAATCCTGCAAAATTAGGCAGCGTATCTAATGTAGGCTTGATGGCTAAAAAAGCTCAAGAATATGGCTCACATGATAAAACTTTTGTTGCTAAAGAAGATGGAGTGTTTAAAATCATTGCTAAGGGTAAGGTTTTATTAGAGCATAAAGTTAGAAAAGGTGATATTTATAGGGCTAATCAAGCTAAATTTGATGCTGTTTTAAATTGGATTGATTTGGGTATAGAAAGAGCTGATTTAACAGGAGCTGAGGCGATTTTTTGGTTGGACAGTAAAAGAGCTAGTAATAAAATTATGATAGATTTAGTTCAAAACCGTCTTAAAGAAAAAAATAAAAATATAGCTATCCTTGCTCCTTATGAAGCTTGCTTAAAAAGCTTAGAGTTGATTCGTGCTGGAAAAGATGCTATTTCTATTACAGGAAATGTTTTAAGAGATTATTTAACCGATCTTTTTCCTATCTTAGAGCTTGGAACAAGTGCGAAAATGCTCTCAGTTGTGCCAATGTTAAATGGTGGAGCTATGTTTGAAACTGGAGCAGGGGGTTCAGCGCCAAAGCAAGTAGAGCAATTAGTAGAAGAAAACCATTTGCGTTGGGATAGCTTGGGTGAATTTTTAGCCCTACAAGCAAGCTTAGAATTTTATGCTAATAAATGCAGCAATCATAAAGCCAAAGTCTTAGCAGAATGTCTTGATGAAGCTATAGGAGAATGGCTTGAAAACAATAAAGCTCCATCAAGAAAAGTAAAAGAAGATGATAATCGTACAAGCCATTTTTATCTAGCAATGTATTTTGCAAATCATTTGGCAAGACAAGCAAATGATATGGAGCTTCAAAGCTTTTTTAAAGATATCGCCTTAGAACTTTCTTCTAATGAAGAAAAAATTAGAGCTGAATTTAATGACGCACAAGGCGTGAAGGTTGATTTAGGTGGTTATTATAAATTTGATGATGAAAAAGCAAATAAAATTATGCGTCCAAGCGCAACTTTTAATGCTATCATAGAAAAAATAGGACAAAGATGAAAATTACGATCATTGGTGCAGGAAATGTAGGCTCAAGTGTAGCCTACGCTTTAATTTTACGCGAATTGGCAAATGAGATTGTTTTAGTTGATATCAATGAAGATTTATTGATCGCAAAAGAATTGGAATTATCCCAAAGTATAGCTGCTTTAAATTTAGATATAGAATTAACTTGTACTAAGGATTATTCTTGTACAAAAAATTCTGATATTGTGCTTTTTAGCGCAGGATTTGCAAGAAAAGATGGTCAAAGTAGAGAAGAACTTTTGCAACTCAATACAAATATTATGCTCGATTGTGCTAAAAAAATTAAAGATTTCAGCCCTGATCCACTTTTTATTATTTTAACAAATCCAGTGGATTTTTTACTCAATACTCTTTATGAGAGTGGAATTTTTTCTTCTAAAAAAATTGTTGCTATGGCAGGGGTTTTGGATAATGCAAGATTTAAGTATGAAGTAGCCAAAAAATTAAAAGCCAAAATTTCAAGCGTGGATACAAGATTGATTGGCTTTCATAATGATGATATGGTTTTAGTAAAGTCTTATGCAAGTGTTAAAAATCAAAAACTTGGAGAGCTTTTAAGCGAAGAAGAATTTGAAGATTTGGAAAATGAAGTCAAAACTGGCGGTGCAAAGGTGATTAAACATCTTAAGACTTCAGCATATTTGGCGCCCGCAAGTGCTTGTGTAAGAATGCTCGAATCTATAAGAAGTGGAGAATTTTTACCTATGAGTGTGATTTTGCATGGAGAATTTGGAGTACAAAATAAAGCCTTAGGAACTATGGCAAGATTGGGCTTAGAGGGTGTTGTTGAGATTATGAAGCTTGAGCTTAGCGACGAAGAAAAAGACAAGGTAAAAAAATCATTAATAAAATATCAATATATAAAGGAAGATAAATGAATATACATGAATATCAAGCAAAAGCGATTTTCGCAGACAATGGTATCCCTACTTTAAAGGGAAAGGTTGCATTTAGCGTAGAAGAAGCTGTAGAAAACGCTAAAGAATTGGGTGGTAGTGTTTGGGCTGTTAAGGCTCAGATCCATGCAGGTGGTCGTGGTCTTGGTGGTGGTGTTAAAATCGCTAAAAATTTAGATGAGGTAAAGACTTATGCGAGTCAAATTCTAGGGATGAATTTGGTTACTCATCAAACAGGACCTGAGGGCAAATTGGTGCAAAAGCTTTATATAGAAAGCGGTGCAAATATAGTAAAAGAATATTATTTGGCTATTTTATTTAATAGAATGGCAGAGCAAATTACAATCATTGCTTCAAGCGAAGGGGGAATGGATATAGAAAAAGTAGCCAAAGAAAGCCCTGAAAAAATCGCAAAAGTAGGCATTGATCCACAAATTGGCTTTAAAATGTTCCATGGTCTTGAAGTAGCAAAGGTTTTGGGGCTAGATAAGGATGAAAGCAAAAAACTTATTTCTATGATAGCAAAACTTTATAAGCTTTATATGGATAAAGATATGAATATGCTTGAAATCAATCCTTTGATTAAAACCGCAGAAGGAGATTTTTATGCTCTTGATGCAAAATGTAGTTTTGATGACAGTGCGCTTTATCGCCATCCAGAGATTGCTGAACTTAGAGATATTACAGAAGAAAATCCTGCTGAAAGAGAAGCAGCTGAATTTGGTTTAAGCTATGTAAAATTAGACGGTGATGTTGCTTGTATGGTAAATGGTGCAGGACTTGCTATGGCAACGATGGATATTATCAATTATAGCGGTGCAAAACCTGCAAATTTCTTAGATGTAGGCGGTGGTGCGTCTGCTGAAACAGTCGCAAAAGCTTTTGAAATCATTTTAAGAGATAAAAATGTTAAAGTAATATTTATCAATATTTTTGGTGGTATTGTTCGTTGCGATAGAATTGCAAATGGTATTTTGGAAGCAACTAAAAATGTTGAGGTTAATATTCCTATCGTAGTGCGTCTTGATGGTACAAATGCAGCTGAAGCAAAAGCAATCTTAGATAACTCAAATCTTAAAAATATCAAAGCAGCAACCAATCTTAAAAACGGTGCAGAATTAGTAAAAAGTTTAGTAGGATAAGGATAGAAAATGAGTATATTGGTTAATAAAAATACAAAAGTAATAGTTCAAGGTTTTACGGGCAAAGAAGCAACTTTTCATGCAGAACAGTGTATGGCTTATGGTACAAATATAGTCGGAGGTGTAACTCCACATAAGGGCGGTCAAACTCATCTTGGCAAGCCTGTTTTTGATACAGTTGCGGATGCGGTTAAGGCTACAGGAGCTGATGTGAGTTTGATTTTTGTCCCTGCTTTTGCCGTAGGTGATAGTGTAATCGAGGCAGCGGATGCGGGTATTAAGCTTGCTGTTGTAATTACAGAGCATACTCCGGTTAAAGATATGATGTATGCTAAACAATATGCAAATAAAAAAGGTATGAAGATCATAGGACCAAATTGTCCAGGAATCATCACTTCTGAAGAATGTAAATTAGGTATTATGCCAGGATTTATCTTTAAAAAAGGCTGCGTAGGACTTATTTCAAAAAGTGGAACTTTAACTTACGAAGCAGCTAATCAAGTAGTTCAAGGGGGGTATGGAATTTCAACAGCAGTAGGAATTGGTGGCGATCCTATCATAGGACTTGCCTATAAAGAACTTTTAAGTGAATTTGAAAAAGATGATGAGACAAAAGCTATTGTTATGATAGGAGAAATCGGCGGTAGCTTAGAGGTGGAAGCAGCAAAATTTATTAAAGAAAATATTAGCAAACCTGTGGTAGCATTCATTGCAGGAGCGACTGCGCCAAAAGGTAAAAGAATGGGACACGCAGGAGCTATAGTAGGTAGTGCTGATGAAAGTGCTGCAGCTAAGAAAGAAGCATTAAAGTCATATGGAATTCATGTAGTGGATTCTCCAGCTTTAATCGGTGAAGAAATACAAAAAATATTAGGCTAAAAAAAGGAAAAAGATATGAGTATGGTAGCTCCAAAAGATACCCCTGTTTGGGTAGATGAGCATAGATGTAAAGCTTGTAATATCTGCGTTAGCTATTGCCCCGCAGGGGTTTTAGCTATGCGTGATGATGTTCATGCGGTTTTAGGGCAAATGATAGAGGTTGTACACCCTGAGTCCTGTATAGGTTGTACTGAGTGTGAAACACATTGTCCAGATTTTGCTATTATGGTGGCAAAAAGAGATGAATTTAAATTTGCCAAACTGACTCCGGAAGCTAAAGACAGAGCCGTAGCAGTAAAAAATAATAAATATAAAAAATTAGCATAGGAAAGACAATGAGAGAAGTTATAGCAACAGGTAATGTTTTAATTGCAAAAGCGGCAATTGATTGTGGATGTAAATTTTTTGGGGGTTATCCTATTACACCAAGTTCTGAAATTGCACATGAATTAAGTCATATGCTTCCTGCAAGTGATGGAACTTTTATACAAATGGAAGATGAAATTTCAGGTATAAGTGTGACTATCGGTGCTGCTATGAGCGGTGTAAAATCAATGACTGCAAGTAGCGGTCCTGGAATTTCACTAAAAGCAGAGCAAATTGGTCTTGCGTTTATCGCTGAAATTCCACTTGTTATCGTAAATGTTATGCGTGGTGGTCCTTCAACAGGTCTTCCAACAAGGGTGGCTCAAGGAGATTTATTTCAAGCAAAAGCACCTACTCATGGAGATTTTGCTAGCGTAGCTATCGCACCAGCGAGCCTAGAAGAAGCCTATACAGAAACCATAAGAGCATTTAATTTGGCTGAAAAGTATATGACTCCTGTATTTTTACTTATGGATGAAACTGTAGGGCATATGAATGGTAAAGCGGTATTGCCTGATTTAAAAGATATAGAGATTATTAACCGTAAAAAATTCACAGGTGATAAAAAAGATTATAAACCTTATGCAGCGGGTGAAAATGAACCTGCAACACTCAATCCATTTTTTACCGGCTATCGCTATCATGTAACCGGACTTCATCATGGAGATATAGGTTTTCCAACAGAAGATGGCGCTATAGTTAAGAAAAATATAGAAAGACTTATAGGTAAAATTAAAAATAACCAAGATGATATTTGTACTTATGAAGAGTATATGCTTGATGATGCTGAATTTTTAATTATAGCTTATGGAAGCGTAAGTCGTTCTGCTAAAGAAGCTATCAATAGGCTTAGAGAAGAAGGTATTAAGGTAGGACTTTTCCGCCCTATCACGCTTTATCCTGTAGCCGAAAAGAAAATTGCTGAAGTAGTAAGCAAATTTAAAAAAGTAATGGTAAGTGAATTAAATATGGGACAATATCTTGAAGAGATTGAAAGAGTAAGTTCTCGCCGTGATTTTATTAGCTTGCATCGTGCAAATGGTCGTCCTATAACACCTAGCGAAATCATTGCTAAAGTAAAGGAGAATATATAAAATGGCGTTTAATTATGATGAATATTTAAGAACTGATAAACTTCCTACGCAATGGTGTTGGGGTTGTGGCGATGGTGTAGTTTTAAAATGTATCATTCGTGCAATAGAAAAGCTGGGTTGGAATATGGACGATGTTTGTCTTGTTTCAGGTATAGGATGTAGCGGTAGAATGAGCTCTTATGTAAATTGCAATACCGTGCACACTACTCATGGTAGAGCTATTGCTTATGCAACAGGTATAAAACTAGCTAATCCTAGCAAGCATGTTATTGTAGTAAGTGGAGATGGTGATACTTTAGCAATTGGTGGAAACCACACTATACACGGGTGTCGTAGAAATATAGATTTAACTCATATTGTAATCAATAACTTTATTTATGGGCTTACTAATTCTCAAACTTCTCCAACTACTCCAAAAGGTTTTTATACAGTAACTGCACAATTTGGAAATATCGATCCGAATTTTGATGCTTGCGAACTAACTAAAGCTGCTGGAGCTTCTTTCGTGGCAAGGGGAAATGTTATTGAGGCAAATAAATTGGAAAATTTAATTTATAAAGCTTTAGCGCACAAAGGCTATAGCTTTGTTGATGTTTTCTCAAATTGTCATATTAACCTAGGTAGAAAAAATAAAATGGGTGAAGCGGTGGCTATGCTCGATTGGATTAAAAATCGTGTTGTGGATAAGTCTAAATTTGAAAGTATGGATTTTGAAGAAAGAAAAGATAAATTCCCAACAGGTGTTTTATATGAAGATAGCACGCAGCCAGAATATTGTCATGCTTATGAAGAAGTGCGTCGTGCAGCCAAAGAAAAAAGAATGGTTGATTTAGGAGCCTTAAAATGAAATATCAATTAAGATTTGGTGGTGAAGGTGGTCAAGGTGTTATCACCGCAGGAGAAATTTTAGCTGAAGCGGCGATCAAAGAAGGTCGTCAAGCCTTTAAAGCTTCAACTTATACTTCCCAAGTGCGTGGAGGTCCAACTAAGGTTGATATTATCATCGATGATAAAGAAATTCTTTTCCCTTATGCAGTAGAGGGTGAAGTAGATTTTATGCTTTCAACTGCAGATAAGGGTTATAAAGGTTTTCGTGGTGGAGTAAAAGAGGGTGGCATCATAGTTATAGAGCCAAATTTGGTTCATCCTGAAAGTGAAGACTATAAAAAATGGCAAATCTTTGAAATTCCTATCATTACTATAGCTAAAGATGAAGTAGGCAATGTGGCTACTCAATCAGTTGTTGCATTAGCTATTGCTGCTTATATGAGTAAATGTATTGATTTGGATATTCTTAAAGAAACGATGCTTCATATGGTTCCAGCTAAAACAAGAGATGCAAATTCTAAAGCTTTTGATTTAGGTGTTAAATACGCACAAGAAACTAAAGCTAGTTCTTAAAAATAAATTTGGGTTCATTCCCAAATTTATTGCTTCTTAAAATATTTTTTTTAAACTTTTTCATTTTTTAATTTAGCTACTTTTAACGATTAAAATTTTATAATCAAAAACAGATTTATGAAGGAAATTCAATGGATATTTTTGATGAAATGTTTAATAAAACTCCTAAGGAAAAATTTATAGAAATCATACAAAATGGAAATTTAGGAGCCTTAGAAAAAGTATTTGAAAACTTTTTCGCTGATCATATTGCTATGATTGAGCTTTTAGAAAAACAAGGTTTTAACGAAATGGATGTGAAAAGCTTTATACTTGAAAATGGAGATTTTATTCAAGAAAGGCAAAACGATCTTTTTATAGAATTAGGTGCTAAAATTTTAGGACATGAGGGCTAATGAGCGTTAGGCTTTTGGTTTTTTTTGCTTTGATGGCAAATTGTATTGTTTTAAACGCTGCTCCTGTTTTTGATTATACATATAAATTTACACTTAAAAAAGACGAGAGAGCTAGCGTGGAGATTAAAGAGCTTGGTTATGATAATGGGGTTCAAAATTTTGATTTTTATTGGACTTTGTTTGATAATACCAATATAGTTGTTCATTCTAAATTTCGCAAATATCCGCGTCAATTTGTGATGAGTTTAAGAAGAAATTTGGACTGGGTAACTCAAACTTTAATTCCTGATTATAAAAATCCACATATTGATAGAGCAAGACTTATTTTAGAATTTAGCGAATATAAAAAAGGCGAGGCAGTTTTTACTGTGTATATAGAAGATAAGGATTCTAGACTTGAAGTGAAATTTCTTGATCCAAGAAAAATGCAATTAACAAATCCGCCTCAAAATAATCAAGTAGTGCCTATGATAGATTTTAATGAGCCTCAAGTAAAACCATTAATACAACGAGAAATACCATAAACTAAATTTGAAGGATATAGGGTGCAACCAATAGATGATTTGATAAAACAATATTTGCAAGAGCTTGATTATGAACCTGTTTTAACTATGCTTGCCAATACCAAATCAGGTAAAAAATTGCGTTCAAAGCTACTTTTAGCAATCGCAGGAGAAAATGCAAATTCTTATAAAATTTGTGCTGCAATAGAACTTATACATCTAGCAAGCTTGCTACACGATGATATCATAGATGAAAGCAAATTAAGACGCGGTGCAAAGTCTGTTAATGCTGAATTTGGTACAAAAAACGCCCTTATGCTTGGAGATATTTTATATTCAAAAGCTTTTTATGAATTGAGTCAATTAGATGCTTGTTTTGCAGGTATTATTTCAGATGCGGTTGTTAAGCTTGCTGTGGGTGAACTTATGGATGTTGAGCTTAGTAAAAGTTTTAATGTAGATAAAGATAAATATCTAAAGATGATTTATAATAAAACTGCAGTTTTAATCGAAGCAAGTGCTAGATGTGGGGCTATTTTGGCAAATTTAGATGAAAAAGCTTTTGGGGAATATGGCAAAAATTTAGGCCTTGCATTTCAAATGATCGATGATATTTTAGATATTAAAGGTGATGAAAAAACCCTTGGCAAACCTGCTATGAATGATTTTAAAGAGGGTAAAACCACTTTGCCTTATATTTATCTTTATGAAAATTTAAATGATGAGGATAGGATTCAATTAAAGAATTGGTTTCAAAAAGATTTAAATAATGATGAAAAAACATGGATGCAAACTAAATTTGAAGAAACAAAAGCTTTAAATAAAGCTATATCAGAAGCTAAAGAATACGCTCAGCAAGCAGCACTAGCCATAAAAGATTTTTCTAATGAAAAACTTCAAGGCATAATTCAAGCTATGGTAGATAGGGATTTTTAATGTATTATTGCATATCTTTTACTCATAAAAATACAGATATCTCTTTAAGAGAGAGATTGAGTTTTTCAGATGAGGCGAAAAAAAATGAATTTTTAAGATTGCTAAGCATTCATGAAAATATTGAAGAATGTTTGGTTATAAGCACTTGTAATCGTGTGGAAATAGTAGCTTATGTAAAAGAAGCCTGTGCAGAATACATCATCAAATCCTTAGCCTTATTGTGTAATGTAGACAAAGAAAGCTTGGTTCAAAAAGCCGACATTTTTGAAGATAACGGAGCTATCCATCATCTTTTTTCGGTTGCAAGCTCACTTGATAGCTTGGTTGTTGGAGAAACACAAATTGCAGGACAATTAAAAGATGCTTTTGCCTTTGCCTTGAAAAATAATTTTTGCGCAGTACATCTTTCAAGAGCAATTCATAGTGCATTTAAATGTGCAGCTAAGGTTCGTAATGAAACCCAAATTTCAAAAAATCCTATTTCTGTTGCTAGTGTGGCAGTGGCTAAAGCTAAAGAGCTTTTGCCTTTGGAGGGAAAAAGTGCTATAGTTATAGGTGCAGGTGAGATGGGAGAGCTTGCAGCCAAACATTTAATCGCTGCTGGAGCTAGGGTTATAGTATTAAACCGAGATATGGAAAAAGCCCGTATTCTTTGTGAGAGATTGGGTGTTTTAAGCGAGTGTGATAGTTTAAATAATTTAAAAAAATATCTTGATGAATATGAGCTTTTTTTCTCAGCTACCAATGCTTCAAATGCTATTATTACAAATTCTTTAATTGATGAGGTTTCTCATAAGAGATATTTTTTTGATATTGCTGTACCGCGAGATATTGATATCAGCGAAAATGAAAAAATATCTGTTTTTGCAGTTGATGATCTTGAAGTTGTCGTACAAAAAAATTTAGCCTTAAGAGAGCAAGAGGCGCGTATGGCGTATGGTATCATCGGGCGTGAGACAACGGAATTTTTTAGATATTTGAATGATTTGGCTTTAACTCCTATTATCAAAGCGATTCGCTTGCAAGCAAAAGAATGCGCCAACAAACAGCTTCAAATTGCTTTAGATAAGGGATATTTAAAACATTCTGATGAAGAAGAGGCGAGAAAATTAATCCATCAAGTTTTTAAGGCTTTTTTGCATACGCCAACTGTAAATTTAAAGCATTTACAAGGAAAAATGCAAAGCGATACGGTGATTAATGCTATGCGTTATATTTTTGATTTGGAAAATAATCTTGAAGGTTTAAATCAATACACATGCGAATTTAATATGGAGAATAATGATGAAATTTAGTAAATTATATGCACCAAGTCTTAAAGAGGCTCCAAAAGATGCGACTTTGCCGAGTCATATTTTTTTAACACGCGCAGGTTTCGTTGAGCAAATTGGTAGCGGGCTTTATAATTTTTTACCTTTAGGAAAAAAAGTATTGGATAAAATTCGCACCATTGTTAAAGAAGAAATGGATAAAGCAGGAGCGCAGGAAGTAAGCTTGAGCTTTGTGACCCCAGCGACTTTATGGCAAGAAAGCGGACGTTATAATGTTTTTGGTAAAGAGCTTTTGCGTTTTAAAGATAGAAAAGAAAATGATTTTGTTTTAGGTCCAACGCATGAAGAGGCTATGCTTTCTTTGGTAAAAAATAAAATCACATCTTATAAACAACTTCCTTTACATTTATATCAAATAGGGCTTAAATTTCGTGATGAAGCAAGACCAAGATTTGGACTTTTAAGATGTCGTGAATTTTTAATGAAAGATGGCTATAGTTTTCATGCAAATGAAGAAGATTTAACGCGTGAATTTGATTTGATGCATAAGACTTATTCTCAAATTTTGCAAAGAATGGGTTTAGAATTTAGAGCCGTTGATGCCGATAGTGGAGCGATTGGTGGAAGTGGCTCTAAGGAATTTATGGTTTTGGCAAAAAATGGTGAGGACGATATTTTAATTTGTGAAAATTGTGATTATGCTGCAAATGTTGAAGCTGCAATTAGAGCTAATAAAACTTGCGATGAAGAGCGTCCTGAGGCAAATTATGCAAGTAAATTTCACACTCCAGATGTTAAAACTATAGAAGCTTTAGCGCAATTTTTCAAAATCAATGCTTTTTATACTGTCAAAGCTGTAGTAAAAAAAGCTATTTATGAAAATGAAAATAAATTAGTTGTATTTTTTATACGCGGTTGCGATGATTTACAAGAAACCAAAGCACAAAACGCTTGCAATGCTCTTGAGCTTGTGGATGCGAGCGAAGAAGAATTAGAAAAAGCGGGATTAGTTGCAGGTTTTATAGGCTTTGTGGGTTTGAAAAATGTTGATTTTTATTTAGATAAAGAGCTTGAAGGCGAAAAACAAATGATAATGGGAGCAAATGAAAAAGATTATCATTTGATAGGCATTGATGTGGTTAATTTAAACAAGGATCGTTTTAAGGATTTGGTAGAAGTCAAAGAAAACGATTGCTGTGCTAAATGTGGTGGAAAATTAAGATTAAGCAAGGGTATAGAAGTAGGGCATATTTTTAAACTAGGACAAAAATATTCTAAGGCTATGAATGCAAATTTCTTAGATGAAAATGGCAAAAGCAAGCCTTTTTACATGGGATGCTACGGTATAGGAGTTTCACGTTTACTTGCAGTAGCGATTGAGGCAAATCATGATGAAAAGGGTTGTATTTGGAATAAAACCTTAGCTCCTTTTACGCTTGAAATTATAGTTTCAAATATCAAAGACGAGAAGTCTTTAGAATTTGCTACCAAGCTTTATGAGGATTTAAGCAATGCGGGCATTGAGGTTTTACTTGATGATAGAAATGAGCGTTTTGGGGTTAAGATGAATGATTTTGAGCTTATGGGCTTTCCTTATGCTTTGGTTGTGGGTAAGGGTTTAGAAAAGGATGAGTTAGAATTTATAGATAGAAAAACACTAGAGAAAAAAATCCTATCAAGTAAAGAAGCTTTTGATTTTATTAAAAAGAGTGTAGAATGAATTACAAGCTCAGCCTTAGTCCGCTTTTTTTATTAGAACTTGTTGCAAGTATTTTATTTATTGTATTTTTTGGTTTGGGAAATTTTTTAATTTTTATCCTAGCCAGTATGATTTTTGGAGTAATTTTGCTCGGAATTTTTTGGAAGAATATGCTTGAGTTTCGTATAAGCGGTTTTAAGGATATGTTTACTCAGTTTGCTTTTGTGGTGGCAGCTTTTTTGTTTATCTTTCCAGGAATAATAACGAGCATTTTTGGATTTTTTGTTTTGTGTTTTGGTTTGATTTTCAACTTTGCTAAGCCTAGATACGAAAGAACTTATAAACAAGAGAGTACTTCTGATGAAGAAATTATCGATGTTGAGATTATAGAGGAGAGAAAATGAAAGAGCTTGTTATAGCTACAAGAAAGAGTCAATTAGCTCTTTGGCAAAGTGAATTTGTAGCAGATTTTTTAAATAAAACCCATGATATAGCAGTTCGTTTAGAAGGTTTTAAAACCAAAGGAGATGTTTTGCTAGATAGCCCGCTCGCGAAAATAGGGGGTAAAGGACTTTTTACTAAAGAACTAGAAGAAAGTATGTTAAGAAATGAAGCACATTTGGCTGTACATAGTTTAAAAGATGTACCGAGTTTTTTTCCACAAGGCTTGATTTTAGCTGCAGTTAGCAAAAGAGAGCAAAGCAATGATGCGATGTTGAGTCAAAATTATAAAGATTTTCTTTCCTTGCCAAAAGGTGCAAAGATTGGTACTACAAGCCTTAGACGCAAAATGCAACTTTTATTATTAAGACCTGATTTAGAAATCATTTCTTTGCGTGGCAATGTAAATTCTCGTATAGAAAAATTAAAAAATGGGGATTTTGATGCGATTATCTTAGCTATGGCAGGCATTAAGCGTTTGGATTTGGATAAGCAAGTGAATTTTGTATATCAATTCAGCAAAGATGAGTTAATCCCAGCAGCATCTCAAGGAGCTTTGGGTATAGAGAGTATAGATGATGAAAAAATTTTAGAATTTTTAAAGTGTTTAAATGATGACAATGCTTTGATAGAAACTACTATAGAAAGAGAATTTATCGCTACTTTAGAAGGAGGATGTCAAGTGCCTATCGGTATCAATGCAGAACTTCTGAATGATGAGATTTGTGTGCGTGCTATACTTGGTTTGCCTGATGGTAGTGAAATTTTAAAAGAAAAAAGAATGATTAAAAAAAGCGAATTTAAAGGTTTTGGCGAAAGTTTGGCGAAAGAATTTATCGCCAAGGGAGCTAAAGAAATTCTGAAAAAAGCTGAAAGTATGATATGAAAGATTTTATTAAAATTCTAAAAAATAATGATTTGCTAAAAGTCTATGAAGAACCTATAGATGTAGATCTTGAAATTGCTCATTTAGCTTATATCGAAGCTAAAAAAGGTGAAAATGGTAAGGCTTTGCTTTTTAAAAATCCCGTAGATAAACGAAACAATAAACAATACAAATTTCCTGTTTTAATGAATGCTTTTTGTAATGAAAAAGCATTAAATTTAGCCTTTGGACGAGATTATAAAGAAATAGCAGATGAAATTTCAAAGCTAACTAAGCTTCATATTCCTACTAGTTTTAAAGCAAAAATGGATTTTTTTATGAATTTATTAAGTCTTAAAAATGTCCCGCCTAAAAGATTAAAAGCGGATAAAGCTTTGTATGATTATGAGCTTTTAAATTCTCTTGAAGAGCTTCCTATACTTAAGACTTGGGAAGAAGATGCGGGTAGATTTATTACCATGGGGCAAGTTTATACACAAAATTTGGATAAAACTCAAAATAATCTTGGTATGTATCGTTTACAAGTTAGTGACAAAAACGAGCTTTTAATGCACTGGCAAATTCATAAAGATGGGGCAAATTTTTATCACGAGTATAAAAATGCTGGCTTTAAAAAAATGCCTGTAAGTGTAGCCATAGGCGGGGATCCTCTTTATATTTGGTGCTCTCAAGCTCCTTTACCTAAAGGAATTTTTGAACTTTTACTTTATGGTTTTATTAAAAAAACTCCAGCCAAACTGACACCTTGTGAAAATGGTATTTTTGTGCCTTATGATAGTGATATAGTGATCGAGGGTTATGTGGACTTAGAAGAGTTTAAAATCGAAGGACCTTTTGGTGATCATACGGGTTTTTATACCCCTGCAGAGCTTTTTCCTGTGATGAAGGTAGAAAAAATTTATGCTAAAAAAGAGGCTATTTATCAAGCAACCGTTGTTGGAAAACCTCCTTTGGAAGATAAGATTATGGGGCTTGGAACCGAAAGAATATTTTTACCTCTTTTACAAACTTCAGTTCCTGATTTAATTGATTACAAAATGCCTGAAAATGGGGTTTTTCATAATCTTATCTTGGCAAAAATTGATACAAAATATCCTGCTCATGCACAGCAGGTTATGCATGCCTTTTGGGGAGTGGGACAAATGAGCTTTGTTAAGCATGCTATTTTTGTGGACAAAAAAGCTCCAAATTTGAATGATTACGATGCATTGATACCTTATATTTTAAATCGTTTTAATACAAATAAAATTTTAATCTCTGAAGGAATTTGTGATCAATTAGACCATGCTTCGCCTAATTCTTGCTTTGGAGGAAAAGCAGGACTTGATGCTTGCGAAGAAACGATAGTCGAAGAGCTTGAAATTTTAGAAGATGAAAAATTATTAGAGCTTTTTAAAACCAAAATAGAGCTTGTTAATTTAAAACAATTTTACAAAGAAAGTAAAAGTCCTATAGTTTGTATTTTGTTAGATAAAAAAGAAAAAATAGAGCAAAGCTTTGAAAAACTTTTGGAATTTAAAAAGCATTTTAGAATTTTGATATTTTTAGATACTAATAACAAACTTGAAAATCCTTATATGCTTGTATGGCGCGTAGTAAACAATATAGACGCTAAAAGAGATATTTTTATTAAAGTGGATAGAGTAGGTGTTGATGCTACTGCTAAAGGCTTGGTAGAGGGCTATGAAAGAGTTTGGCCTAAGCAAACTGATTGCACTAAAAGTGTGATTGAGGATTTAATTTTAAGAAATATTTTAGAAAATAATCCAGAACTTTTTTCAAAATTTGAAATTCTAGGCTAACTTTATTTTTAGTTTGAATTTTTGATAACTCTTGGCACACTTTTTGCTTGTAGTTTTTTGTATTGAAAAATAGATTTTTCTTTACAGAGTATTCAGTATTTTACAAATTTGCCGATATAAGCTTTAATTAGCAATATATTAAATTTTAAAAAGGATTTTAAAATGGAAATATCGAAGGCAAATGGACAGTTAGATACAGCTTTGGCGAATTTAAACCAAAGAACAAATGGAATACAACAAGCAAGCTCAGATACCCAAGCTGAAAAAAATCAAAGCCAAGGAGGCGATGAAAGACAGCAAGAAGGTTTGAGTGAAAAATTAGCAGATATTGCACAAAAATTAAATGAACAAATGGATTCGCTAGATACTAATGTTAGATTTGGGTATAGCGATAAAATTAATTCAATGTATATAAGTGTAACAGAGAAAAGTACCGGAAGAGAAATTCGCCAAATTCCAAGTGAAGAAGCTATGAGATTGGCTGAATATTTTAGAGATGTAATCGGTATGATTTTTGATAAGGAGAGTTGAAAATGGCATTTGGTAGTTTATCAAGTTTAGGTTTTGGATCGGGAGTTTTAACGCAAGATACTATAGATAAATTAAAAGAAGCAGAGCAACAAGCTCGTGTTAATCCTTACACTACCAAGATTGAAGCAAATACAGCAAAACAAAAAGATTTAACAGAAATTAAAACCAAACTTTCTACTTTTCAAAGTGCGGTTTCTTCCTTGGGGGATGCTACGGCTTTTGCTAAAAGAAAAGTTGTAGCAAGTATTACAGATAATCCTCCTGCAAGTCTTACAGCTACTTCGGGTGTGGCTTTGCAAAGCATGAATATCAATGTTACCCAACTTGCGCAAAAAGATGTTTATCAGAGCAAGGGTTTGGCAAATGATACAGGGATTATTAATGCAAAATTAGAAAATCCAACTAACTTAACCTTTTTTTCTAACGGTAAAGAATATACAGTAACCATAGACAAAAATACAACTTATAGTGATTTGGTAGATAAAATCAATGATGCTACCGGTGGAGAAATAGTAGCCAAAATGGTAAATACCGGAGAAAAAGACGCTCCTTATCGTTTAACTTTGACCAGCAAAGAAACAGGTGAAGACAGTGCTATAAGCTTTTATCCAGGCAAAAAAAATGCTGATGGAAAATATGAAGTAGACAGTAATGCAACAGAAGTGTTTAAAAGCTTAGGTTGGAATCTTGATGAAGAAGCTTTAAAGGCTGAAGGATTTGATCCTGCTACAAGTAAAAAAGGCGTGGGTATCATAGATGATACTGAAAATCCTTTACATATCCAAAAAGCTCAAAATGCTACTTTTACTATGGATGGTATTAAGATGACAAGATCGAGCAATACCATTACCGATCTTGGCGTGGGAATTACTCTAACCTTAAATAAAACAGGTGAGATTAATTTTGACATCCAACAAGATAGTGAGTCTATTACCAAGGCTATGCAAGATATGGTTGATGCTTATAATGATTTAGTTTTAAATCTTAATGCAGCCACTGATTATAATAGCGAAACCGGAACTAAAGGAACTTTACAGGGTGTAACTGAGGTAAATTCTATACGATCAAGTATTGTTTCGATGCTTTTTCAATCCCAATCAGTAGATGGAAGTGTAGTAGATGCTAACGGTAATAAAGTAAGTAGTAAGGTTATGCTTTCTTTGCAAGATTATGGTTTAAGCATGACAGAATCAGGAACTTTAAATTTTGATTCTTCTGCTTTTGAAACCAAGATGAAAGAAGATCCAACTGTAGCTGAGAGCTTTTTTTCAGGTGTTACTCAATACAAAGATATAAATCATACGGGGGAGTTGATTAAAGAAGGTAGTCTTGAAGAATTTTTAAATAAAACCGAAGATGATGATAACGGCATAAGTTTTGATTCGGGTAAATTCCAGATAGTTACAAATTTTGAAACTTATGATTTATCTAAAAATGCAGATGGAACGACTTTTAAACTGAGTGGTGCAACAGAACAAGAAATGCTTCAGAATTTGGCCAACCATATAAACAGTAAAGGGATTGAAGGTTTGACTGTAAAGGTTGAATCTTATGATAAAGATGGCGAAAAAGGCTTTAAGCTTAGTTTTAAAACCGATGGAAGTTCTGATTTTGCAATCAAGGGAGACGATGAGTTTCTTAAGCAATTTGGCTTAAGTCAAACTTCTATTGCAGCTGAGCCTGTTGAGGGTGTAGGTGTTTTTGCAAAGCTTAAAACAACTTTACAAGGTATAACAGGAACGGATGGCTCTTTAACAAAATACGATGAAAGCTTAACCAATGATACAAAAGCTCTCACCGAATCAAAAGAATCAGCTCAAAAATTGATAGACACTAGGTATGAGACTATGGCAAATCAGTGGTTACAATACGAAAGTATCTTAAATAAGCTCAACCAGCAGCTAAATACTGTTACAAATATGATTAATGCAGCAAATAAATCAACGAATTAAGGATAGATAATGCAAAATAGTTTAGCTTATAATGCTTATTCTCAAAATCAAGCGGGGATAGAATCTCCGCAAAAACTTATCGAAATGCTTTATGAGGGAATTTTACGTTTTTGCTCAAGAGCTAAAGTAGCGATAAGAAATGAGGATATAGAGCAAAGAGTGTATTTTGTAAAAAGAACCACAGCTATTTTTATCGAGCTTATCAATACCTTAGATTATGAAAAAGGTGGTGATGTAGCGCATTATCTTAGTGGGCTTTATACAAGAGAGATCCAGCTTTTATCTTTGGCAAATTTAGAAAATAATGAAGCAAGGATTGATGAGGTTATCAATGTAACCAAAGGTTTATTAGAAGCTTGGAGAGAAGTACATAGTAATGAAGCAATGGCTTAGTGATTTTAAACTTGCACTCATACAAGAAGATATTGATAAACTTGAAAGTTTATTAAATACGCTTGATTTAAAAAAAATGCTTGAAGATCTTGCGAGAGATTTTCAAAGCGATGAATTAAAAGATAAATTAAATGATAATTTAGAGCAAATGAGAGCGCTCTTGCAAGAAGCAATTGTTTTAATGAATGTAAAAAAGAATTCTAAAGCTTGCGAAATTCAAAAAATTCAAAAAGCTTTGAAATATTTTAAAGATTAAAATTTTAAAGCATAGCGATAAGCCGAGTTCTGTCTAGAATGCTCATTTATCTAGTTTTGTTTTCACAAACAAAATCAAGCGAAGGGTTAAAACAAAGACCTTAACCATCCCTTCTTGCTGCACATTGGGTTTACATAGCCGAAATTGTTGCCAAAATCGCTGGTAAGCTTTTACCTCACCGTTTCACCTTTTCCACTTTCGTGGTAGTTTTCTTTCTGTTGCACTGTCCCTTAGGTCGCCCTAGCCATCCGTTAGATGGAATGTTTGTCTTTTGCAGCTCGGACTTTCCTCTTCTTTTTAAAGAAGCGAGCATTTACTATGCTTTAAAGCTTAATTCTAGCAAAAAAATACTTATTTTATTATCAATTATATTGTGATATCAAATAATTTTTGTTAGAATTATAATTCATTTTTAATATAAAAAGGAAAATTATGGCATCTTATTCAATGGGCGATTTAAAAAAAGGGCTTAAAATCGAAATCGATGGAATTCCTTTTAAAATAGTTGAATATCAACATGTAAAACCAGGAAAAGGTCCTGCTTTTGTGCGCATAAAAATCAAATCTTTTATTGATGGCAAGGTTTTAGAAAAAACTTTTCACGCAGGAGATAAATGCGAAGCTCCAAATTTGGAAGAAAAAACTATGCAGTATCTTTATGATGATGGTGAAAATTGTCAGTTTATGGATACAGAATCTTACGAGCAAGTTGCAATCAGCGAAGAAGATGTGGGTGAAGCAAAAAAATGGATGCTTGATGGTATGATGGTGGATGTGCTTTTTCACAACGGCAAAGCTATCGGCGTAGAAGTTCCGCAAGTTGTAGAACTAAAGATTGTAGAAACAGCTCCAAATTTTAAAGGCGATACTCAAGGTTCAAACAAAAAACCTGCTACACTTGAAACAGGCGCGGTTGTACAAATTCCTTTCCATGTTTTAGAGGGCGAAGTTATACGCGTTGATACAGTGCGTGGAGAATATATAGAAAGAGCTAATAAGTAATTTAAAAAGCTTTTGATTTATTTCAAAAGCTTGACTTTATCACTTAAATTTTTACCCTTGTAAATAAAAAATATTTTTTACATCTTCTCTTAATTAAATCAGTTTTTACTTATTGTTTGAAAAATAAAGCTTCAAAAGACTAAGATAAGCAATAAATCCTATAAATTTTTTAAGTAAATATGATCAGAATATACAATTGATTTATCTTTGTTAAAAGTTTTGGATGAATGAGTAAAATTGTAACCAGTATGAATTATTTCATAATAAAAAAATTTATTTTGTTATTAAAATATTATTTTTCTGCTATTATGCTCACAAATTAATTTTTGAAGGAAATAAATGATATTGTTGATAATTTCTTGTATTTTACTAGCAATTGTCTTAGGTTATATTACCAAGATAAATGTGGGACTTTTTGCTATGGTTTTTTCTTATATTATAGGTGCCTTTTTTATGGATCTAGAAGTTAAAAAAATCATTGCTTTTTGGCCTATTTCTATATTTTTTGTGATTTTTGCTGTTTCACTTTTTTACAATTTTGCTGTGGTTAATGGGACTCTTGAAAAATTATCCGGACATTTAATGTATCGTTTTGCTAATTATCCTTATTTGTTACCTTTTGTTATTTTTGCAATCAGTGCGATTATCGCCGCTTTGGGTGCTGGATTTTATACAGTTTTGGCTTTTATGGCGCCGCTTACATTCTTACTTTGTGATAAAGTGGGTTTAAGCAAAATTGCAGGAGCTATGGCTATAAACTATGGAGCTTTGGGTGGAGCTAATTTCATGACTTCTCAAAGTGGGATTATTTTTCGTACTCTTATGGAAAAATCAGGGATTGATACAGGTGTAGCTTTTATAAATTCGAGTTTTATTTTTATAGCGACTATTGTTTTACCTATCTTTGTTTTATCGTTTTTCGTATTGAGTGCTTTTAGAAACAAAACACAGGTGAGTGTGATAGAAAAACCAGAAGCTTTTGATACAAAGCAAAAAACAACTTTGATTTTGATGTTTATAATGATATTTATCGTTTTGGCAGGGCCTATAGCTCATCTTATTTTTCCTCAAATTTCTATAATAGAGTATTTTAATAAAAAAATAGATATTGCGATGATAGCTATTATTTTTGTTGCCATTGCTTTATTCTTAAAATTAGCCGATGAGAAAAAAGTTATAGCGCTTATTCCTTGGAATACTTTGATTATGATATGTGGGGTAGGGATGCTTATTAGTGTAGCGGTTGAAGCAGGGACAATTAAATGGCTTTCAACTCTTGTAAAAAATGAAGTGAGTGTGGTTTTTATCCCTTTAACAATGTGCGCCATAGCAGCCTTTATGTCACTTTTTTCAAGTACTTTAGGTGTGGTAACTCCAGCTCTTTTTCCTATAATTCCAAGCATAGCTCAAAGTAGTGGTTTAAGCGAAGCCTTACTTTTTACTTGTATAGTTATAGGCGCTCAAGCTTCTGCGATTTCTCCATTTTCTTCAGGGGGAAGTTTGATTTTAGGTGCTTGTCCTGAAAAATACAGAGAAAAATTATTTAAAGATTTGCTTGTAAAAGCAGTGCCGATAGGCTTTGGTGCAGCTATTATAGCCACCATTATTATCAGTTTTATTTTATAGGGGTTTTGTTATGAAAATAGATACTCACGCACACATTTTTTTAAAAGAATTAAAAAGCATTGAAAATGCGCGTTATAAGCCTGATTACGATGCGAGTTTTAAAGATTATAAGGCAAATTTAGATCGTTATGATTTTGATAAGGGTGTTTTAGTTCAGCCAAGTTTTTTAGGTGTAGATAATGAGTTTTTGCTTGATAGTATTAAAGATGATGAAAATATTAAAGCTATTGTTGTAGTGGATGAAAACATTAAATTTGAAGAATTGGAAAAATTAAAAAAAAGAAAAGCTTGCGGTGTAAGATTAAATCTTATCGGCAAGGAGTTGGATGATTTTAAAAATCCTATTTGGATGGAATTTTTTGAGAATTTAGCTAAGCTTAAAATGCAAGTTGAAATTCAAAGAGATTTGGATGATGATCTTGTAAAAATCATTAAACAAATCCTTCCTTTTGGTTGCGATATAGTTATAGATCATTTAGCTAGAGCAAGCGATAAATCTAAAAATTTAGAAGAATTACTTCATCTTAAAAATCCTAAAGTGTTTTTTAAAATCAGTGGATTTTATAGGGCAAAAATTCATTATACTAAAAATGAAGAAGCAATAAAATTTGCTAAAACAATGTATGAAATTTTAAAAGAGCATTTTTTGCCTACAAATTTTGTTTTTGGAAGCGATTGGCCGCATACTAATTTTGAAAAAAATATCAATTTTCTAAGTGCTTTTGAAGCTTTTGAAAAAATCGTTATCTCCAAAAAAGAACAAGAG
The DNA here is from genome assembly GCA_000470055.1 of Campylobacter coli 76339. Taxonomy (NCBI): domain Bacteria; kingdom Pseudomonadati; phylum Campylobacterota; class Epsilonproteobacteria; order Campylobacterales; family Campylobacteraceae; genus Campylobacter; species Campylobacter coli. The sequence continues at coordinate 1,474,285 of HG326877.1, read as the reverse complement.
CAAATTTTAGGAGATAACGCTTGTGCTTTATTTGGTTTTTAGTCTTACTCTAAAAATATATTTTGCAATGTATTCAAAATATTTTCTTAAATAAGGCTTGTGAATAACAAAACCCCCTAGAAGCCCTAAAAGGCTTCCTATGATAATATCTTGCAAGCGAGCATGTATTAACATATCGACGCTTAAGTTTCCAAAAGAAGCCGCCTCGGCCAAATAAGTCACATAAGGAGTAAGAAAAATTACAGTTAAGGCGTAGTTTCTAACTACTAAAAACTCAATTATAAAGGCTAAAAACATCATCAAAAAGACAAATTCTAGAGGGGTAAATTTAATCTTTAAAAGCCACCATGCAAATAAGATTCCCACTGTCGTCCCAAGAATGCGTTGAAGCTGTTTTATCCAGACTGATTTTAAATTGGCTCCTTGCAAGATAACAGTTGTACTCACTGCAACCCAATAACTTCTATCGAGTTCTAAAAATGCTCCTAGAAACACTGCAAAACCAACAAAAAAAGCAATAATCATAGAATCCACAAAGATGATATCAAAACCCAAATTTCCATTCTGTAAAACAGGTTTGGGTGGGGAATTTTTAAAAATATAAATGACAGATATAGAGTATAAAAAAGCAGCTATGTTGGCAATGATACCACCTATACAAATTAATCCCACTAAAAAAATATAATCTTTGGGTGGAAAAGGAAAAAATGAAGCCAATAAGCAGGAAAAAACAAAGAAAAAATACCCCGGTGCACCTATATTGTAATAGCGTATCAAAATAGAGCTAGCCATGGCTACTAGACCGATTATGAGCGGAGAAAACGCAGGAAAAAAATGGGTGCAAAGTCCTATTAAAAAAGATAAGCACAAACCAAAAGAACAGCACATTGTAACAGCCATTCTATGATATATGGGCGTATTGGTTGTATAAACAAAAGCCATAATTCCTATCATAGCAATTAATCCCAAGTCCATACGCTCATAATATGCGGCAATACTAAGTGCAAATCCAACTGCCAAGGCAAAGAAAAAAGGCATTTGCCAAACTCTTTCAGTTGGATTAAGCTGTATGATTTCTTTGCATTGTTGTTTTAAAATTTTCCTTTTGCTCATTTTCTTATTTGTCCTTCTCCACTGATTAGATATTTATAAGTGCAAATATCTTCAACCCCCATAGGACCTCTTGCATGAAGTTTACTTGTGGAAATTCCCACTTCTCCACCAAAGCCAAATTCACCCCCATCACTAAAACGAGTCGAGGCATTGACATAAATACAAGATGAGCGTAGAAGGCGTTGAAATTTGCCTATGTTTAAAGCATTGTTTGAGATTATGGTTTCAGAGTGTAAAGAGCTGTGTTGGTTAATATGCTCTATAGCCTCATCACAATCTTTTACCGATTTTATACTGATAGCATAATCAAGCCATTCTGTATCAAAAGTGCTCTCATCAGCCTTTGAAATTTCTAATTTTGAGTTTTTAAAATGCTCTAAGATATTTTCATGTGCGTGAATTTTTACCTTAAATTTTTCAAATTCAGGGATTAAAAGCTTTATAAAATCTTTAGCAATTTTTTCATGGATTAAAAGGGTTTCTAGAGCATTGCAAACGCTTACTCTTTGGCATTTTGCATTAAGGATGATTTCTAAAGCTATATTTAAATTTGCACTCTCATCCACAAAAGCATGACACAAGCCTTTATCTTGTTTGATGAGTGGAATTTTTGTATGACTAGTAATTTCTTGTATCATATTTGAACTTCCACGAGGGATGATCACATCGACTAAATCATCAAAAGCTAAAATTTGCATGATCTCATTTCTTTCATAAAACATAGCAAAACAATCTTGCAAATTAAACCCTTCTAGTACTTTATAAACAAGATCAAATATAGCTGAATTTGTAAATTTTGCTTCGCTGCCTCCTTTAAGTACGCAAGCATTGGAGCTTTTTATCATTAAAGCGATGATTTCAGCGCTTAGACTCGGTCTTGCTTCATAAATCACACCGATTAACCCTATAGGAATGCTGACTTTTTCTATCTTTAAGCCCGCATAATTAACCCAGCCTTTGGAAATTTTACCTATAGGATCTTCTAAATAAGCGATTTTTTCCAAAGCATCACAAAGAGAAAAAATGCGTTTTTCATCTAGCAAAAGTCTGTCCCGCATTGCTCCACTTTTAGTAAAATTGTCTATATCTTTTTCATTAGCTTCTAGTACGGTTTTGAAATTCTTTCTTAAAGTGTGAGCTAGTTTTAATATAATATTTTCTTTATCCTTGGGTGTTAAGTTAAGTAGTTTTTGAGAATTTTTCTTAATATTTTCAAGTAAATTTCGCATTTTTAATCCTTTATTTACAAAAAACTTGATAAATTATACAAAAAAATTTAGAATTGAAAGGTAAATTTTCGAATGAAAAAAGTAGATTTAATCGTAGTAGGTGCAGGGCCAACAGGAATTGGCTGTGCAGTTGAGGCTAAGCTTAAAAATAAAGAAGTTTTAGTATTGGAAAAATCAAACAATATTTGCCAAACTTTAATGCAGTTTTACAAAGATGGCAAAAGGGTTGATATGGCTTATAAGGGTTGTGAAGGAACAAATCACGGACATGTTCCTTTTCAAGATGGAACTAAAGAAAGCACCATAGAAACTTTTCAAAATGCTTTAAATGAGCATAATATAGAAGTTGAATTTGGCTCTGAGGTAGAGAGCGTTAAAAATGAAAACGGAGTATTTTTAGTAAGTACAGGCAAGGGTATTTATGAGTGTAAAAATATCATCGTTGCTATAGGCAGAATGGGTAAGCCTAATAAGCCTGATTATAAACTTCCTGGAACTTTAACAAAGATTATTAATTTCAATGCCAACTCTGTTTTAGGTGATGAAAAAATCCTCGTTGTAGGAGGCGGAAATTCAGCTGCAGAGTACGCAGTGGATTTGGCTAGTTCAAACAAAGTAAGTCTTTGTTATCGCAAGAAAGAATTTACAAGGCTAAATGATATCAATCTTAAAGATATCCACGAAGCTGGAAATTCAGGCAAAGTAGAATTAAAACTCGGTATAGATATAGAAGAGCTTGAGGATGATAATGGCAAAGCTAAAGTGAAATTTAACGATGGTAGCAGTGAGACTTATGATAGAATCATTTATGCTATCGGTGGTTCTACTCCTCTTGATTTTTTACAAAAATGCGGAATCAATGTCGATGATAAAGGAGTTCCTTTAATGGATGAAAATAAACAAAGCAATGTAAAAGGCATTTTCGTAGCAGGAGATATTGCAACTAAAAATGGCGCAAGCATAGTAACAGGTTTAAATGACGCTGTAAAGATACTTGCCGTAATTTAATCAAATTTAGCCCTTGGGCTGAATTTGACTTATTAAACTTTCAATATTATAATTTCTTCATTATATTTTAATTTTTAAATATTATTATGCAAACACAAGATAAAAACAATAAAAAAATTATACCGATAGAAACCTATCGCTTAGCTTTCTACATACTAGGACTTCAAACACTCTATTAGCTCCTTTTAAGATATTTGTATTGTTAAATATTTTAAAGGATTTTTTATGTCAAATATTTTTAGCACTTTAAGCCCTTTTAGGCTTTTTGTTAAATGTGCTGTGCCTAATGTAATAAGCATGGCATTTATTTCTTTTTATTATATTGTTGATGGAATTTTTGTTGGAAAATATCTAGGAAATGACGCTTTAGCAGCTTTGGCCTTGATTATTCCTTTTATTATGATATCTTTTGCTTTGGCTGATATGATAGCCATTGGTTCAGCTGTACAAATTTCCATGCATTTAGGACTTGGGAAGAAGCATTTAGCTAGAAAAATCTTTAGTTCTAGTATGTTGATTATCTTCCTTATTTCATGCTTGGTAGGTATTTTAGAATATCTTTTGAGTCCTGTTTTGATCGATTTTTTAGATGTAAATGAAGATATCAAATCAATGGCAAAAGAGTGTATGCTTGTATTTGCTTTGTTTGCCCCCTTTACAATGTGTTCTTTCGCTTTGGATAATTATCTTAGAATTTGTGGAAAAACAACTTATAGTATGATAATGAATGTGATTATAGCATTGAGCAATATAGTGCTTGATTATATTTTCATCGTTGTGTTGGGTTGGGGATTGTTTTCAGCAGCTCTTGCAACTTGTTTAGGACTTATGCTAGGTGGTATTTTTGGAATTTTTCCTTTTTTATTTCAAAATTTAGAGCTTAAATTCTCAAGTTTGTATATGAATATGAAGATTTTCAAAAATATAGTTTACAACGGAAGCAGTGAATTTTTTGGCAATATCTCGGGTTCTTTATATGGCATATTTGCCAATTTGGTTTTATTAAAAATTTCAGGTACTCAAGCGGTTGCTGCTTTTTCTATCGTTTCGTATATTGATAATTTTATCATTATGCTTATTATCGCTATGGGTGATGCGATGCAGCCTGCGTTAAGTTATAATTATGCTAAAAAGGATTTTTCAAGGATTAAAGATATTTTAAAGGTAATGTTTTTTGCGGGTGCGATTTTGTCTTTACTGTCTATCGTGATGATATTTGTTTTTGGTAAGGATTTGGTGGGATTGTTTACTCAAGAAGGTGATCAAGAATTTATCGTTTTTGCTTATATGGCTTTGATACTGTTTTCTTTTAATTATCTTTTTGCGTGGTTTAATGTTTTAAGCGGTTCTTTTTTAACAGCGAGCAATAAAGCGAGTTTTTCTTTAATTTTAAGCTTGAGTCAAAATCTTTTTATTCCTTTGTGTTTTCTTTTGATTTTATCTTCTATCATGGGCTTAAAAGGAGTGTGGCTTAGTCCATTTTTTGCTGAACTTTGTGTTTTGATTTTAGCTTGTATTTTCGTTAGAAAAGTCTTTAAGAAACTATCGTTTTCATAATGATAGTTTCTTTAGATTGATTTTAGAATTTATATCCTACGCCTGTAAGTAAGATGTGGTATGTTTCATCGTAAAAATCTATATCGCTATTTCTTTTTTCTAGGCCATAATTTGCAAAGGCATAAAGCGAGTCATAGCCTAAGAATTGATTTTTTACGAGTTTGAGATTGAGTTTTGTAATACTACCGTCTTGTTTTTTGTTAAAAATAGGATCTGTACCTTCTGCTTTGTATTGATTTAAGCTTAAGCTAGGGGTTAGGATATAGTTTTTTGCAAAAACTAGATGTGTGCCTATTTTAAAGCCATATCTTGAGTAGCTTTGAGCTTTTCCATCGGCATCATTGTAATCATAGTTTAAGCCTAAATTTAATAAAGAATAATTATAGCTTAATTCTAACTCATGATAATTTCCCTCTCGTTTAAGAGAAGTAAATGCTACGCTTTCTTTATCTAATTTGTTTTTTGCAAAAACATAAGAAGCATTAAATTTTCCAAAATCACTTTCGTAAAGTTGCGAAATTTTAAAGCCGTATTTGCTCACATCGGTTTCTTCGCGATTACCTATAGCATAAGGATTAGCATAGGCTTTTTCTCTTAAAGATGAAATGAGAGAAAAGGAAGTGCTAAAGCGTTCTAGATAAGCTCTTTCATAGCCCAAAGCAATACCGCTTAAATCTCTTCCATTATAGTTTTTAAGAAATACTCTATCATTATCGATTAAATTCCCATAGTAAAGCTCAAGACCTATAAGAGGGATAGCAGAAGTATCGGAATTATCAGTATTGTATCCACTTAGATAATCGCTATTTGCTAGAGGTGAGATATTGCTTTTAACATCTCTTGCGCCTATTCCTAGGCTTAAATTTCCACTAAAGCCACTTTGAAATTCTATAGATGAAGCTTGACTTATCATCAAAGAAGCTAAAGTAAAAGAAAGTAAGGTTTTTTTCAAAATAAACTCCTTGTATAGTTTTTATAATTAAAATTATAACTTTATTGTAACTAATATTACTTTAATTTTTCTATAAAAAGCTTATGTGAATTTTTAGATTCTTTTAGATAAAATCTTTCAATAATTTTTACTCAAAAAAGGAAAATAGGGTGCAGCAAGAGCATTTTGATTTGGATTTAGAGCGCGCAATTTTAAGTAGTTGTATCATGAGCGAGGATGCTTATTCTAGTATAGCAGGAGATATAGAACCTAAAGATTTTAGTCTTAAAGCTCATCAGGATGTTTTTAAAGCTATTATTGCTTGCGTGAATGCTGGGGAGCCTATATCGATTAGCTTTTTAAAAAAACATAAAAAAATAGATGAACAAATTTTAACAGAGATTATCGCAACTCCTTCGATAATAGATCTTCCCGCTTATGTTAATGAACTTCGCGAAAAGTCGATTAAAAGACAGCTTTTAAGTTTTGCACATCTTTTGCCAACACGGATCAATGATAATCGCGCAGTCAGCGAAATTTCTGATGAAATCGGCAAGGAAATTTTTAACATTACCAACCGTGTCAATACTAACGATATCAAAGATATAGAATTGGTTTTAAGCGAGCTTTTAGAAGAATTCAAAAAACAAAAAAGCCTTGAAAATAAAACAGTGATAGGACTTGATACGGGTTTTGAAGATCTAAATACTATGACTAAGGGTTTTAAAGGTGGGGAGCTTATCATCATCGCAGCGCGCCCAGGTATGGGAAAAACAACTCTGTGTTTAAATTTTATAGAGAAGGTTTTAAGACAGGATAAGGGAGTGGTAATGTTTTCGCTTGAAATGCCTGCTGCTCAAATCATGCAAAGAATGCTTGCGGCAAAAACTTCTATCCCTTTGCAAAAAATTTTGACAGCGGATTTAAATGATAATGAATGGGAACGCATTGGCGATGCTTGTAATTATTATTCTAAAAAGAAATTATTTATCTATGATAGCGGTTATGCGACTATCACAGATGTAAGAGCGATTTTAAGGCGTTTAAAGGCTCAAGAAGAAAGCATAGGGCTTTGCGTGATTGATTATATAGGGCTTATGATGAGTAATTCTAATTTCAATGATAGACATTTACAAGTCAGCGAAATTTCAAGAGGGCTTAAGCTTTTAGCAAGAGAGCTTGATATGCCCATCATCGCACTTTCACAGCTCAATCGTTCTTTGGAACAGCGTGCAAATAAGCGTCCTATGATGAGTGATTTGCGTGAAAGTGGGGCTATAGAGCAGGATGCGGATACGATTTTGTTTGTGTATCGCGATGAGGTTTATAGGGAGCAGGATGAAAAAGAACGCGAAAATAAAGCAAAAGCCGAAGGCAAGCCTTATCAAAGAAATTTTATTCCTAATCCTATGCAAGAAAATGCTGAAATTTTAGTCGGCAAAAACAGAAATGGTCCTGTAGGGGTTGTCGAGGTTTTATTTTTAAAAGAAAAATCTTGCTTTGTGGATAAGCCGAAATTTGAGAGTGTTGAATTTCAGGAGTAGGGTTAAATTGTTAAAGGTGCTTTGATGCGAAAGCAATGTTATTTAAAATCAATCATAAATACCATAATAAAAGCGAGAACGAATGAAAATTTTAGGTTTTGATATAGGGATTAACTCTATAGGTTGGGCTTTTGTTGAAGATAATCAATTACAAGATTGTGGTGTAAGATTATTTACCAAGGCTGAAGATCCTAAGACAAAAGAATCTTTAGCTTTACCTAGACGCAATGCAAGAAGCAATAGAAGACGACTAGGAAGAAGAAGATCAAGACTGATTGCTTTAAAGCATATTATTTCAAAAGGATTAAAATTAAATTATCAAGATTATATAGCAAACGATGGAGAATTGCCTAAAGCTTATGAAGGAAGACTTATAAGTCCTTATGAGCTAAGATATAAAGCGCTTAATGAAAAAATAGAACCCAAAGATTTAGCAAGAGTGATTTTACATATAGCAAAACATCGTGGTTATATGAATAAAAATGAAAAAAAATCAAGTGATAATGAAAAAGGGAAAATTTTAAGTGCTTTAAAAACAAATGCTTTAAAATTGGAAAAATATCAAAGTGTAGGAGAGTATTTTTATAAAGAATTTTTCCAAAAATATAGAGAAAATACAAAAGATTTTATAAATATACGCAATAAAGAAGGCAGTTATGAAAATTGCGTTCTAGCAAGTGATTTAGAAAAAGAATTAAAACTGATTTTAGAAAAACAAAAAGAATGGGGATATTCTTATAATGATAATTTTATAAAGGAAATTCTAAAAGTTGCATTTTTTCAAAGACCTTTGAAAGATTTTTCATATTTGGTAGGAGCTTGCACCTTTTTTGAAGATGAAAAAAGAGCTTGTAAAAATTCATATAGTGCTTGGGAATTCGTAGCATTAACCAAGATTATCAATGAGCTAAAAAGCTTAGAGAAAGAGAGTGGAGAGCTTGTATCGAGTCAGATTATCAATGAAATTTTAAATCATATCTTAGATAAAGGAAGTATCACTTATAAAAAATTTAGAGAATACATTAAACTTCATGAAAGTATGAAATTTAAAAGTCTAAAGTATGATAAGGACAATGTAGAAAGTACAAAACTGATTGAATTTAGAAAATTAGTCGAATTTAAAAAAGCCCTAGGAGAGCATTCCTTAAGTAGGGAAGAATTAGATCAAATAGCGACTTATATCACTCTAATTAAAGATAATGAGAAATTAAAAATTACTTTAGAAAAGTATAGTTTAAATAACGAGCAAATCAAGAATCTGCTAGAAATTGATTTCAACGATCATATAAATCTTAGTTTTAAAGCACTTAATCTAATCTTGCCTTTGATGAAAGAGGGAAAAAGATACGATGAAGCTTGCAAGCTTTTAAATTTAAAAACAAAATCAAACAATCAAAAATTCGATTTCTTACCTGCCTTTTGCGATAGCATTTTTGCACAAGAGCTCACCAATCCTATCGTAAATCGTGCTATAAGCGAGTATAGAAAAGTTTTAAATGCTTTGCTTAAAAAATATGGAAAAATGCATAAAATTCATATAGAATTAGCAAGAGATATAGGGCTGAGTAAAAAGCTTAGGGCTAAGATCGAAAAAGAACAAAAAGAAAACTATGAGAATAATATTTGGGCTCTAAATGAGTGTGAAAAATTTGGACTTAAGGCAAATGCTAAAAACATCTTAAAATTAAAACTTTGGAAAGAACAAAAAGAATTTTGTATTTATAGCGGTAAAAAAATATCCATAGAACACTTAAGAGATGAAAAAGCTTTAGAGGTTGATCATATATATCCTTATTCGCGAAGTTTTGATGATTCTTTTTTAAATAAGGTTTTGGTTTTTACCAAAGAAAATCAAGAAAAACTCAATAAAACACCTTTTGAAGCCTTTGGAGCAAATGAAGAAAGATGGAGTAAAATTCAAGCTTTAGCTCAAAATCTTCCCTATAAAAAGAAAAATAAAATTTTAGACGAAGCTTTTAAAGGCAAGCAACAGCAAGATTTTATCAGTAGGAATTTAAATGATACAAGATATATTTCAACTCTTATTGTTAAATACACAAAAGAATATTTAGATTTTTTACCTTTGGATGAAAAAGAAGATGTAAATCTAAAAAGTGGAGAAAAAGGAAGTAAAATACATGTGCAAACAATCAATGGAATGCTTACATCAGTTTTAAGGCATACTTGGGGATTTGCTCAAAAAGATAGAAACAACCATCTTCATCACGCGCTTGATGCCACGATAGTCGCTTATAGCACAAATGCCATTATAAAAGCTTTTTCAGATTTTAAAAAAGAACAAGAGCTTTTAAAAGCAAAACTTTATGCTAAAGAACTTACAAGTGATAGTTATAAACATCAAGCTAAGTTCTTTGAGCCTTTTGAGGGGTTTAGAGAGCAAATTTTAAATCAAATAAACAAGCTTTTTGTTTCAAAACCTCCTAGAAAAAGAGCAAGAGGAGCTTTACATAAGGAAACATTTTACTCTAAAGATGAAATGATTAAAAAATACAACTCACAAGAAGGTGTAGAAATAGCGCTAAATTGTGGAAAAATAAGAAAAATAGGTACAAAATATGTAGAAAATGACACCATGGTAAGGATTGATATTTTTAAAAAACAAAATAAATTTTATGCCATACCTATTTATACTATGGATTTTGCTTTAGGAGTTTTACCAAATAAAATAGTAATTATAGGTAAAGATAAAAAGGGCAATCCAAAGCAATGGCAAGAAATAGATGAAAGCTATGAGTTTTGTTTTTCTTTGCATAAAGATGATTTGGTTTTGATACAAAAAAAAGATATGCAAGAACCCGAATTTGCTTATTATAATGGTTTTGATATCAGTAACTCAAGTATTTGTGTTGAAAAACATGATAATAAATTTGAAAACTTAACAGACAATCAAAGGCTATTGTTTACAAATGCAGAAGGAAATGTAAAGGCTAAAAAAATAGGAATTCAGGGATTGAGAATTTTCGAAAAATACATTATAACCCCGCTTGGAGAAAAAATTAAGGCTGATTTTAAACCAAGGGAAGATATTGCCTTAAAGACGAGCAAAAAACATGGCCTATGATGAAGCTTTTAAAAGTATATTGATATTCAATCAAGCAAACTAAGTCTAATAAAATTAGACAAGCTAGTTTGTTTGAATTTTAACGGTTTTAAAGGGATTGTAACCCTGCGTGGCTAACCGAAAACCACTTATTTTAGTCTCTTTTTAAATTTCTCTTTTAAAATGATAGCATATTTTTATACATTTTTGTATACAAAAAGCTCTATTTTTCTTTATTTGTTCAAAGTCTATTTTACCATAAAGAAATTTAAAAAGAGACTAAAACAGGAAGACTAGCTTTAGAAAATGAAAAATTATTTTACCATAAAGAAATTTAAAAAGAGACTAAAACTGATAACATTCTTTAAAATTCTCACCTTTTATTTTACCATAAAGAAATTTAAAAAGAGACTAAAACCAATGTTTTTATTATAGGCGATACAGGTGCATTTTACCATAAAGAAATTTAAAAAGAGACTAAAACATACAATATATCACCTTCATAAACTTTATTATTTTACCATAAAGAAATTTAAAAAGAGAATCGGTTTCTATTTCAATTTAAGGTGATAGTAAACGGTATAGATTATTTGTAGTTAAAGTTAATTTAATTCATTTTTTGGGATTAGATATGTACAACTAAAGTAGTGGTGGATTTAGCAGGACTCGAACCTGCGACCAACCGGTTATGAGCCGGTTGCTCTAACCAACTGAGCTATAAATCCGCCTTTGATTTGTGAAGATAGAATTATATCTTATCTTTGCTTAAAGTTATTTTATTTATTTTTATTATCTGTCCAAAAATATCTAAAAGTGATTAAATGTTGTAAAATTCCAAAGAAAATCATAAAAATTGTAAAAGAACTTCCACCATAACTAAAAAAAGGCAGTGGTATACCGACAACCGGTGCAAAACCTATAGTCATCGAAATATTAACTCCCGCATAAATAAAAATAAACAATGCCACGCAGTTTATGGCAACTCTAGCAAAATAATCATTTTTAAGCTTATGATTAAGACTTAGCAAGTGAAAGATGAGCAGGATATAAAGTAGGATTAAAACAAACCCGCCTATAAATCCAAAACGCTCTATAAGATATGCAAAGATAAAATCACTCGTAGCGATAGGCAAAAAGTTAAAATGTGTTTGCGTGGCTTCGTCTTCGGATTTGCCTATGAGTCCGCCATTGCCTATAGCTATCATCGACTGTGCGACTTGATAGCTTGGTTTTTCTGAGATAAAATCATGAATTCTTTGTTTTTGATAAGGCTTTAAAAAATGCGTATAAATAATAGGAGAACTTATACCAATAGCGATGATGATGCTGAGCCAAATTTTATAATTCACACCCATGATAAAAAGCACACCAAAACCTACGATCAAAAGCACCATAGCACTACCCAAATCAGGCTCTTGAGCGATCAGCAAAAAAGGCAAGATGATAAAAAAACTAAGTTTTAGAAATTGTTTTAATTTATAGCCATTTTTGGGCGGTGGATTTTGATAGATGAGATAAGCAAGCATTAAAATAAAGCTGGGTTTAAAAATTTCAGAAGGTTGAATGGTAAAATGAGTAAATGGAATTTCAAGCCATCTTTTGGCGCCTAGCCTTTCAACTCCAAAAATATCTGTACTTAAAAGCAAAAAGATATTTACCCAATAAGCTACAGGTATGAGCCACATAAGTTTGCGTATGGGTAGTAAGAAAAATACACTAAATGCTGCAATCCCTACACAGGCATAAACGAATTGTTTTTCAGCTAAAAAGGTATTGGCTTCGTATATTAAAAAAAATGAAATTGAAATGATAGGTATAAATAAAATAGGTTGTATATAATCAAAATGTGTTAAAATTCTTCTATCGGGTATAAACAAAATTTGCCTTCAATTTGTAGTATTAAATTATAATTATAGGATAAAACTCTAAATTGTATAAAATTTTATAAGGAAAAAATGCAAACTTTTTTAGTCGATGAATCCTCAAGACTTGATATTTTTTTAGCTAAAAATCTTAATCAAAGTCGCAGTCAAATAGCTTTAATGATAGAAAAAAACTGCGTTTGGGTTAATGATAAAATTCAAAATAAAAATTCATTCAAGTTAAAAGTCGGAGATAAGCTTGTTTTAAATTTGCCACTTGTAGAGGAAGCTAAGCCTAAATTTGATATAGATTTTGATATAGAAATTTTATACGAAGATGAGGATTTGTTGGTTTTAAACAAGCCTTCAAATTTGGTAGTTCATGGAGCAAAGAGCGTGAAAAGCGCAACTTTAGTGGATTGGCTTATAGAAAAACAATACACTCTTTCTACTTTAGGCGGAGAAGTGCGAGCAGGGCTTGTCCATAGGCTTGATAAAGAAACAAGCGGAGCTATACTGATCGCGAAAAATAATTTTGCCCATCAAAAGCTTAGTGAGCAACTTAGCGATAAAACTATGGGAAGAATTTATCTCGCGTTAATTGATTTGCCACTAAAAGAGGATAAAATTATCATAGATAAAGCCTTGATTCGTTCCAGTGCGAATGCTATTAAAAAAATAGTTACAAATTCCCATACTAGGGGCTCTAAGGAAGCTAAGAGTGCTTTTGTCAATTTGGCAAAAAGTAAGGAATTAAGTCTTATTGGGGCTAAACTTTTTACGGGTAGAACGCATCAAATCAGAGCGCATTTAGCTAGCATAAATCGTCATATTTTAGGAGATGAATTATACGGTTATAGGGGAAAATACGAGTGCAGGATCATGTTGCATGCGTATTTTTTATATTTTGTTCACCCTAGAAATGGAGAAAAGATATTTGTTCAAGCTCCATTGATGAATGATTTTAAGCAAATTTTAGAAAAAAATTTTATTTTAGGAGAGCTTAATGAAAAAATTTCACTTGAGTCTTTGCTTGGGTGCTTTGACTCTTTTATTTAGTGCTTGTAGTGTTTCACAACTTTCTAGCGTGGGTTCTAGTAAAGAACTTTTAGTTAATGAAAGCTTGCCAAAGATTGAAAATTTAAAAAGCTTGAGTGATATTAGCAATATAGCGTTTGAATGGGAGCCTTTGTATGATGATAATATTAAAGGATTTTATTTATATCGTTCAAGTGATGCAAATCCTGAATTTAAGCTCATAGGGACGATAAAAGATAAATTTCAAACCCATTATGTAGATGCTAAACTTGAGCCAAATACAAAATATTATTATATGATGAGAAGTTTTAACAATCAAGGTCATATTTCAGAAGATGGAAAGGTAGTTGAAGTAAAAACTATGCCAAGATTAGAGGCTGTCCCTTTTGCACAAGCTATTACAAATCTACCTAGCCGAATCAAATTGATTTGGCGTCCGCATCCAGATCCAAGAGTGGCTTCTTATATCATAGAAAGAGCTAAGGCGGATGAGCAAGAATTTAAAAAAATCGCCGAGATAAAAAATCGCTTGAATGCTGAATTTATAGATGAGGATTTAAAACCAGGGGAGAATTTCAGCTACAGAATCATCGCTGTTGGATTTGACGGAGTGCAAAGTGAGCCAAGTTCTGTTTTAAATTCTACAAGCAAGGCTTTGCCACCTCAAGTTGAGCATTTAAATGCAAGTTTAGATGGCTCTAATAAAGTGATTTTGACTTGGGATGCTCCTAAATATCAAGATTTTTCATATTATAAGGTTTATTCTACGAGTTCAAGTTTACTTCCTTATACTCTTTTGGCTAAAACTGAGCAAAATTATTATGAAGATAGGGTTGAGGGTGCTGCAAAAAGCAAGTATTATAAAGTAACCATGGTGGATGTAGATGGGCTTGAAAGTCCTATGCCTGAAAATGGAGTAGAGGGCAAAACCTTAGGACTCCCGTCTTCTCCTACTGTGATTTTAGCTCAAAGCACAAGTGAGGGTATCGATCTAGAATGGATAGATAATGATTCTAGAGCAGTTGAATACGAAGTTAGACGCTATGGCGGAGATCAAGATGCTATTTTTAAGGGCATAAAAGAAAAAAGACTAAAAGATATCAAAGCTTTGCCAGGTGTGGAGTATAGTTATGAGGTTATAGCGATTGATTCTGTTGGTCTTCGTTCAGAGCCTTCAAAAAGAGTTAAGGCAGGGCAATAGTGCCAAATTTTAAAGCGATAAAACTTAAAGAAATCATTCTACCCTTTGAAAAAGATGGGGTAGAATTTGTTTGGATGGCATATAATGACAATGTGAATTTAATCTATACAAAGGTTAAAGAAGAAAGCTTTTTTCTACAGATTAAAAAAGGAGAAAATGAATTTGTAGTTAAGGTAGATAAACATACCAAACCTTCTAAAATAGCTTATTTGCACAAGGCTTTAGATATCTTTAAACAATATTTTTGCGAAGATATTATCAGCGAGGCTTTCGGTGTAAAAAACAATGCTTTGGCTGAAAAAACTCCTTTAATTGCTAATGATTTTGAAGAGGTGCTAGCAAGACTTGGAGGCAAAATTTACATTGAAATCGGCTTTGGTTCAGGAAGGCATTTGCTTTATCAAGCTAAAAACAATCCTCAAGTTTTAATCCTTGGGATAGAAATTTATAATCCAGCCATCACACAGGTAGCAAAGCTTGCAAAAGCACAGGGTATTGATAATATTTTATTAATTCAAAGTGATGCTAGGCTTTTACTAAGCGTTCTTCAATCTCATTCTATAGAAAAAATTTTCTTACACTTTCCAGTTCCTTGGGATAAAAAGCCTCATCGCCGTGTTATTTCTAAAGCATTTTGCAAAGAATGCGCAAGAGTACTTACAGCACAAGGAGTTTTTGAACTTAGAACGGATAGTTATGAGTATTTTGATTTTACTCTTAAGGAATTTTTGGAATTCTCATCGCCACAATTTAGCATTAGAAAAAATGAAAATTTAGAAATTTCTAGCAAATACGAAGATAGATGGAAAAGACAAGAAAAAGATATTTATGATCTTTGGGTGTGGAATTTAGACAAGGAAGAAAACGATATCTTTGTAGAAGAATTTGATTTTTCAGATATGCATTTAAGCAGAAATGATTTAATGCTTTTGGAGAAAAATTTTAAAAACTTTACCCTGAAAAAAGAGGATTTCTTCTTGCATTTTGAAAATATTTATAAGCAAGGGGAAAGTTTATTGTTGAAGATAGCCTTTGGTGCTTTTAATAAGCCTGAGCACTGTTATTTACATATAGATGAGACGATTAGCTTTGTTTTTAAGGAGCCTTTTAAAATACAAGAAAATTTAAAAGCTATAAAAATGCTTAAGGAAAGTATTAAATTTCATTTTAATACAGATCATTTTCTTGAAAATTAAGTAAAAATAAAGCATAATTTACGAATTTTGAAATTCAAAGAGGATGGAATGTCAAATTTAATTCAAGCACATAAACTTTCTTTAGGTTATGATGAATTAGTTATCAAAGAAGCTAGCTTTACTTTTAAAGATGATGATTTTGTATTTATTACAGGTAAAAGTGGAAGTGGAAAAAGCACTCTGTTGAAATCTTTTTATGGGGATTTAGAACTCCTTTCAGGTCAGCTTGAAGTATGCGGATCTTCTATGCGAAAGATCGGAAATTTAGAGCTTTTAAAATTGCGTCAGCAAATCGGTATTATTTTTCAAGACTATAGACTTATACAAGAATACAGCGTGGAAAAAAATGTCATGCTTCCTCTTATGATCAAAGGTTATAGTAAGAAAGTTTGCCATGATCAAGCTAGTAAGCTTTTAAAGCATGTAAATTTGACATTTAAAGCAGATAAATTGCCTAACCAGCTAAGCGGAGGAGAGCAGCAAAGAGTCGCTATGGCTAGAGCTTTAGCGCACAATCCTAAGCTTTTGCTTTGCGATGAGCCTACGGGAAATTTGGACGAGTATTCTTCGGATATTATTTGGACACTTTTAAAATCAGCTAGAGAGCTTTTAGGTACTTGTGTTGTGGTGGTTACGCATAGAATTCCGAGCAATTTAAGACTGAATTATCGTCGTTTCAATATAGAAAATGGAAATATGAATGAAATTTTTTAAAACTCACTTATCTTTGATTTTGCCTTTGCTTTTTATGATGTTTGCCTTTGAGTTTATTTTACTTACAAATGCTACTTTAAAATACTACGAAGAGCTTGTCAATAAAGATTATAATATCATTGTCGCAAGCTCTACCGAACTTGATAAGAATGTTATAAAAACCAAACTTTCTTCTTTTTCTAGTTTGGAATTATTAGATCCTAAGGATTTGATAGAGCGTTTAAAAAATGATGTTTCTGATAAAAATTTAAAAGTTTTGCGAGATTCTTTACCTAAATTTTATAGCATTAAACTTGATTATTTGCCTACGCAAAATGAGCTTAATACTATTAAAAATCAGCTTTTAAGCATACCAAGCATTAGTAAAGTTGAAACTTTTGCTAAAACGCATGATAAGGTTTATTCTTTACTTGTTTTGATGAAATTTGTATTTTGGCTATTTTTATTTATCATTATCTTGCTTTCCTTTGTTTTATTTTTAAAGCAAATGAGAATTTGGCTTTTTGAACACACCGAACGCGTAGAGATTATGTGCTTGTTTGGTGCACCTTTTTGGTTTAGATCTTTCATGCTGTATAAGATTGTAGTAGTGGATTGTTTTATCGCTTTTATTGTTTTGTTTATATTTTTCACACAAATTTACGATCTTTCTATAGTTCAAGATAGTCTAAAGGCGGTTGATATTATCTTGCCTCCTATTAATTTTATCGTGCATTTGGGTGTGATTTTTTTAGCCACTTTATTTGTATGCTTATTGTGCGTAAATTCGGTGATGTTTAGGGTGAAGAAATGAGAAAAATTTTAATTTTTCTTTGTTTTTTTTACTTAAGCAATGAAATTTATGCTAATGCTATCAATGAAAAAACCAAGAACTTAGCAGAAAATAAACGCATTCAAGAGCAGGTAAATAAAAAACTTGAAGATTTGGCAAATGATATATTAAATGGAGAAAAGAGTTTAAAAGAACTGAGTGCTCAAATCGAAACTCTTAATTCTCAAACCCTTAAGCTTGAAGCTCGAGCCAAGGCACAAAATAAAGACTTAAATTTGCTCACAAGCCAAAATACAGATCTTTTAAAAAGCAAAGCCAGTATGGAAGGCAAGCTTATAGCCTTAATGGCTAAAGATTTTGCTTATGATTTACCTATACCGCAAGGTTATGTTGAAAGCAAGGAAAGCTTTATGGCTTTTGAAGTTTTAGGCGGCTTGGATAAAATTTTACAAGATGAAATTTTTAAGCTTTCTAAGGATTATGAGGATATAAGCAAACTGATCGATAGCAAGCAAAGTCAAATTAAAAAAATCAATGAAGATTTAAAAGATTACAATGCTCAATTAGCAAAACTTCAAAATCTAAGACAAAAGCAAGTTAAAGAAATCAATAAGCAAAAAACCGATCGTGCGATTTATGCTAAGAAACTCGAGAATTTACAAGATCAGCAAGATGAGTTAAGAAAAACTCTAAATCAGTTAAAAATTATAGAAAGTAAACAAGAAGACAAAAAACAAACCCAAAAAGTTGTTAGCGATAGCAAAATCACTAACAATACTCAAAAAATTCGTCAAATTGGTTCTAGCTATCAAGGAAGCACTACTAAGCGCTATATAGGTAAAAAAACTATAGCTCCTTTAGAATCCTTTACTGTAAAGCAAAAATTTGGAAATTATATCGATCCTGTTTATAATATTAAAATTTTCAATGAAAATGTTGTTTTAAGAAGCAAAAAATCAGATGCTGTGGTAAAAAGTGTTTTGGATGGAAAGATAGTTTTTGCCAAAGATACAAGTATGCTTGCAAGAGTTGTGATAGTCGAACATGATAATGGAATTCATACTATTTATGCACACTTGGATAAGATAGCGCCTAATATCAAAGTGGGTAAAAATGTAAAAAAAGGTGCGGTAGTAGGCAGGATAAAAAATGATTTAACTTTTGAAGTAACACAAAAGAATTTTCATATCAATCCTTTAGAACTTATTAGCTTAAATTAGCTAAATTTAATGGAATTTTCAATATAATTTCGAGTTGATTAAGGAGAAAAAATGCAAGAGAAAAAAAGAGTTTTAGTAAAATTTTCAGGAGAAGCTTTAGCCGGAGAAAATGGCTTTGGTATTGAAAATTCTATTTTAAAATTCATAGCGAATGAGATCAAAGAACTAGTTAAAAATAATATAGAAGTAGGTATAGTTATAGGTGGTGGAAATATCATTCGCGGTGTTTCAGCAGCAAAAGGTGGTCTTATCAAACGCACAAGCGGTGATCACATGGGAATGCTTGCGACCGTTATTAATGCTATCGCTATCCAAGAAGCTTTAGAAAGTTACGGACTTGATGTGAGAGTACAAAGTGCGATCCAAATGGAAGCTTTTTGTGAAACTTATATCATGAGAAGAGCTCAAAGACATTTAGAAAAAGGCAGAGTTGTAATCTTTGCTGCAGGCACAGGAAACCCTTATTTTACAACAGATACAACAGCTATTTTAAGAGCAGTTGAAATCGATGCGCATATGGTTATCAAAGCAACAAAAGTAAATGGGGTTTATGATAAAGATCCTAATAAATTTGATGATGCAGTATTTTTACAAACCCTAAGTTATGATGAGGCAATGCAAGATAATATTAAAGTTATGGATGATACTGCAATCGCTCTAGCTAAGGACAATTCTTTACCTATCGTTGTATGCAATATGTTTGAAGAAGGAAATTTATTGAAAATTATACAAGGCGATAACAGTCTTTGTTCTATAGTTAAAAATTAATCAAGGAGAAACAATGGAAAAGAGAATAGAAGAAATAGCAGCTAAAGCACTAGAAAAAATGGGAGATGATCGTTACCGTCTTTCTTTGGTTGTTGCAAAAAGAGCAGAGCAATTGGCTGATGGTGCAGCACCTTTAGTAGATGTTGATAAAAATAAATTTAAATTTGCTGATATTGCTTTATACGAGATAGCAGAAAATAAAATCACTTTAGAGGGTCTAGTTGAAAACAGTCGATGAGGAATTATTGCTCGAAAAACTCATTGAAGATATTAAAAATTGTAGAGATTTAACAAGAGCAAAAGAACTTCTTTTTAGCATTTGTCAAGAGGATGCTATTGTAGAAAAGGCTGTGGATTATTGCATAAAGTCCCACGAAGGTCAGATAAGAAAAAGTGGAGAACCTTATGCGGTTCATCCTATCCTAGTCGCATGCTTAGTTGCTTTTCTAAGTGAAAATAAAGCTTCGATTTTAGCTGCACTTTTGCATGATGTGATCGAAGATACGCAATGTACTGAAGAAGAACTTAGAGATCAGTTTGGATCCGAAGTTTTAAAACTTGTTTTAGGCCTTACAAAAATCGTAGAAATCAGAGAAGACAATCTCATTCCTTCAAAATCAAAGAAAAGTTTAACCAAATCCGCTCTTACATTTAGAAATATGCTTTTGGCAAGTATTGAAGATGTTGGGGTTTTGGTGGTAAAACTTTGCGATAGACTTCACAATATGCTAACCCTAGACGCCTTAAGACCAGATAAGCAAAAGCGTATTAGCGAAGAAACTTTAGTCGTTTATGCACCCATAGCGCATAGACTTGGAATTTCTAGCATTAAGAATTATTTGGAAGATTTAAGTTTTAAATATTTAATGCCTGATGAGTATAAGCTTATCGATAATTATATCAATTCAAACGATCAGCAAATGCAACTAGGGCTTAATGAATTTATTTCAAAAATCGAGCTTTTATTTCTTAGTAATGGCTTTAGGCAAGGAAGTTTTCAGATTCAAAAACGCATCAAGCACAGTTATTCTATCTATCTTAAAATGCAAAGAAAAGGCGTGGGTATAGAAGAAGTACTGGATCTACTTGGCGTGCGGATTTTGGTTGAAAATGTGAGCGATTGTTATCTGGCTTTAGGGGTTTTGCATACAAATTTTAATCCTTTGGTTTCGCGTTTTAAAGATTATATAGCTTTGCCAAAGCAAAATGGTTACCAAACGATACACACCACTCTTTTTGATACGAAAAATATTATCGAAGCACAAATTCGTACTTTTGATATGCATAAAATTGCTGAATTTGGTATAGCTGCGCATTGGAAATACAAAGAGGACGGAAGCGTTGTAGCTCCACGACTTGATTGGCTTACTGATATTTCAATGCAAAGCACAAACAATCTTGAAAATGCAGAAGATTATAATGCCGTTGAACTTTATGAGTATGCAAAAGACAGTCTTTATGTGGAAGATGTGGCCGTTTACTCTCCAAAGGGCGAAATTTTTACCCTACCGCGAGGGGCTACTGTGCTTGATTTTGCTTATGAAGTGCATACTAAAGTAGGGCTTCATGCAAAAAGTGCTTATGTTAACCGTGTAAAAGTTCCTCTTTTAACCGAGCTTAAAAATGGAGATATAGTGCGGGTTGTAACTTCTAATGATAAATTCTATCGTTGTTCTTGGATTGACAGTGTAAAAACAGGAAAAGCAAAAGCAAGCATAAGAGAATTTTGTAAGCAAAAAATGAGGGAAATCAATCTTTTAAGTGCGATAAATATGCTAAGCTTCATTTTTGGCGTAGATAAAAGCAAGATAGAAAGCTGGATTGAAAAAGAGAATTTGGGTAGGCGTATACGACAGGTAGCTAGTGATAGTGCTTATTTAAAAGACATGGTTAACGGGCTTAAAAAATATGCTAAAAAATCTTATTGGTTTGATAAATATGAAATCAAAGAGCAAAAAATTGGAAACTTTTTGCTATATTCAAATCATAAAGTTGCCAATGTAGACTTTGATCATTGTTGTCATCCAAAAAGAGGCGATGCGGTGCTTGCATTTATCGAGAATGGAAATGCCATAGTCCATCATAAACTCTGCGATAGAGCGGATAAAATGATAGATAATAACAAAGACATGGTTTTGATTAAATGGGATTCTAATGTACCCAAATCGTATAAATTAATCTTTTCTTTGGAAAATAAAAAAGGAGTTTTAGCAGAGTTTTTGGCAGTTTTAGCTAAAATGCAGATTAATTTATTAACGATTAATTTGTCAAGTGATACTAATACCGTGGTGGATTATTTTGAAATCACGATAGAAATTCCTGACAATATAAATCCTGACAATGTCCGAGATAGGTTGAAATCTTATTGTAAAATTTTAGATTTTACTTCATTAAATGATGCTTATAAAGAAGCTTAAACTAAAAGGTAGAAAATGGATATAAAAAATATACTTGTGGAAATCAAACGAGGGTGTGCAGAAATCATCGATGAAGAAAGAATTGAAAATTTGATCAAAAATTATTACGAAAAGGGCGAAAATTTTTTCGTAAAAGCGGGTTTTGATCCTACTGCACCTGATTTGCACCTAGGACATAGTGTGGTTTTAACAAAAATGGCATACTTGCAAAAACACGGAGCTATAGTCCAATTTTTAATCGGTGATTTTACAGGACAAATTGGCGATCCTACCGGAAAAAGTGTTACGCGCAAAAAACTTGATAAAGAACAAGTATTAAAAAATGCTAAGACTTACGAAGAGCAGGTATTTAAGATTTTAGATCCACAAAAGACACAGTTAAAATTCAATTCTCAATGGCTTAATGAACTAGGAGCTGCTGGGATAGTAGAACTTACTTCAACCTTTAGTGTGGCAAGAATGCTAGAACGCGATGATTTTACAAAGCGTTTTAGAGAGCAAAGTCCTATTTCTATATGTGAATTTTTATATCCTTTGCTTCAAGGATACGATAGTGTAGCTTTAAAATGTGACATAGAAATGGGCGGAACGGATCAAAAATTCAATCTTTTAATGGGAAGAACCCTGCAAAGAATTTACAATACCGGAAAAGAACAAGCTGTGATGATGATGCCTCTTTTAGAAGGTTTAGATGGTGTAAATAAAATGAGTAAAAGCTTGGGAAATTATATCGGTGTCACAGAAAAAGCTAATGATATGTATGCTAAAATTTTAAGTATTAGCGATGAGTTAATGTGGCGTTATTACGAGCTTTTAAGCACTAAAAGCTTGGAAGAAATTGAAGATATGAAAAAAGAAATTTCTAGTGGTAGTTTACATCCTAAACTTGCTAAAGAAAACTTAGCACTAGAGATTACTACGCGTTTTCATGATGAAAAAAGTGCTAAAGCTGCAAAAGCCGAATTTGACAGCGTGCATAGTGGAAATGCTTTGCCAAGCGATATAAAAGAATTTGAGATACAAGGCGAAATTTGGCTTGCTAAGGCTTTAGTAGAATGTGGTTTGGAAAATTCTACCTCTGCAGCAAGAAGAAGTATCAATGCAAATGCAGTGAGTGTAAATTCACAAAAAGTAAGTGATGAACAAATGCAACTTAGCGTAGGGGAGTATATTTTACAAGTAGGTAAGAGAAAATTTGCAAAATTAAAGGTGAATATATGAGTTTAAAATCTCTTCAAATAGGAAAACACACTATAAAATATCCTATTTTTCAAGGCGGAATGGGGCTTGGTATAAGCTGGGATAAGTTGGCTTCGGCTGTATCATTAAATGGTGGTCTTGGTATCATTTCATCTGTTGGAACAGGATACTATGAAAACCGCACCCATATCAGTAAAGAGCTGAATGCTAAGCCTTATGGCAGTGAAAATTTTTATTCAAGAGAAGGCTTGCAAACTTTGATAAATAACGCAAGAAAAGTTTGCGGTGATGCGCCTTTGGGTTGTAATATTTTATGTGCAAGCAATGATTATGCAAGAATCGCTCGTGATGCCTGTGAAGTGGGTTTTAATATTATAGTTTCGGGTGCAGGACTTCCTACTAACTTGCCTGAATTTACAGCAGATTTCCCTGATGTTGCTTTAGTACCTATCATCTCTTCACCTAAAGCTTTAAAAATCATCTGCAAAAGATGGCAAAGTAGATATAACCGTCTGCCTGATGCTGTTGTACTTGAAGGACCTAAGAGTGGAGGACATCAAGGTTTTACTTACGAGCAATGTTTAGATCCTAATTATCAACTTGAAAATTTAATTGCACCTGTGGTTGAAGAAGCAAAAAATTGGGGTTCTTTTCCAGTGATTGCAGCGGGTGGAATTTGGGATAAGAAAGATATAGAAAATGCCATTTCTTTAGGTGCTAGCGGGGTTCAAATGGGAACTCGTTTTATAGGAACTTTTGAATGCGATGCGAGCGATGAGTTTAAAAGTGTATTGCTTGCATGCAAAGAAGAAGATATAGAACTTATCAAATCCCCAGTAGGATATCCTGCAAGAGGAGTAAGGACTAATTTACTTGATTTAGTCGATAAAAGAATGGGGCCAAAGATCAATTGTATCAGTAACTGTGTAGCACCGTGTGGCCGAGGTAAGGAAGCGACAAAGGTGGGCTATTGTATAGCCGATAGGCTTTTTGATGCATGGTCAGGAAAAAAAGAAACAGGATTGTTTTTTACAGGGGCTAACGGCTACCGTTTAGAAAAATTAATCAGTGTTAAAGAACTTATAGATAAACTTGTCAACGGTGAATAATGCTTAGAATTTTAGTTTTTTGTATCGCATTTTTTAGCATTTGTTTTGGAGCATATGAAAATGAACTTGCTAATTTTGATAAGAATTTCATCATGTCAAAAAATGATGCTCAAGTTAAATTTCATCATCAGCTAAAAAGTCTTTATATACAAAGCGTGATCAATGAAGATGAAAAAACTAAAATCGAAATTTTAAAGAGATTGATTATAAGCTCTAATGCTTTAAATTTGGATGATAAATCTTATGCAAATGAGCTAGAAGAAAGTGGAGTAAGCGAAGCTAGTATCAATGCTTTAAGAAAAGCAGTTGTTAAAGATAAGCAAAAACTCCAACCCGAAGCTAAAAATGTTGAGCTTTCTAGCTTTAATCCTCCTAAAAATACTCCAAAACCCCAGCAAATTAAACAAGAGAGTGCAAAAACGCAAAACGATAAGCCCCAACAAGCAGAAAAAGTAGATAAGGTTTATGTTTTAAAATCAAACAAAACAAGCCAAGGGGTAGTGCTTGATCTAAATACTGATTTAAAACAAGAGGATATAAAAAGTTTTGCCTTAGATGAAAAGGGAAATTATCGCTATATCAGCGACTTTGAAGGTGTTTTAGAAGGCGGAAGAAAAGAATATAAATTTGATGATTATCGTATAGTGATTTCGCAGTTTAATCCAAAGATGATCCGTATCGTTGTCTATGCTAAGGAAAAAATTTCTATAGACTTTGATTTTGAAGATGAAAAGATAAAGATTTCTAAAAAATCACTAATTGCACAAAAAAGTGCTCCTAGTAAGCAGGCACCCAAGACAGTAGTAAAACAAGAAAGTAAAAAAGTAGTCACAAAACAAGAGCCTAAACAGGTTAAAACTCAAGAAACTAAAACAAGCACTAAAAAAGCACCGGCAAAAGACGATCCTTTATATATTTTAGATGTGGATAAAATTTCTAATGCTGTTGTTTTAAATTTAAGCGATGAACTCGATGAACAAGATATCACAAGCTTTACTACAAGAGATCAAAAATACTTTAGACAAGTAGTGAGTTTTCAAGGAATTTTAGAGGGTAGTCGTAAGAACTTTAGCTTTGGACAAAATGCTGTAACGGTTACTCAGTATAATCCAAAAACAGTTCGTATTGTGCTCAGCTCAACTAAAGAATTTAAGCTTTTTAAAGATTTAGATGATAAAAGTTTGACTTTAGGTTTTGGCAATAGTGTAAGTAAAAGTGCTTCTACTTCAAGTAAAAGTACTTCAAAAACCACTAGTAAAAATGTTTTAAATTCTAAATTTAAGTCCGATAAGATCATAGTGCTTGATGCTGGACACGGAGGTAAGGATAGTGGTGCTTTAAGTGATAAAAAGGGCAGTTTAAAAGAAAAAGATGTGGTTTTAAGTACGACTTTAAAGCTTGGAAATGAGCTTAAAAAACGCGGTTACAAGATACTTTATACAAGAAGTTCAGATAAATTTATCAATCTTAGAGATAGAACAAAGTATGCTAATGATAAAAGAGCGGATTTGTTTATATCTATCCATGCAAATGCGGCACCTAGTGCATCCAAGGCAAAAAGTAGTGAGGGTGTGGAAACTTTTTTCTTAAGTCCTGCTAGAAGTGAAAGAAGTAAAAAAGCTGCTGAAAAAGAAAATCAGGGTGATTTTGAAGAGATCAATTATTTTTCAAAACAAAGTATTTTAAATTTCTTAAACAGAGAAAAGATTGTAGCTTCAAACAAACTTGCTATAGATGTGCAAAAAAATATCTTAACCCAAACTCGCAAGAAATATAGGATAGTCGATGGTGGAGTAAGAGAAGCTCCTTTTTGGGTTCTTGTTGGGGCTCAAATGCCTGCTATTTTGATAGAAATCGGATACATTACTCATCCAAGTGAAGGAAAAAGAATCGCAAATAAAAGTTTTCAAGACACTTTGGTTAAGGGTATAGCTGATGGTGTGGAGAATTATTTTTACAACAATAGATGAAAAAAGCTAATTTAATCTTTAAAGACAATACTCCATTTTCTTTAGACTTTGATGATTTTTATTTTAACTCAAAAGATGGTTTAAACGAGAGTAAATTTGTTTATAGTGAGGCTTTTGAATTTAAAGAAAATGATACATTTATCATAGCTGAAAGTGGTTTTGGTATAGGGCTTAATTTCTTTTTAACCCTTAAAAGATTTCTTCAAATAAAAAAGCGTCCTAAAAAATTATTTTATATCAGTGTTGAGGGTTTTTATATCGAAAAAGACAAGCTTAGAGAAATTTATCAAAGGCTTGGATTTTATGATGAATTTAAAGAAATTTTAGAATCTTTCTTAGAGTTTTATCCTAAGGCTAAAAAAGGGTATTATCGCTTTTATTTTAAAGACTGCTTTTTGGATTTAATCTTTAATGATATTGCTGTTCTTAGTGAGCTTGATTTTAACGCTGATGTTTGGTTTTTAGATGGTTTTTCTCCGAGTAAAAATTTAGCTATGTTTGATGAGAATTTTATAGCTCAAGTTGCTCGACTTTCAAAGATTGATACTCAAATTTGCACCTTTTCTGCTTCGAGTATTTTACAGAAAAATCTTATAAAACATGGCTTTGAAGTTCAAAAAACTAAAGGTTTTAGAAAGCGAGAGATGATCAAAGCTTTTTTACGCAAAGAACATTTAGCCCTAGATAAAGAAGCTTATTTTCAAAGAATTCCAAGTTTATACAAAAACAAAAAAGTAGCCATTATAGGCTCGGGAATATGTGGTGCGACTTTGGCTTATGAGCTTTCTTTGCGTGATTTTGAAGTCAGCGTTTTTGAAAAAAATGATAGTTTAGGATGTGGTGCAAGTGGTAATGAAAGTGGAATTTTAAGCTCTTTGATTTTAAAACCTGATGTTGCTTTGGGTGAATTTTCTCAACTTGCTTTTATCGAGGCGAGTCGTTTTTATAAGCAAATTTTAAATTTAAAACTAAATGGAGTGATAGAATTTGCTCATACTCCTTTAATGCAAGAGCGTTTTATAAGCCAAAAAGATAATATTTTATTTAAGATTGACAAGAATGAAGCTTTTTTAGAAGATGGCGGACACATCAAGCCTAAAGAAATTTTACAATCGCTTTTTGAAAAAAGTCAGGCAAAAATGTATTTTAATCACAAATATGATTTTTTTCAATACCAAGAAGACAAATTTACTTTGCATTTTAAAAACCAAAAAGCAATCCAAGATTTTGACATTTTGATCTATGCTATGGGTGCTGATACTAAGGATTTTTTAGTTTATGATGGAATGCTTTTAAGTAAGGTTAGAGGACAGGTTACTCATCTAAAACCTTTTTTAGATAATGCATTTGCTCTTTCTTCAAAAGCTTATATTTGTCCTAGCGATGGAGATTTACAAGTCATTGGTGCAAGTTATGATAGGCTTAATTCAAACCCACATCCACAAAAAACTGATGATGAAGAAAATTTGCAAAATATACAAGAATTTTTAAAAGGCGATGAAGAAATTATCATCAAAGGATCTAGAGTGGGTTTTAGATCTTATTCTAGCGATAGGTTTGCTATTGTAGGAGCAGCTTATGATGAAGCTTTTTATAAGCAAGAATATAAAGCCTTATTGTGGACAAAAAACAAGGCACAGACCTTGCCTCAAAATATCCCTAATTTATATCTTAATTTTGCCCATGGTTCAAGAGCTTTTAGCAGCTCTGTTTTAGCTGCAAGATATCTTTGTGCTTTGATTAATAAAGAGCCTTTGGGGATATTTAAAAATTTTATTCCTTGCATACATCCTGCAAGATTTTTGATTCGCAAGCTGAAGAAAGGGATATAGTTTTTTAGCTTTTATTAATACATCTTTAAGTTTTGTTTATATTTTTCTATTGAAATTTAAATTTTAATACATTTTTAATTTGCTTTATTTTATTATTAAGTGGAACAAATTACATTAATTAAGGAATTTCAATGATTGATTATAATCAAATAGAGTCCCGTTTAGGTGCACTTGAGAAACTTCCTTCTTTAAATCCTGAAAATTCTATACCAAAAGCTTTAGAAAGATCCGGCTTTACTAGAAGAGATTTTATGAAATGGGCGGGAGCAATGACAGCATTTTTGGCATTGCCAGCAAGCTTTACTCCTATGGTAGCAAAAGCTGCAGAACTTGCAGACAGACTTCCTGTGATTTGGCTTCATATGGCTGAATGTACGGGTTGTAGTGAGAGTTTATTAAGAAGTGATACTCCAACTATCGATAGTTTGATATTTGATTATATTTCTTTAGAGTATCATGAAACTGTTATGGCTGCAGCAGGTTGGCAGGCTGAAGAAAATTTAGAAAGCGCTATCGAAAAATATAAAAACAAATATATTTTAATGGTTGAAGGC
Organism: Campylobacter coli 76339; assembly: GCA_000470055.1. Lineage (NCBI taxonomy): Bacteria > Pseudomonadati > Campylobacterota > Epsilonproteobacteria > Campylobacterales > Campylobacteraceae > Campylobacter > Campylobacter coli. Next base: position 1,445,989 of record HG326877.1, on the reverse strand, counting down.
GGTATCCCTATGGGAGATACTGAGCATTTTTTAACTATAGGACCGCACGGAAAGACAGGATATGAGCTTTCTAAGGCAGCGAGTGAAAATGCTTTGGCTATTTTTGCGATAGGAACCTGTTCGAGCTTTGGTGGAATTCAAGCCGCAAGACCAAATCCAAGCAATGCTCAAGCTCTAAGTAAGGTAACAAGTAAAACGGTTATCAATGTACCCGGTTGTCCACCAAGTGAAAAAAATATAGTAGGCAATGTTTTACACTATCTTCTTTTTGGTGAATTGCCTGCACTTGATGTTTACAATAGACCAAAATGGGCTTATGGTTTAAGAATTCACGATCTTTGCGAAAGACGCGGACATTTTGATGCGGGTGAATTTGTACAAAGCTTTGGTGATGAGGGTGCAAAAAATGGTTATTGTCTTTATAAAGTGGGTTGTAAGGGACCTTATACCTTCAATAACTGTTCTAGAGAAAGATTTAATCAGCACACTTCTTGGCCTATTCAAGCAGGACATGGCTGTATAGGTTGTTCTGAGCCAAATTTCTGGGATACCATGGGGCCTTTTGAAGAGCCTATGGCAAGTCGTAAATTTGACACCGTTTTTGGGCTAGGGGCTGATAATGTATCGGATAAAATAGGCATAGGTGTTCTAACGCTTACGGGCGTTGCTATTGCAGCACATGCGGTGATCGCATCTATGAAAAAAAATGAGGAATAAAATACATGAGTCAAAAGATAATAGTAGATCCAATTACAAGAATAGAAGGACACTTAAGGGTTGAAGTTGTTGTTGATGATAACAATGTGGTTAAAGAAGCTTATGCAGGTTCTACTTTATGGCGTGGTATTGAAACCATTGTTAAAGGACGCGATCCAAGAGATGCGGGTTTTATGACGCAAAGAATTTGTGGTGTTTGTACTTTTTCTCACTATAAAGCAGGTATAGTTGCGGTTGAAAATGCTTTGGGTATTACTCCGCCTTTAAATGCGCTTTTAACAAGAACCTTGATGAATGCAGCGCTTTTCTTACACGATCATATCGTGCATTTTTATCAACTTCATGGGCTTGATTGGGCGGATGTAGTAAGTGCTTTAAGTGCTGATGTTAAAAAAGCAAGCGATGAGGCTTTTAAATATACTTCAATGCCTTATGCAACAGGAGCAGACAAACTTCTTGAAGTACAACAAAGACTTAAAACCTTTGTAGATAAAGGAAATTTAGGGCCTTTTGCAAATGCTTATTATGGTCATCCGACTTATCGCTTAAGTCCAGAGCAAAATTTGATCGTTTTATCACATTATCTAGAGTGTTTAAGAATTCAAAGAATTGTAGCTCAATGTATGGCTATCTTTGGTGCTAAAAATCCTCATCCGCAAAGCTTAACTGTGGGTGGTGTAACTTGTGTTATGGATTTGTTAAGCCCTGCTAGAATGGGTGAATATATGGAAAAATTCAAAGAAGTGCAAGAATTTGTTAACCGTGCTTATTATCCTGATCTTGTTATGGCAGGAAAAGCTTATGCGAATGAAGCCAGTGTATTAAATGATATAGGCGTAAACAATCTTTACACTTTCCAAGAATTCCAGCTTGGTAGAGATGAGTGGTTATTTGAAAGTGGAATCATTAAAAATGGAGATTTAAGCAAGGTATATGAAGTAGAAGAAGATAAAATCACTGAAGAAGCGACTCATTCTTGGTATGCAGACAATGAACCTTTACATCCTTATGAGGGTAAAACAAATCCAAATTATACAGGACTTATAGAGGGTGAAAGCGTAGATCATCATGGAAAAACTGTACATTCTAAAGTATTTGATACTAAGGGTAAATATAGCTGGATTAAAGCTCCGCGCTATGAAGGAAATCCTATGCAAGTAGGACCTTTGGCTAATATCGTTGTAAATTATGCTAAAGGCAATAAAAATGTTGTTCCTGTGGTGGATGAGTTTTTAAAAGAAACAGGACTTCCTTTAAATGCTGTATTTAGCACTCTTGGAAGAACTGCTACGCGTTGCTTGGAAGCAAAAATTGTGGCTAACAATGCTTTAAGAGCATTTGATAATTTGGTTGAAAATTTAAAAGTAGATCAAAGTACTTGTGCGCCTTATGTGATTGATAATTCTAAAGAATACAAAGGACGCTATATGGGGCATGTGCCACGCGGAACGCTAAGTCATTGGTGTAGGATTAAAAACGGAGTGATAGAAAATTGGCAAGCAGTTGTTCCTTCTACTTGGAATGCAAGTCCAAAAGATGCTAGTGGTGTAGGTGGAAGCTATGAGCAATGTTTGATAGGATTAAAAATCGCTGATGTAAAACAACCACTTGAAATCATCAGAAAAATTCACTCTTATGATCCTTGCATAGCTTGTGCGGTGCATGTAATGGATACTAAGGGAAATAATCTAAGCGAATACAAAGTAAACGCGAGTTTATAAAGGGGCTTTTATGCAAAATAAAGAAGAAAAATTGCAAAGAAAGGCTGAATATGAATTTAGCATAGGTTTGCGTTTAACACATTGGGTAAGAGCTTTTGCTATAGTGGTTTTGGTTATAACAGGATATTATCTTTCTTATGTTTTTCAAAACCCTATAAGCAATGGCGAACCGGTTAATTTCATGCAAGCCAAATACAGAATGGTGCATCAAGCTATAGGTTTTGTTTTGATTGCTTGTGTGATTTTTAAAGTTTACCTTTTCTTTTTTGATAGGATAAGTCGTAAAGAGCGTATCAGTATAGTGGATGCGCTTAATCCAAAGTTATGGATAGAACAGATTAAATTTTATCTATTTTTAGGCAAACATCCACATTTAAAAGGTGTTTATAATCCTTTGCAATTTGTAACTTATGTATTTTTTTATATTGTTATGGTGGGGATTATTTTAACGGGATTGATTCTTTATACTCATACTTACCATGAAGGCTTGGGGGGATTATTGTATGAAGTGTTAAGGCCTTTAGAAGCTGCACTTGGAGGCTTGGCAGATGTTAGAACTTATCACAGAATTTTAATGTGGGTGATTTTAATCTTTGTCCCTGTTCATATCTATATGGCATTTTTCAATGCTATCAAAGGTAAAGACGGTGCGATCGATGCTATAGTCAGCGGTTATAAATTTATCAAGGAAGAGAAAAATTGAAATTCCTTATCCTTGGTATAGGAAATATTATGTTTGCAGATGAAGGCATAGGCGTTCATCTTTGCAAACTTTTGGAAAAAAATTATAAATTTATTCATCCTAATCACAGCTTAAACTTTGTTGATGGAGGCACCTTGGCTTTACAACTTAGTTATATTATCGCAGAGTATGATAAGATGATAGTGCTTGATTGTATCGATGCAGATGATTCAAAAATCGGCGATGTATTTTTCTTTCCTTATGATGCAATGCCTAAAAAGATCAATTGGAGTGGTAGTGCACACGAAGTAGAAATGCTTCAAACTTTACAATACATGGAACTAATGGGAGATTTACCCTCTACGCAAATTTTAGCTTGTGTTCCAAAGCGTATCAAGCCTATGAGTTTTACTCTATCGCAAGAGATTGTTAATGCGGGTGAAATCATGGAAAAAACTTTGCTTGAATATTTAGCTAAAGAGGGCTTTAGCTATGAAAAAATAGCAAATCATTCTTTGCAGGAATTAGCTGATATCTCTTATAAGAACTGATTTAAACCTTAGTACGAAAACTGATGGCTTTATTTAGAGATATAAAGTCAACATTTTCCAAATTAACTCCACTTGGAATACCTTGTGCGATTTTGCTAAATTGCAAATTTAAATCCTTAAGTCTATCTTCTATGTAAAAAATCATTGCATCAGAATTTAAATTGTGAGTAAAAGCAAAAATGAGCTCTTTGCTTTGTAGTTTTAGTATCATTTGCCTTAGCTGAATAAGTTTTTCATCGTTTAAATCATCTAAGACAAAATACAAACCCTCATAACTTTTACTTTCTTCTATAACCAAAACATCTTTAGGGCTTTGCACTATACATAAGAAATTTTTATCCCTTTCATCATCGGTGCAAATTTCACAAAGTTCGTTTTCGCTTAAAGATCCGCATTGTTGACAGGGTTTTATAAAGCGAATGGCATTTTCTATATTGTGTGCAAGTTTCATGCCTTCGAGTTGATTTCCTGTGCAAATATGATAAGCAAGGCGAATGGCAGTTTTTTTACCTATAGTAGGTAATTTCGCAAAACTTTCTACAAGTTCGTTAAATTTTTCTATACCCTTATGTGTCATTATTTGTTTTCTCTCCAAAGAAAATTTTAAAACAGTGTTTGCCTTCTTCGTAAAAATAAATAATATCAAAATTATGCAATTTACATACTTCAAAAACGATATAAAGTCCTAAACCCATACCTTTTATTTGCTGATGTTTTTCACGTGTAAAGGCTTCAAAATAGTACTCTATAGGCTCTATTAAGGGTTTGCCAGGATTTTTTATCACAAAACACTCTTTATGACAATAAAGCTCACAAGTTCCATCACTTGAATATTTTAAAGCATTATCGATTAGATTTTTTAAAATTAAAGGAAAAATTTCCATATCTACATTGATTAAAGCATCGTGATTTAAAACAATCTTGACAACTTTATTAAAATCATCGCGCATGAGATAGTCTTTAGCTTCACCAAGTAGGGTGCTAAAATGTACGGGTCTAAACTGAAGATTGTAGTTTTTTGAAAAAAGATTTTCAATTTTTGAAAATTCATTGATGAGCGAATCCATTCTTAAAAAAATATCGATCAATCTTTCTTTTTGCTTCTCTTCTTTTACCATTTCAGCAATGATTCTACCTTTTCCTATAGGGGTTTTAAGTTCATGCATAATGGTGCGTAGAAAAAGCTGTCTTGATTGTATAAGTTCTTGATTTTTCTTAAAAGCTTTTTGAAATTCAAGGGCTATTTTACCCACTTCATCTTCTTGATAATTTACAAAATTAGTTTTTCCATTATTTGCTGCTTCTGCGATTTGCTGTCTTAGTTTTTTAAGAGGTTCAATGGATTTTAGTACTGAAAAATACATAAAAACAATTAAAAAAGAAAAAAAGAAAAAGCCCAACAGTAAAAGATTGTAAACTCTATGATTGGCATCCTCTTCAAATAAGCCGCTAAATTCCCTACATTGAACATCAAGATAGAGTTTATTTTTATATTTTAAAGAAGAAAGGGTGCAAGAATTTTTTTCATCGTCTGAGCGAAAAAGATTTTGTCCTTCTGATCTTACGATTTTTACAAAATGTTTATTTTGTATAGCGGTAAAACCGCTACTATCAAGATGATCTCCTATATCTATCCTAGAATCATTACTGTGAGAATTAATGATATTTTTTATAAAGCTTTCTTGTTTAAAACCTTCTTCTTCGTTGTAGGTATTGTTTTCTATTCTTAAAAGTACAACAAATAAAACACAAACTAAAAAGAAGGTTACAACAAATAAAATAACAAGCTTGGTATAGATAGAATAATTTTTATTCATCCTATAAGTTTATATCCTATACCTCTTACCGAAAATATATGTTTTGGAGACTTAGAGCTATCGTTTATTTTACTTCTTAAGCGACCGATAATAACATCAAGACTTTTAGAGTCTTTATCTTTAAGATTTTTACAGCGACTTACAAGTTGTTCTCTTGACACGCTATAGCCGTGCTGCTGGATGAGATATTCTAAAATTTCATATTCAGCAGGAGTTAGAGTTAAAATCTTATTTTGATAAGTAATCTCATGTTTTCTTTCATCGATTTTAAAAGCTGAGTTGATATTTTCACTGCTAGTATTTTCAACTCTTTTTGTCCGACGGATGAGACTCATAATCCTTGCATGCATTTCTTTTGGATCATAAGGTTTGGGTAAATAATCATCCGCACCAATTTGAAGTCCTACCACTTTATCGCTCAAATCCCCCCTAGCGGATGAAATGATAATAGGAATATTGTATTTTTGTCTGATTTCTCTGCAAACTTCAAGACCATCAATACCTGGTAAAGTTAAATCTAAAATTAAACAATCATAGCCTTGTATGCCTATATTTAAAGCTTCTTTAGGATTTTCAAAATTTGTGATTTTGATATTGAATTGAGTTAAGTATTCTGATAATAACTGTGCAAAATCAGGATCATCTTCTATCATTAACACATTAATCATTTTGCTATCCTTTTGTTTATAAGTAAAGTTTATATGTTTACATAAGTTTATTTAAAATTTGATAAATTATTGAGTTTATTTTTGCTAAAATTATATCTTTTGTTTTACAAATTTTATAAATATTTTATTGTTTAAAGGAAGACTATGGAGTTAAGCTATTATGAAATTTTAGAAATTACTCAAAGTGCCGATAAAGATACCATTAAAAAAGCTTATAGAAAAATGGCTTTGAAGTATCATCCTGATAGAAATCAAGGCGATAAAGAAGCTGAAGAGAAATTCAAGCTTGTGAATGAAGCCTATGAAGTTCTAAGTAATGAAGAAAAACGCTCTATTTATGATAGATATGGTAAAGATGCTTTAAAGGGTGGCGGTTTTGGATCAGGGGGAGCAGGTTTTGGTGGCTTTGAAGATTTGGGTGATATCTTTTCTAGCTTTTTTGGCGGGGGTTTTGGTGGAGCATCGCAACGCCGTAAAAAATCAAGTGATGAAAAATTTCAAGCCGAACTTGTGGTGAATTTAAAACTCAGCTTTAAAGAAGCGGTGTTTGGTTGTAAAAAAAATATAGATTTTACTTACAAATCTTCATGTAAAACTTGTAGCGGAACAGGAGCTAAAGATGGCAAACTTCAAACTTGTCCAAAATGTAAGGGTAGGGGACAAGTGGGAATTTCTCAAGGCTTTATCACTTTTGCACAAACTTGTCCTGATTGTAAGGGGAGTGGAGAAAGTGCAAGTGATAAATGTAAAGATTGTAAGGGTAGAGGCTATGAAGAACTTAAAGATAGCGTAGAGATAAATATCCCTGAAGGTATAGACAATGGGATGAATTTAAGAGTTGCATCCAAAGGAAATTTGAGCAAGAGTGGCAATAGAGGGGATTTGTATGTTAAGATCATCGTTGAAGAGGATGATACTTTTATAAGAGATGATGAGGATATTTATATAGAATTTCCAGTGTTTTTTACTCAAGCTATACTAGGACAAAGCGTAAAGGTGCCTACGATACGAGGAGAAGCGACTTTAAATTTGCCAAAGGGTGCAAAAGATGGACAAAGATTTGTGCTTGAAAAAGAGGGTGTAAAAGATGTGCATAGCTCTCGCATAGGCAATCAAATCGTACAAATTGCCATCAAATTTCCAAATTCACTCAACGATGAGCAAAGAGAACTTTTAGAAAAACTTAGCGAAAGTTTTGGGATAAAAGATGGTATGCATCATGAGCAAAAAGGATTGTTTGAAAAAATAGCTCATTGGTTTAAGTCTTAATTTTCTTCAAGCATTTTAGCTTGGGAAAATTTCTTTTAAGATTGATCTAGAAAGATAATTTATATCAGTTTAAGTTTTAAAAATGAGGCATAAAAAAAGGTGGAGTAAAACTCCACCTTGAAGTTAGACTTTAGAGCTTCTTAGAATTTGTAAAGAGCTTGAAGTCTTACAGCGCTATGGTCGCTACTTTCTGTATCGTAATCAACATTTGTATAAGAATAGTATGCTGAGAAGTTAAGTTTTGGAGAGTATTTATAGCTTACTCTTGCAACTGCTTCAAGTTTATCTCCACCACTAGTTGTTGCTGAAGCACCTGTTTTAGTTCCGCCGTATACTAGGTCACCACCTACGCGAACTGTTTCGTTGAAAGTATAGCCTGCTGTTACATATCCGAAGATATTTCTACCTGTGCTACCGTTAAGTTGAGAACCTGTTGTATAGAAAATTTCTTCACCTGCAAGTAAAGAACCAAGATTACCTTGATCTTCAATTACAACTGTAGATGCTTTATCTTTATCACCGTAGTATAAACCACCAAGGCTAGCATCCCAGCCATTTACTTCGATACTACCTCTTAAAGCAAAGAAGTTACCATTTTCTACATTGTTTCCAAGCTCATTATCAAGGCTATTTCCTAAGTAAGCACCTTCAAGAGTCCAATTTACTCCATCAAAGATAGTAGTGCTATAAGCTACATCTAAAGCATAGAAGAAAGCATTATCAGTTATATAAGCTAACCATAATTGCGGATTTAATTGACCACCTAGTACTTCATAAGAACCGATAGCTGCAGCACCATAAAGGTTTCCTCCAAAGTTTGGAACACTACTTAAATCTCCACTTTGCTCATCTACATTGTAGCCATCTACAGCAAGAGCAGCTAGAGTTAAACCATCGATGCTGTTATTTACTACTTTGATACCTGTTCCTACTAAACCATCGATACCGTTATCAGTCCAGATAGTGTTAAGTTGTTGTTTACCAGCGATTACGCTTGTAGCTACATCTTCATTTGTATAAGTTAGGTAAAGTTGACGAACTGTTAAAGAAGTTTTTGTATCTGAAGTGTCAGCTCTTACATAAGAGTTGGTTGTGTTATCAAAAGCTGTATAGCCATGATCTGTTGCATCGTAATCAAATTGAACAAAAGCTTTGAAGTTATCTGCTATAGCACCACTAAAGTTGATTTGTGCTCTGTATTTGTGATCTTGTTTTCCAGAAACACCGCTACCATAGTTTGCGTTACTCCAATCATTACTTGTATCATATCTGTATCTTAAAACTCCAGATACATCGATATCTTTGATCGCTTCTTCAAGTGGAGTAGCATTAGCTACTGAGAAAGCACCTGCAGCAAGAGCTGCTACTAAACTAAGTTTAACTAGTTTCATGAGAATTCTCCTTGTTTAAAATTAAATAAAACGCTGTAATTGTAGCATACAAATGTGTAGTTTTTTCTTAAAAAGTACTGAAAATATCAAAAATTTTAAAAAAGTAGAAAATACAATAAAAATAAGCCCAGCTTAGTTTAGCATTTGCCTAGGCTTATTTTAAGGAGTTTTTCTTATGAATGTTTTTCGGTTCGTTTTGGAAGTATAAATCTTAAAGGTAAATGAGAAGTAATCAAACATAAAAGATAAAAATTTCATTCTTTTATGTTTATCTTTATAAAAAATTAATTCGTAATTCCATAAATGAAAATCGCAAAAATGATCAAAGGTATGATGAATTTAATATAATAAAACCAAATTTTAAATCCCACGCTTTTTAATTTACCTTCATTGCTAAGCTCTTTTATGCTTTGCTCTTTACCAAGAATCCAGCCCACATAAATGCAACAAAAAAAGGCTGTTAAAACAAATAAAATATTTCCACTGATAAAATCAAAACTATCAAAAATATTTTTCCCTTTGATAAGAGTGATATCTCTCCAAGGCCCATAAGTGAGTATGCAAGGAATGTTTCCTAGTATAAAGATCGAACCTAGAGTTAAGTTGATCGCGGTTTTTTTAGAAAGTTTGAATTTTTCTTCTAAAACACTGATGATAACTTGATATATAGGTAAGCTCGTTGTTAATGCTGCGATGAGTAAAAGCATGAAAAATAAAATGCAAATGACAGTTCCAAAATGAATATGAGAAAATGCTATAGGTAGGGTTTGAAACACCAAAGAAGGTCCTTTATCTGGCTCAAGTCCTGCTGAAAAAAGTGCAGGAAAGATCATAAAGCCCGCTAATACAGCGATAAGAGTGTTTAAAACTCCTGTATAAATGGCGGTTTTTGCCATGTTTTCATTTTTGTTAAGATGAGATGAAAGGGTAATCATCACACCAAAACCTAAAGAAAGAGCAAAAAAGACTTGTCCTAAAACATCGATAAGTAGTTTTGGAGATAGAATTTTGTTAAAATCAGGTGTAAGATAAAATTTTACACCATTCATAGCACCTTCAAGGCTTAAGTTGCGTCCTACAACAAGTATAAGACAAATAAAAAGCAAAGGCATGAGAAATTTAACTGATTTTTCTATACCGTCTATAACACCACGCCTTAAAATGACATAATTAATAAGGACAAAAAGTGTGGTGAAAATTCCTACGCCCAAAGGATTGAAAGAAATTTTATCTTCAAAAAAATACTCGGTAAAATCTTTGGTTATGGTATGAGAGAGATTGAAATTTCCTATGATTAACTCAAAAATATAAACAAAAACCCAGCCGCCCAAAACCATATAATAAGCCATGATACCAAAACTACCTAAAAGCCCCATATAGCCTATAAATTTCCATTTGCCCTTAAAAGCATCGACGCTGTTTGTCATGGATTTTCTACCGATGACATTTTCTGCTAAGATAACAGGAATACCAATGAGTATCATCGCTATGCAAAATACTAAAACATAAGCGCCACCCCCATTTTCTCCCACAAGATAAGGAAAACGCCAAGTTGCACCAAAACCTATGGTTGCTCCTGCGACGGTTAAGATATAAGTGAGAGTGCTACTCCATGTTTGTCTTTGCATACTTATCCTTTCATAAAAAACAAATTTTAACCTAAGAATACTTTAAAAAATTATAAATTTTTCATATAATTTAAATCATAAGTATTTTTTAAGCGTTTTTGTATAGTTTCGTGCCAATTTTGCGAAATCAGTGTGTCAAGTTTACTCAATTTTTCAAGTAAAGTTGGATCTTTTTGGAGTGCTTGGTGAGGATTGTAAAATAGATGATTGAGTTCTAGGACGCTTAAATTTATAGGATTTTTTTCTATAAGCTCAATTTTAGAATGGGCATGAATTTTTTTACCCTCTAAAACCCGATAATACCATCCGCTTAATCCTGTTTTGAAAATTTCTTGCGTGAAATTTGGATTTTGATGAATTTTTGAAATTTTAACACAGGGTTTGCGCGGTTCGCTCACTTGCAAGATAGCGTCTTTAAATCGGTGTATATCTCCTATGCAAACATTTTCTTCGTGTAAATTTTCAAGGGTTAAATTTTCTCCCATCATACCGCACTCAAGTTTTTTTCCAAGAAAATTTTCCCAAACGGTGTAGTTGTGGTAAGAATTTGCAAATAAAGCTTTATTTTTTCCGCCGTGGTGTTTTGTATCGGCTATATTGTCGTTAATGATACCTGAAAAATCGATATCTACTTCTTCTAAATAAATATTTTTTACAAAAGCGCTTTTAAAGCCATCATAATCCTTAATGTGTCCTATTTGTAAACTTTTAATTTTCATTTTGTTAACTTTCGTAATAAATCATCCGCACTGATAAAACCAGTGATTCTAAGATTTTCTTTGCCGTTTTCAAAAAATATCAATACCGGTGGGCCAAAAACACTGAATTTTTTCATGATTTCTAAATCCTTGTTGCTATTTTGAGTCAGATCGATTTTAATTAAATGAAAATTTTTGAGTTTTTCTTGAACTCTTTCATCGCTAAAAGTAAGCTCATCTAAGAGCTTGCAATTTTCACACCAAGATGCTGTAAAGTCAAGCATGATAGGACGGGTACTAGTCTTAATCTCTTTTTGAAGAGTATCAAGATCGTTTATAAAACTAAAGTTTAATTTTGAAGGATTTGAGATCGTATTTGGACTGAAATTTAAAGGATTTAAAAAATCTTTTGCGCCAAATATCCCGCCTAAAAATATACTTAAAGAATAAGCTAAAATTAAAATTAATAGGCTTTTTTTGATCTTAGCTAGTGCGTTAAGGCTTTGTTCAAAAATTCCCATAAATACACTAAAAAATACGCCCAAAATTCCAAAAGCGATTAAAATATATCTTGCTTCTATGATACGAGAAAGTATCCAAATAGCCATAGCTAGCATAACAAAACCAAAGAAAATTTTTACTTTTTGCATCCAAGCTCCTGCTTTTAAAAAGCCAAGACCTAAACCGATGAAAAGTAAAGGAATTCCCATACCAAAACTCATAACAAAAAGAGCACTAGCTCCTAAAAGCGCATCGCCTGTGTTGGCTATGTAGATCAAAGCGCCGGTTAGAGGAGCAGCTACGCAAGGGCCTACGATAAGAGCGGATAAAAAGCCCATGATAGCCACGCCTAGCACTCCCTTGCCTTTTTCGCTTTTTTTATGGAGAAAATTTTGAAATTTTAGAGGTAGTTCAAAGCGAAAGCTTTCAAACATCGCCAAAGCAAGCAATACAAAAATCAATGCAAAAAAGATCAAAACGCTAGGTTTTTGCAAAAGTCCTTGAACGCTCGCTCCTAAAAAACTCGCTATAACTCCGGCAATAGCATAAGCTAAAGACATAAAAAATACATAGATAAAAGATAAAAAGAAACTGTGTTTTTTAGAAAATTTAATTCCGCTTTTAGCTACGATGAGCGAAGATAATATGGGAATCATCGGCAAAATACAAGGAGTAAGAGAAAGTAAAAGCCCATAACCTAAAAAGCTTAGCAAGATCCAAAAAAGCTTATCTGTGGCTAAGAAATTTGCGATCATGCTTTCTTCGGATTTTGCACTAAGGGTTTTTTGTTTTTCTTTATAGGGTGCTGAAATTTCAAAATTTTTATCTTTGTGTTTTAGATCAAAATACCAAATTTGAGGATTGTAGCATAAGCCTTGTTCGGAGCAGCCTTGAAATTCGAGTTTGATTTGATTATTTTGATTTTGCACAAAACGCTCAAGCAGTAGGCTAGGTAGGGCTAAATTTAAATTTTGATAATACACTTTTTCATGAAGCCTTTGGGTGCTAGGCGGAAGATTGATCAATTGACTGATATCGTTTTGGTTAAGATAGAGTTTGAGTTTGTCAGAATAAAGATAAATATCTTTTCCTAGTTTAATATCGATAGAAATGGCACTATCATAAGAACTTGATTTTACTTCAAAGGCCTCATTTAATGATAAAACAGAAGCAAATAAAAAATAACAACTAAATAAAAGTGTAAAAATAAAACGCATTATTATCCTAAAATATAAGTATAAAAAATTTATAATTTTAACACAAATTATAATTTGTTATGGTAAATTTGCTTTAAATATTTCATAAAGGTTTATTGATGCAAGAAAAAGCTTCTTCAAAGGTTAAACAGGGTGTCAAAAAGGATGAAATTTATGTTTCTGTTAAAAAGAAAAAAAGCACTTTAGAATACGAAAAAGATCTGAGAAATCTACAAATCGAGCTTTTGAAATTTCAAAACTATGTAAAAGCAAAAGGCCTAAAAGTGCTTATACTTATAGAAGGACGCGATGCAGCAGGCAAGGGTGGTGCGATCAAGCGTTTGATAGAGTATCTAAATCCTAGAGGATGTCGCGTAGTAGCACTTGAAAAGCCTAGTGATGTTGAAAAAACGCAGTGGTATTTTCAACGCTATGTGACGCATTTGCCTTCAGCGGGTGAGATTGTGATCTTTGATAGATCGTGGTATAACCGCGCAGGAGTAGAGCCTGTGATGGGTTTTTGTACCCCACAGCAGCATAAAGACTTTTTAAGAGAAGTGCCTTTGTTTGAGAATATGATTTCAAATAGCAATTTGATGTTTTTTAAATTTTATTTTTCTGTTTCTAAAGAGGAGCAAAAAAAACGCTTTGAAAAACGCCGTATCGATCCTTTGAAACAATACAAACTTTCTCCTGTGGATCAAAAATCTCAAGAATTATGGGATAAATACACCTTAGCAAAGTATTCTATGCTTTTAGCATCCAACACTCCTACTTGTCCATGGACTATCATTTCTTCAGATGATAAGAAAAAAGCAAGGCTTAATTTGTTGCGTTTTATATTGTCAAAAGTGGATTATGCGGATAAAAAAACGGGAGATTTTTCGAAAATTGATCAAGAATTAGTAAGAAGCGGTGAAGAAGAAATTCGTAAAATGGAAGCAAATTTAGAAAAAATAGACAATAAAAAAGCAGATGAAAAAATAAAGGATTTGGATTAAACTATGTTAGAACGCGTTAAAAATTTAAGTGATAAATACTATGAAAAAATCGTCAATTTAAGGCATCAAATTCATATGCACCCTGAGCTTGAATTTGAAGAGGAAAATACAGCAAGATTGGTGTGCGAAATTTTAGATGAATTTGGTATTAAATATGAAAAAAATATAGCTAAAACCGGAATTTTAGCAAGCATAGAAGGAAAAAAACAAAGCACTAAAAAACCTCAATGCGTGCTTTTAAGAGCGGATATGGACGCTTTGCCTGTGCAAGAGCAAACAAATCTTAGTTATGCTTCAAAAATCAATGGAAAAATGCACGCATGTGGTCATGATGGGCACACAGCAGGGCTTTTGGGAGCGGCTTTGATCTTGAATGAATTAAGAGATGAATTTAGCGGAACGATTAAATTCATGTTTCAGCCTGCTGAAGAAGGAAGTGGGGGTGCTAAGCCTATGATAGAAGCAGGCATACTTGAAAATCCTCATGTGGATGCAGTTTTTGGATGCCATTTGTGGGGGCCTTTGCTCGAAAATACTGCTCAAATTGTAAGCGGTGAGATGATGGCGGGGGTTGATGTTTTTGATCTTGAATTTATAGGAAAAGGTGGGCATGGGGCACACCCTCATACAACTATCGATCCTATAGTTATGGCGAGCAAATTTGTCAGCGATGTGCAATGTATCATTTCAAGGCGCTTAAGACCTGTGGACGCAGGGGTTATCACCATAGGAAAATTCCATGCAGGAACGACTTTTAATGTGATCCCGCAAAATGCTATCTTGCAAGGAACAGTGCGTTTTTTAAGCGATGAAAATCAAAAACTTTTACAAAGCTCTATAGAAAATACAGCCAAAGCTGTTGCTTTAGAATTTGGGGGTGATTTTAAGCTTGATTATAAAAGAGAATACCCTCCTTTGATCAACGATGAAAATGCTGCAAAAATAGCCAGAAAAGCTTTTGGCAAGGTATTGGGCGAACAAAATATCATTAGCGTAGCTAAGCCTGATATGGGGGCTGAGGATTTTGCTTTTTTAACGCGTGAGAGAATGGGTGCTTATGTTTTTGTGGGCATTTCAAAAGATTTGAAAAATCCTACCTTGCATCATAGCTCTACTTTTTGCTGGGATGATGAAAATTTAAAAGTTTTAATGCAGGGTGATAGTATGATGGCTTTAGAATTTTTAAATTCTTAAAAAATGAATTGAAAAATTCACAAAAAATTCACCTTGTAAAGTTACAATTGCGAGATTTATTTTTTAATTAAGGCTTAGGATGAAAAATAAGATCGTTTTGATTGTAGTAATTTTAGCGCTTTTTGGAGTGGGTGCTTATTTTGTATTTTTTAATAGTGGTGAAAAAATCACTTATCTTACTCAAAAAGTTAAAAAAACAAATATTTCTCAAACCATAGAAGCGGTAGGGAAGGTTTATGCTAAAGATCAAGTTGATGTAGGTGCTCAAGTGAGTGGACAAATCATCAAGCTTTATGTGGATGTGGGCTCATATGTAAAACAAGGTGATTTGATTGCACAAATTGATAAAGATAAACAGCAAAATGATTTAGATATCACAAAGGCACAACTTGAAAGTGCTAAGGCTAATTTAGAAAGTAAAAAAGTCGCCCTTGAAATCGCAAGTAAACAATATCAAAGAGAACAAAAGCTTTATGCTGCTAAGGCAAGTTCTCTTGAAAATTTAGAAACTCAAAAAAATAATTTTTACGCTTTAAAGGCAAATGTTGCAGAGCTTAATGCTCAAGTAGTTCAGCTTGAAATTACTCTCAAAAACGCTCAAAAAGATTTAGGATATACAACTATCACTGCACCTATGGATGGGGTTGTGATCAATGTAGCAGTTGATGAGGGGCAAACTGTCAATGCTAATCAAAACACCCCAACCATAGTCCGCATAGCCAATCTAGATCAAATGGAAGTAAGAATGGAGATAGCCGAAGCGGATGTTAGCAAGATAAAAATCGGTACAGAGCTTGATTTTTCTTTGCTTAGCAATCCTCAAAAAACCTATCAAGCAAGTATAGCAAGTATAGATCCTGCAGATACTCAAGTCAGTGATTCAAGTACGAGTTCTAGTTCTTCAAGCTCGGGTTCTTCAAGTTCAAGTTCCAATAATGCGATATATTATTATGCTAAATTTTATGTAGCAAATAAAGATGATTTTTTGCGCATTGGCATGAGTATACAAAATGAAATTGTTGTTGCAAGTGCTAAAGATGTTATCGCTGTGCCTACTTATACGATTAAGAATGACGCAAAAGGGTATTATGTTGAAATTTTGCAAGATCAAAAAGCGGTAAAAAAATATGTTAAATTAGGCATTAAGGATTCTGTAAATACTCAAATTTTAGAAGGTTTGAGCGAGGGTGAATTGCTAGTGGTGAGTTCAAGTGGCGATAGTGTTGCTCCTAAGTTAAGATTGAGATTTTGATGATTTTCTTAAACAATATTTGTAAAAATATCGGCGAGAATGCCATTTTAAAAAATGTAAGTTTAAGTATAGAAAAAGGTGAATTTGTTGCTATTATAGGGCAAAGCGGGAGCGGAAAAACTTCGCTTTTAAATATCATAGGAACCTTAGATGAACCAAGTAGCGGGAGTTATATTTTTGATGATTATGAAGTAACTCAGCTTAATAACGATGAAAAAGCGAGATTAAGACGCGAAAAAATAGGTTTTATTTTTCAGCGCTACAATCTTTTAAATCTTCTAAGTGCAAATGATAATGTCGCATTACCTGCTGTTTATGCGGGTAAAAAAGTACAAGAAAGAAACTCTAGAGCTCAAGAACTTTTAGGAAATTTGGAGCTTGAGCACAAGATAGAGTCAAAACCCAATCAACTAAGTGGGGGACAGCAACAGCGTGTTTCTATAGCTAGAGCTTTGATGAATGGTGGAGAGCTTATTTTAGCTGATGAGCCAACGGGAGCTTTAGACAGTAAAAGTGGTATTATGGTGCTTGAAATTTTAAAAAAATTAAACGCACAAGGGCATACCATAGTACTTGTAACGCACGATCCAAAGATCGCAGCACAAGCTAAAAGAGTGATAGAAATCAAAGACGGCGAGATTTTAAGCGACAGTAAAAAAGATAAGATTGCTTATCAAGGACAGGTTAAAAGCATGCCAAAAGAGAAAAAAACTCTTACCTTGCTTAAAAATCAAGCCTTTGAATGTTTAAAAATAGCTTATTCTTCTATACTCGCGCATAAACTTCGTTCTATTTTAACCATGCTGGGGATCATCATAGGTATAGCTTCGGTTGTGTGTGTAGTAGCTTTAGGGCTTGGATCTCAAGCTAAGGTTTTAGAATCCATCGCAAGACTTGGAACCAATACCATCGAAATTCGCCCTGGTAAAGGTTTTGGGGATTTGCGTTCGGGTAAAACAAGGCTTAATTTTAGCGACCTAGAAACGCTTAGAAGTTTGGATTATTTGGAGGCAGTGGACGCACACTCTAGCACTTCAGGTGTGGCAACTTATACGAATATTTCTTTAAGTGCTAGGGCTGAGGGAGTAGGTGTAAATAACTTTGCCATAGAGGGTTTAAAACTTCAAGTTGGAAGAATTTTAAACAATGAAGATGTAGAAAATAACGCTAATGTAGTGGTGCTTGATTTTAATGCCAAGAGAAATCTTTTTCCTCGCCAAAAGAGTGAAGATGTTTTAGGGCGTGTGGTGATTTTTAATTCTCAACCCTTTAAAATCGTAGGAGTTTTGCAAAAAGATACAGAAAAACCTATAGAAGATAATGTAGTACGCCTTTATATGCCTTATACTACGCTGATGAATAAGCTTACGGGCGATAGAAATTTGCGTGAAATTATAGTAAAAGTAAAGGATGATGTGAGTTCTACTTTGGCTGAAAATGCCATTATTAGAATTTTGGAAATCAAACGCGGGCAAAGGGATTTTTTTACTTTTAATTCTGATACTTTCAAGCAAGCTATCACAGCAAATAAACGCACGACAACTATACTTACTGCCTCGGTGGCGGTGATTGCTTTGATTGTTGGGGGTATAGGCGTGATGAATATCATGCTGGTTTCAGTGAGTGAAAGAACAAGAGAAATAGGAATTCGTATGGCAATAGGCGCTAGAAGAGAGGATATCATGATGCAGTTTTTGATCGAAGCGGTGATGATATGCTCTATGGGTGCGATTTTGGGAGTTTTACTTTCTGTTTTTGTGATTTTTGGTTTTAATACTCTAAGCACTGATTTTCCTATGATTTTAAATGCGTATTCTGTGCTTTTGGGCTTATTAAGTTCGGTTTTAATCGGAGTTGTTTTTGGATTTTTCCCTGCAAGAAATGCAGCCAATTTAAATCCTATCAGCGCCTTATCAAAGGAATAAAATGAAAAATTTATTGAGTATTTTGCTAGCATTTTTTTTAAGTGCTTGTGGTGTAAAACTTAGCTTACCTAAAGAACCTATAATGAGCAAAGAGAGCTTTAAAGACTTAAATCTCACTTATGATTGGTACAAAGCTTATGATAATGCTAAATTGAATGAATTTTTAAATTTTGTTTTGTTAAATAATAGCGATATTAATATAGCTAGAAATACTTTGCTTACAGCTTTAGCAAGGGCTGATTTGATAGATTATGATTTTTATCCGACTTTAAGTGCAAATTTGGGACTTAGTGGAGATAAGAATTTAAATTCTGGAGCCCAAAGTAAGAAATTTAGCAATGGTTTAAATTTAAGCTACGAGCTTGATATCTATGGAAAGATAAGAGATAGCTCAAGTGCGAGCGAATTTAGCGCAAAGGCTAGTGCTTACGATCTTGAAAATTTAAAAATCAGTATGATTAATACAGCTTTAAATAATGTTTTTGAGCTTGCTTATTTTAACGATGTAGATAATTTACTTAAAGAGTATTTAGCTAACTTAGAGCAAATGAGAGAGCTTTATGCTTATAAATTAGAGCTTGGAAAAATCGAAGAACTTGATTTGCTTAATATCGAGCAAAATTTATTAAGAGCAAGACAGAATTTATTACGCAATGAGCAAAATCGTAATTTGCTTATAAAAAATCTACAAGATTTGATAGACAAACAAGAGGGTTTTGCTTATATTGATTATTTTAAAGCTTTGACTCTTTCTGATTTTAAGAATTTAAACCCTAATTTTAATATCCCTTTGGAAGCTCTTGTGTATCGTCCTGATGTGCGTTCTAAGCTCAATACCCTTAAATCTGCTTTTAAAGATTATACTTCGGTACAAAAATCAATCTTGCCAAGCATTTCTCTAAATGGAGCTTTAAATGGTAGCGATGAGCAATTTGATGATAGCTTTAAATTTGAAATTCTAAGTGGCAATGTAAAAATTTCTTTGCCTTTCTTAGACTATGGTAGAGTAAAGCAAAATATCAAAATTTCACAGTTTAATTACGAGAGTATGCTTGTTGCTTATGAGCAAAGTTTGCAAAGTGCTATGAATGAATTTGCTTTAAATTATAAAGACTATCAAAGCAACACCATGCTAGTTCAAATTTTAAAAGATACTCGTTTAAAACAAGAGTTGATTACTCAAGCTTATTGGGAAAAATACAATTTAGGCAAAAGTGAATTAAAAGATTATCTAGATGCCTCTAATGCTTTAAATTCTGCTAAACAAGATCTTTTAGGAGCTAGGTTTAATCTTCTTAAAACTATTAATTCTTATTATCAAATCACAGCTTTAAGCTATGATGAAACTCATTTGGAATTGCCTTAATTTTATATCGCTTTATCTGCCAAAATATCAAGCAGGTAAAGCTTTTTGATATATTGAAGAAAATTAAAATCAATAACGCACATATTTTTTTAAATCATCAAGCAATTTTTTAGCCATTAATTCATAGCCTTTAATGGTTAAATGCACATCTTGCAAGGAGAGCTTTTGCTCTATCCATTTGTTTTTTCCACCACTATCTTGCATGAATTGATGCATATCAAAAAGAAGGGTTTTTTCTTCCTTAGCTATCTCATAAAGTGCTTGCCTTATAGCAAAAAAATCAGGAGCTAGGATATAGTTTTTACCTTGTTTTTTTACCACAGTAGGAGGCGAAACAAGCATGATAAGAGCATTTTTGTTGTAAGTTTTAAGCGTATGAATCCATTCTTTTAAATTCTTTTTGAATTGATTTTTTTCAAAGCCTTTAAAAAGTGCATCGTTAGAACCATAAGCAAGCAAGATCAAGTCATTAGGTAAAAGTTTTAATTCTTGTTCGCTTACTTTTTTATTCCACGACATCCAAAGATCACTTTTTGCCCCATTGATCGCTATGGTATCTAAATAAGTATTGTCATTTTTACTAGTGATAAAATACCCACCCAATTGAGCATTTTTTTGCAGAGCAGAAATTTGCAAAGGAAAAACAAGTTCATATTCTTTATATGACCATTTATTGGCCACTGATCTTAACTCATAGCTTTTATTTTGAGTGTCTTTAATGCTAAAGGCATTGGTATCGTTTTGAGCTTTAAAAACAAAACCCACTTTAAATTTCTTTTTGTCAAGATTGGTATCAAGAATGATTTTTGCACCCTTTGTCTTGGCTTTAGCTATGACGCCACCTAAGGGAAAATCAATGCCTGCGGTGTCTGTATTTCTTGAATTTAAAATTTCATAATTTTTATAAGAATAATCAAGATTTAAATTTTGTTGATATTTGGGTTGTAAAGGATAAGCAAAGCCTATGGAGTTTGATTTGATTAAATATCCTCTGATAACCCGTGGAAAAAAATCTGCTGCTGTGTGAGAATCCCCGTAAATTCTAATGCCTATATTTTTATGATCTTTGAGTTTTTGTTCTAAAATCTTTAAATCTTTTTTGGAAGCATAATTGCTTAAAGCACTTTTGTTTTTGGTTTGGCTTAGAATTTCATCTATGGTATGGTTTGTGTTATTTGCGTATAAATTGATTGAAAATATAAGAATTAATAATACAGCTTTAAATTGCTTAATTTGCATTTTCTTCCTTGATTGTTATATGTTGAAGCAAGAGTTTTGACATCTCTTTTGCTCCGTTTGAGGTAAAATGAATTCCATCATCTGTTCTCATTTTTACACTTTTGTTATTTTCATTTTTAATATAGGTTGAAAATTCATCATTAACGCTAAAAAATAGTTTTGTATTGATAAAAATTTGTTTATTTTTGAGAATTTCTTCGCTATAAATTTTGTTTAGAATTTGTATTTTTTCATTGAGTTCATTTTTTTTAACAGGAGGAATTTCAAACCAAAGAATTTTTGCATGATGTTGTTTGGCTATATTGATGATTTCATTTACTCTATAGGTATAGATATTGATCCAGCCCTCTGAGCCAAAACGATGATAAACTCCACCTTTTTTGATATCCCAAGGATCATTTGCCCCTAGTAAGACAACTAGATATTTAATGTTAGGATTTTTTACAAAAGCTTCTTTGGTTGCTTTTGCCCAGTTAAAATAAGATTTGTAAGAAAGTCCAGTATTTTGCTTGCTAAGATCGCTAGCTTTTAAGCCTAGATTGATCAAGTCGCGATTAAGAGCGATGGCAACGCCTTGCATTAAAGAATCACCTATGAATAAAAATTCATCACCCTTGTGAACTTCTAGTTTGGTATTGTCAATAAAACTGATATTTTTATCCCCTGTTGTTTGTTGCATATTTTCGATAAAAATCGTAGCATTTTCATCTAAAAAATCTTTGCTTGCATTAAGCTCATCTATATTTTCTTGAGTGACGATATTTTCCTCTGTATTTTGAGGCAGAGGCTCATTGCTTAGTATCGCACGAATTTGTTCTAGTTTATTTTTAAGGCCATTAGCTTCTTGTAAAATATCGTTTTTAGGGTAAAATGTAAAGTGATATTTTTGCTCGATATAAGAAAAAATGCTTTGATTCATCACAAGGCAAACCAGTACAAAAACTATAATCAAAATAAAGAAGAATTTAATCATTTTCATTTAAAAACTCGAATAAATAAAATCAGGAATACCATTCGGCATAAAAGCAAACACTAAAAGCAAGATAAAAGTGATTATGAATGGCTTGAGTAAAAAGGGTGTAAGATTTAAAATTTTTACACAGTATTCTTTAAAATTGATAAATAAAGGATAAATCATAAAAAGTACACCAAAACTTACAAGCATATAAATATCATTATAGCTAGGAATTTGGAAAAAGTTATTATAACAAGCTTTGAAGTATTCTAAAGCATCTTCTAAATTTTTATTATAATAAAAGAAAATCCAAGTAAAACATACAAATTGAAAGGTTAAAAATCTTCCTAAAGCTGGAATTTTTTGAAGGCTGAATTTAGTCAAGGCAAGCAAATGGATAAATACAATACCCAAACCATGCAATAATCCCCAAAGTGCAAAAGCCAAAGTACTTCCGTGCCATAAGCCTGAAAGGATGAAAGCGATAAGTATATTTGCTATGGTGCGAGGCATTCCTTTTCTGTTGCCTCCTAAAGGAATATAGATATAATCCCTTATGAAAGTTGAAAGGCTGATATGCCATCTAGCCCAAAATTCTTTAAGATTTTTAGCTAGATAAGGCATATTAAAATTCGGTGGTAGGGTAAAACCTAGCATTAAAGCAAAAGCACAAACAAGATCTACATATCCACTAAAATCGCAATATATTTGCACCGCATAAGCATAAATTGCGCTTAAAAGTTGTATGAAATTATAAGATTGTGGAAAATCTAAAATATTTTTAGCATAAATTCCTAGGTAATTAGCAATGAGAACTTTTTTCACTATACCAAAAATAAGCAAAATGATGATTAAATTCGCATGTTTAAATTCGCGTTTTTGATAAGCTTGCTCGAAAAAAAACGCACTACGCATAATCGGCCCTGCGAGTAGGGTTGGGAAAAATGATAAAAAGGTTGCTAAATTTAAAAAGCTTTCTAAATGGTGTTTTTTGTATACATCTACAAGGTAAGTAATAGAAGCAAAGGTATAAAAACTGATACCTATAGGTAAAATGAGTTCGATGTTTAAAAAATCAAGTCCCAAAAAGCTTAATACTTCATCAAGACTTCCTTTGATATTTGGAAAATATTTGAAAAAGCATAAATTTAAGATTATAAAACTTAGACAAGTAGCAAAAATATATCGTTTTCGCCGCACAAAGATAAGCAAAGCAAAAAAATGTATAAAAAAAGTATAAATAAACAAAATTAAAGCAAAATAAGGGTTAATCAGTATATAAATAAGATATGAAAAAGATAATATCAAAATATTTTGTATTTTATAACTGTCTTTAAATGCCCAATATATGGCAAAAAATAAAATCATTAAAACACTGAATTCTAAAGAAAAATAAGTCATATGCTACCTAAGATAAGAATGTAATTTTGCCTTTTTTCAAGGCAAAAGTATTATTTTCTAGACAAAGCTATATTTTTGATGTATTGATCAGCTAGATACAAGCCGTTTCCATTGTCGCTGATGAGTTTGATTTTATCTACTATACCGCGGAAAAGTGCTTCTTCTTCGTGTTGTTCGCTTACATACCATTGAAGAAAATTAAAAGTAGAATAATCTTTATTTTTTAGCATATGTTCTACAAGATCATTGATTGATTTTGTAATGCTTTGTTCATGCTCATAAGTTTTTTCAAAAACATCAAGTAAAGATTTGAAATTTTGTTCAGGTTGCTTTACTGCTTTAAGCTCTACATGTGAATCAGTTTCATTAAGATAAGTTACGAGTTTTCTAGCGTGTTCACTTTCTTCACTTGCGTGTTGAAAAAGAAAGAGTCCAGCTCCATCAAGACTATTTTCATAGCACCAAGAACTCATACTTAAATATAAATTAGCCGCATACATTTCTTTGTTGATTTGCTCGTTTAATAAATCAACTACCTCTTTTGAAAGCATTCTATCTCCTTATTTTTATTTTTTAGAATGTTCTTATAATGATATATTGATTTTTTTAAAACAAGATAAATTTTTAAAAATTATAGAATTTATTTCCGTCGCGAAGTAAGAGAAATTTAAAAAGACTGAAAATCTGCAAAGATTTTTAGGTGGGTGTGCTTTAGAGGTTTCAAAAGGACTAAGTCCTTTGTCGTAAGACGGAATTTATTTCCGTTGCGAAGTAAAAAAATGTTTCCAAAATGTTTCCAACTTTTTCTAAACTTCCGTTACTTTTTTAAAAGTAAGGAGAAAAAATGAAAAAAATTCTAGCTTTAAGTGTTGCAAGTTTTGCTTTAGCGGGTGCTTTAAATGCGGCTGATTTAAAAATCGCAGGTTCATCAACCGTGTATCCATTTACTTCTTTTGTAGCTGAAGAGTATGCAGCGATTCACAATACAAAAACTCCTATTGTAGAGAGTTTAGGAACAGGGGGTGGATTTAAAGTATTTTGCGAGGGCATAACCGATATTTCTAATGCTTCAAGAGCAATGAAATTTAGCGAATTTGAAACTTGCAAAAAAGCGGGAGTTACTGATATAGTAGGGATTATGGTAGGTTATGATGGTATAGTTTTAGCACAAAATAAAGCCAACGCACCTTTAAACATCACTAAAAAAGAACTTTTCCTAGCTCTAGCTAAAGAGGTTCCACAAGGTGGCAAACTTGTCCCAAATCCTTATACAAACTGGAATCAAATCAATAAAAATTTACCTAATCGTAAAATCAGCGTTTATGGTCCTCCATCAAGCTCAGGTACAAGAGATACTGTAGAAGAACTTGTAATGAGTGATATTTCTAAAAAAATTCCTGAATACAAAGGCGAGTATAAAACCATACGCCAAGATGGAGCTTATATTCCAAGTGGTGAAAATGATAATCTAATCGTTTCAAAACTTACTATCGATAAAGATGCTTTTGGGCTTTTTGGTTATGGATTTTTAGTAAGCAATGTGGATAAAATCAATGCAGCCGATATCGATGGCGTAAAAGCAGATGAAAAAAATATT
The DNA here is from genome assembly GCA_000470055.1 of Campylobacter coli 76339. Taxonomy (NCBI): domain Bacteria; kingdom Pseudomonadati; phylum Campylobacterota; class Epsilonproteobacteria; order Campylobacterales; family Campylobacteraceae; genus Campylobacter; species Campylobacter coli. The sequence goes on along the minus strand of HG326877.1, from coordinate 1,421,220 downwards.
GCTGATGGCAAATATGATCTTGCAAGAAGTTTATTTATCTATATCAATGCAAAGAAAAATCCTAAAGAAGCCTTTGAATTTGCAAAAATTTATATGAGTGATGATTTGGCAAAAAGCGGAGGCGAACTTGAGAAAATAGGGCTTGTTCCTTTAAATAATGATCTTTTAAAAGCTTCTCAAAAACATATAGAAGATAGAAAAATCTTAACCGATGAGCTTGTAAAAGCTGGAAAAGTATTTTAAGGAAAAACTTTGCTAAAAGAAAAAATAATTAAATTTATACTTTTCTTATGCGCTTTTGTTAGCGTGGTGGTAAGCTTTGCCATCATGCTAACGATTTTAATCGAAGCTTTAAAATTCTTTCAAAAAGAAAGCATAAGTACTTTTTTATTTTCAAGCGAATGGGCGGCTGATGCAGCTTTTATGAATGCAGATGGCACGAGTAAGCAAGGGGTTTTTGGTGCAGTGTCGCTTTTTTGGGGAACTTTTTATATCTCTTTAATCGCTATGCTAACAGCTCTACCTTTGGGGGTAATGTGTGCTATATATTTAGGTGTTTTTGCCGGTAAAAAATCTAAAAATTACCTCAAGCCTATCCTAGAAGTTATCGCAGGGATTCCTACTGTTGTTTTTGGATTTTTTGCAGCTATAATCGTAGCACCTTTTATAGTATGGTTTTTTTCTTTGTTCGGTATACAGGCGAGTTTTCAAAGTGCTTTAGGTGCAGGATTTATCATGGGAATCATGATAGTGCCTATAGTAGCTTCTTTGTCGCAAGATTGTATCGAAGCAGTGAGCGAAAAAAGGATCAACGGAGCTTATGCTTTGGGGATGACAAAAAAAGAAGTGGTTTTTGCTGTGATTTTACCTGAGGCTATTCCAGGTATAGTAGCAGCTTGTCTTTTAGGGCTTTCAAGGGCTTTAGGTGAAACCATGATAGTGGTAATGGCAGCTTCTTTGCGTCCAAATTTGACAATGAATTTCTTAGAAGATATGACAACGGTTACGGTTAAGATCGTAGAAGCATTAAGTGGGGATCAAGCTTTTGATAGTTCTTTAGCTTTAAGTGCCTTTTCTTTAGGTTTGGTGCTTTTCATCATCACTTTAATCATCAATATGTTTAGCGTTTATCTTATCAACCGCTTTCACAAAAGGAAAAATTTATGAAAAAGCTTTTCAAAAAACGACAAAAAGCCTCAAAGTCTTTTAAAAGACTTTGTAAAATGGGACTTTATATCAATCTCATTTTTCTTTGTATCTTTTTAGGAAGTGTGGCATATCTTGGATTTCCTGCATTTAAGCAAACTTATATTTATGTGGAAGCGGATAGAAATTCACCCGCTTATGAGCTTTTATCACGCGCAGAGCAAAGAAAGATAAGAACAGGACAAATCACTGAAAAATCATGGCTTTTAGCAAATTCAGAAGTGGATCAGTATATGAAACAAAATTACAACCGCTTAAATGAAGAGCAAAGAGCTTTGGTTGATAATCTTGTACAAAAAGATGAAATAGCACTTCGTTTTAATACGAATTTCTTTTTAAATGGGGATTCAAAGTCACCTGAAAATTCAGGAATTTTATCTTCAGCTGTAGGAACTTTGCTTGTTATGCTTGTATGTATGGTAGTAAGCGTTCCAGTAGGAGTTGCAGCGGCGATTTACTTGGAAGAATTTGCACCGCAAAATTTATTTACACATTTTATAGAAGTGTGTATTAACAATCTTGCAAGTATTCCTAGTATTTTGTTCGGACTTTTAGGGCTTGGCGTGTTTATCAATCTTTTTGGAATGCCGCGTTCAAGTGCTTTGGTAGGTGGGCTTACTTTAGCGATCATGAGCTTGCCTATTATCATAGTTTCAACCAAAGCAGCTTTAAAAAGCGTGGATATCAACATGAAAAACGCTGCCTATGCTTTGGGTATGACCAAGGTGCAAATGGTAAAGGGCATCATGCTTCCTTTGGCTATGCCTATGATTTTAACAGGTTCTATCCTTACTTTAGCAGGGGCTATAGGTGAGACTGCGCCTTTGATGATTATCGGTATGATAGCTTTTATCCCTGATGTAGCAAGTTCAGTGCTTGATGCAACTAGCGTTTTACCTGCTCAAATTTATTCATGGTCGGCTATGCCAGAGCGTGCGTTTTTAGAAAGAACTGCAGCGGGTATCATCGTGCTTTTAGGGCTTTTGGTGGTGCTAAATTTAAGTGCGGTTTTATTAAGAAAATATTTTCAAGGAAAATTAAAGTGATAGCAAAAACAACAAATTTAAATTTATTTTATGGAAAAAAACAAGCTTTATTTGATATCAATATGCAAATCGAGCAAAATAAAATCACTGCATTAATCGGTGCTTCAGGATGTGGAAAATCTACCTTTTTGCGTTGTTTTAACAGAATGAATGACAAAATTGCAAAAATCGATGGTTTGGTAGAAATCGAAGGAAAAGATGTAAAAAATCAAGATGTAGTAGTTTTGCGTAAAAATGTCGGTATGGTTTTTCAACAACCTAATGTTTTTGTAAAAAGCATTTATGAAAATATCTCTTATGCTCCAAAACTTCATGGCATGATTAAAAGCAAGGATGAGGAAGAAGCTTTGGTGGTGGATTGTTTGCAAAAAGTAGGGCTTTTTGAAGAAGTTAAAGACAAGCTCAAGCAAAATGCTCTAGCTCTTTCAGGCGGACAACAACAACGCCTTTGTATCGCAAGAGCTTTAGCGATCAAACCTAAACTTTTGCTTTTAGATGAGCCAACTTCTGCACTTGATCCTATAAGTTCAGGTGTGATTGAAGAGCTTTTGAAAGAATTAAGCCATAATCTTTCTATGATCATGGTTACGCACAATATGCAACAAGGCAAACGCGTGGCTGATTATACAGCATTTTTTCACCTTGGAGAGCTTATAGAATTTGGGGAAAGTAAGGAATTTTTTGAAAATCCAAAGCAAGAAAAAACCAAAGCTTATCTAAGCGGTGCCTTTGGGTGAGATTTATACAAAAACAAGTATCTTTATATTAAAATTATATCCTTAAAAAAGAATTTCATAAGGATATAGTTTTGTTTGAAACACTTTTAAAACTAAGCGAAGAACCTTTAAAAAGTAATTTAGCCAAAAAACTAGAGCCTAAAATTTATAAATACGGCTTTTTAAAAGAATAATCATGGCAAAAAAACAACTTTCCCTAACAAAACTCAGTGTTCCTATTTTTTGGGATTTGCTTTCAAAATACCTTACTATCATCATCAATACTGCTATGGTTTCGCATTATTCAAATTCCCTTGTGGGTGCTATGGGAGCAGGGAATTTAATCGCTGATTTGTTTATCACGATTTTTAGTTTTTTAAGTGTGGGTTGTAGTGTTGTGATCGCTCAAGCCATAGGAGCAAGGGATTTAGTCTTAGCAAGAAAAGTGATACATCAAAGCTTGTTTTTAAATGCGCTTTTGGGTTTTGTTTGCGCGGTGTTTATCGTATGGCAAGGAGAGCTTTTGCTTAGGCTTGCTAATATCCCTGAAGAAAAGTTACAAGATGGCATTATCTATCTAAGAATGCTAGGAATTTGTTTGCTTTTTGATGCTTTGGGGATTGTATTGGCTGCTATTATCAGGGTTTATAATATGGCTTATTGGGTTATGTTTATAGGCTTTTTGATGGATATCATAGTCATTATAGGTAATTTTTATGCTCTGCATTTTACTCAAAGCGAGCTTTTAGGAGTAGGGCTTAGCAATCTCGTTGCGCGTTTTGTGGCGGTGGCTGCTTTGCTTATCATACTTTTTTATAAATTAAAAATTCATCTTAAAATTCAAGAAATGATAAGGCTTGAAAAAGCTGTGGTGAAAAAAGTTTTAAACATAGGCGGTTTTTCAGCGGGAGAAAATTTGCTTTGGATAGTGCAGTATTTTATCGCCTTTTCTTTTGTGGCAAAACTTGGATCAAACAATGATAGCGTGCAAACGATTTATTTTCAAATTTCAATGCTTATCATGCTTATTGGACAAGCAATCAGCATAGCAAATGAAATCATCGTGGGTAAATTAGTGGGTGCAAAATACCAAAATATCGCCTATAAGCACGCTTGGAATGCCTTGTATTTGAGCGTGATAGCCAGTGCTATAGTGGCGGTTTTAAATTTTGTTTTTAAAGATTTTACTATGGACTTGCTTGATTTAAAACCTGAGCTTAGAGAGCTTATGCTTCCTTTATTTACGCTTTCTATTTTTCTTGAAATTTCACGCACTTTTAATATAGTCATGGTCAATGCCCTAAGAGCGAGCGGGGATGCGAAATTTCCATTTTTTAGTGGACTTGTTTTTATGATGGGTGTTTCTTTACCGGTGGGCTATGTGCTTTGTTTTCATTTTGGGCTTGGAATTTTGGGAGTATGGATAGGTTTTTGTGCAGATGAGTTTTTAAGAGGGCTTGTAAATGCTTATAGATGGAAGAGTAAGAAATGGCAAGGCAAAGCTCTAGTGTAAAAAGTTTTCGTTATTTAAATAGGGATTTTTTCTATCAAATCAAAAACATTAAAACCTTGCGTTTAAAGCTCAATGAAAAGGGCGAATTTCATTTAAGTATCCCTCAATTTTATCCGCTAGAAAAAGCAAAAGAATTTTTATATAAAAATGAAATTTGGATACAAAAAACTTATCTTAATTTTCAAAGCAAAAAAGCAAGGCTTAGCGAAAATGAAATATATTTTTTAGGTAAAAAATATATTTTAAATTTAGATGAAAGCTTTAAAAAAACGCGAATTTCAAAGGGTGAAATTCAAAGTGCTTCAGGAGAAGATTTGGATAATTTTTTAAAACAAAATGCAAAAATCATTTTTTCTTTTTATCTTAAAAAATGGAGCAAAAAAACAAATTTATATTATTCTCATTTGAGCATTAAAAAAATGAAAACGCGTTGGGGATCTTGCAATCATAAAAAAGGCTATATCAACTTAAATTTAAGACTTTTAGAAAAAAGCTTAAGAGCTATAGAATATGTAATTTTACATGAATTAAGCCACATTAAATTCCCAAATCACAGCAAAGAATTTTATGATTTTATCTCTTCTTTTATGAGCGATTTTAGACAAAGAGAAAAAGAATTTTAAGTAAAAAATGCTATATTTATAGTTTATTTTTCAAAAAAGGCACAATATGACTTTGGAATTTGATTTTGTTTATAGTGCGGATAATGATATATTTGAATATTTGCTGCGTTTTTATGCGAAAAATTATCGTTATACTTTAGAAAAACAAGAGGATAAATATCATTTTAGCATTGATGCGGACGAAGAAAATTTAAAGACTTTTTGTGATTCTTTAAATTCTATGAGTCATAGTATTTTTTTGAAAAAATTTGATGTTAAAGCGGGAGAATTTCATCAGCAAGAAGTAAAGGATAAAGAATTTTTCCTTTTTACTTATCTTACTTATCTTAATTCAAAGCTCTATCAAGAAAAAAAAGAATTAAGCAAAAACGAATGGGGTATATTTTGCGAGTGTGAATTTTCAAGTGATTTAAACGAATTTCAAAGTCTTAATGAAGATAATTTTGATGAAAATTTAAACGCCGCTTTTGATTTATTACTAAAGGAAAAAAGTATTTATTTAAAGGATAAAAAGGGCATTTATGAAATTTCTTTATTTAAAGGGGATTTTGAGTGCGATTTTTTAATACCTTGCGATATCAAAGCTATAAATTCTGTCTTTGTTTGCTCAAATGAAAATCTAAAACTTCTTGCGAGTTTGGAAAAACCATTGATGAAGCTAAGATTAAGCGCTGTATTTAGAAAAAATCACGATCTTGATTTTAATGAATTTAAGTTAAGACTAGCGCAGGATTTGTTTTCTTTTGCTTTAGGATTAAAGCTTTGGCAAAATGAGTATAAATTTTTAAGTGTTAAAAAGATAAAAGAATTTCAGAAAGATTTTTATATCACGACTTTAGATAATCAAATAGTAGTCTTAGAGGGTTTTGAATTTATCAACCCAAGAGCAAGAGAGCTTATCTTTTCCAAAGAAGATAAAAATATGGCAAGAATTTCTTATCTTTTAAGTCGTTATGGAGAAAAGGCTTTTGTATTAGAGCTTAGCAAGGAGTATGAAGATTTATTGCTTGCAAATAAAGAGATCAATTTACTTTGCCTTGCTTTACCTAAAAATTCTAAAGAGCTTTATGAAGAGATACAAAAAGATGAAATTGGTGCAAGACTTTTAGAAAATTTTGCCAAAGAATTTCCGCTTTTAAATGAGAGTTTTGAACTTAAAAACAATTTTTATTCTTTACTTTGCTTGGTGGGCAGGGTGTTAAATTTGGATGAAAATTTACACAAGGCAGGAGAAAAACTCTTAAAAATCGCAGACGAATCTAAAATGCCTCGTGGGGTGAAGATTGATTATCGTTTGAAAGAAGATAAAAGTTTTGATTATACTAGGACCTTAAGATCTACTATGAGCTTTATGTTAGCAGGGGTAGATAGTGCAAATATCGCTTATGGAGCTGTGGAAAGCTTGGCTTATTTTTTACGCGATACTTATGATGGCTTAAGAGAAAAAAAACAGAGTGAAATGGCGCTAATTAGCGGTTCTTTGTTCGAGCATAAAGCCTTGCTTAGAAATACTTTAAAACATCTTAAAAATTGTCAGTTAAGCGATGTACCGCTTAGGATATAAACTTCAAATTTCAGGACTTGTTCAAGGTGTAGGTTTTCGTCCTCTTGTCTTTGAGCTTGCCTGTGAATTAGGACTTCATGGAGAAGTAAAAAATGATGGTTTTGGGGTAGAAATCATCCTTGCTTGCACCAAAGAAGAATGCGAGAATTTTATCTATAAACTCAAAGAGAAGCTCCCGCCTTTAGCAAGGATAGATAGCATTGATATCACAGAGCAAACGATTACAAATTATACCCATTTTAGCATAGGTACTTCTTTGCAAAATACAAAAACTACTCCGATGCTCAGCGATTTTGCACTTTGTAAAGAGTGCAAAAAAGAATTTTTTGATGAAAAAAATCCGCGTTTTTTATATCCTTTTATCACTTGTACGCATTGTGGGCCAAGATTTAGTATCATTAAAAATCTCCCTTATGACAGGTGCAATACCACAATGGAAGCATTGAAAATGTGTGAGTTTTGCAAAAGTGAATATGAAGATCCTAAAAATAGGCGTTTTCATGCCCAGCCTATAAGTTGCCCTCAGTGTAAAATCGATGTTTTTTTAAAAAATAAAAAGGGTGAAATTCTAGCCCAAGATAATGAAGCTTTTAAGACCTGTGCTAAGCTTTTAAAGCAAGGAAAAATTTTAGCCATCAAAGGCATGGGGGGATTTCATTTGATGTGCGATGCCTTTAATCTTGAAGCTATAAAAGAATTAAGACTTAGAAAAAACCGCCCCAAAAAACCCTTTGCCTTAATGTGTAGAGATATAAGCGATGCTAAAGAGCTTTGTTTTGTGGATGAAGAGGAAGAAAAACTGCTTGGTTCTATTTTAGCTCCTATCGTGATTTTAAAAGCTAAAAAAGCCTTTTCTTTAATCGCCCCTGATGTAGATAAACTCGGCATTATGTTAGCTTACACTCCACTTCATCTTTTACTTTTTAGATATTTTGATGGGGTTTTGGTGGCAACAAGTGCAAATTTAAGTGGTGAAAGCATTATCAAAGATGAGGATAATTTGCTTAAAAAGCTTGGCAATGTTTTTGATTTTTATCTAGACTATGCAAGAGAAATTCACAATCCAAGCGATGATAGCATTGCTCAAGTTGTAAATAGAAAAACCATGTTTTTACGTACTTCAAGGGGTTTAAATCCGACTTATTTGGAAATTAAAAGCGATAAAAAAGGAGTTTTTTTAGCTTTGGGTTCTGAGTTAAAAAATGAATTTGTGATTTTTTATGAAAATAAACTTTTGATTTCTCCTTATATAGGGGATTTAAAAAGTGTTGATGTACACGAGAGATTTTTTTCTTTGCTTGATTTTTTTAAACAAAGTTATGATTTAAGTTTTGATCAAATGCTTTGCGATAAACATCCTAATTTTAGTTACACAAAAGAATTTTACAATACTTATAAAATTCAGCACCATTACGCACATTTTTGCGCACTTTATTTTGAATACGAAAAAGAATTTAAAAAAGATGAAAAAGCTTTGGGTTTTATCTTTGATGGTACGGGTTATGGTGATGATGGAAAAATTTGGGGTGGCGAGATTTTTATAGGGAATTTAAAACAATACGAAAGAATCGCGCATTTTGAGAATTTTACCCTTATTAATAGCGATATAAAAAATATACAAAATTTAGCTTTGAGCTTAATTTGGCATTATAATTTAGAAGATGAGGCTAAGACATTTTTATCTAAAATTCCAAAAATAAAACTTGAAAATCTTAAAAAAATTCACACCCACTCTATACTTCAAACAAGTTCTTTAGGACGCATTATCGATGCTTTTGGGAGTATAGTTTTTGATATAGAAAAAATTTCTTACGAAGCACAAATCGGACTGATGTGCGAAGCATTTTATGATGAAAATTTAGACTTTTCTTACGAGCTTTTTTTCAAGGATGGAGAAATCAACTTTAAAGAACTCATTGAGGGTGCTTTAAAGGATGAAAAAAGCAAGGCTATTACGGGTATGTTTAATGCTTTGGCAAATTTGATTATAACTTTTAGCAAGGCCTATGATTTAAAAGTGCTTTTAGGGGGTGGAGTTTTTCAAAATAAAACCTTACTTCAAATTTTAAAAGCTAAAAATTTTGACTTTCTCGTATCTTTAAAATACCCTTGCAATGATAGCTCCATAGCCCTAGGACAAATGGTGCATTTTTTAAAAAAAGACTGATAATATCTTTAAAACTCATTAAAATTTAATACTTTTAAAGATAAAATCAAAGAAAAACTTTCAAAAGGAACATAATATGTGTAAGGATTGTGGCTGTTCAGTAAATTCGGCTCATACCCATGAGCATTCTCATCATCATGATCATCATCATGAAAATCCAAGCCTAAAAGAAAGCAAAACCATAGAAGTAATTTCTAAAATCTTAAGTAAAAATGACGAAGAAGCCAAGCATAATAGGGCGCATTTTAATGAAGCAAATACACTTTGTATCAATCTCATGAGCTCTCCAGGAAGCGGAAAAACTACGCTTTTAGAAAGCACGATCAAAGCTTTGAAAAATGAACTTAAAATCGCAGTGATTGAAGGGGATTTAGAAACCAATAACGACGCTTTAAGAGTAAAAAATGCTGGAGCTTTAGCGTATCAAATCACCACAGGACAAAGCTGTCATTTAGATGCTTTTATGGTGCATGAGGCTTTGCATCATTTAGATATTAAAGGAGTGGATTTACTTTTTATAGAAAATGTGGGGAATTTGGTTTGTCCTGCGAGCTATGATTTGGGTGAGCATTTAAATGTAGTCTTGCTTTCTGTGACTGAAGGCAGTGATAAGCCACAAAAATATCCTGTGATGTTTAAAAAAGCAGATATTGTTTTGATTACTAAGGCGGATTTGGCTCATCATTTTGATTTTGATATCAAAGAAGCTACAAAACTCATAAAAGAACTCAGCCCAAGAGCTGATATCATCACTCTTGATGCTAAAAATGGAACCAATATGGAGCTTTGGTATAAATTGCTTAAACTCAAAAAGGAGCTTTTTTAATGTGTTTATCTATACCTTCTGAAATTTTAGAAATCGATGAGCTCAATAATGCCTTGGTGCAAACTCTAGGTGTTAAAAGAAAAGTGAATTTGGATTTGATTGATGAGCCTTTGCAAAAGGGCGATTATGTTTTAATCCATGTAGGTGTTGCCATGGAAAAAATCGACAAAGAAGCCGCTTTAGAAAGTATAAAAACCTATCAAGAAATAGTAGAAAAGATGAACAGTGGTGAGATCAAAAGCGATGAAGGGGATATGGGTTTAAATGAATTTCATCGATGAATTTAGAGATAAAGATAATATTTTAGCCTTAAAAAAGCTTATAGAACAAGAAATTAAAACACCGATTAATATCATGGAAATTTGTGGTGGGCATACGCATAGTATTATGAAATACGCTTTGCCTTCTATTTTGCCTAAGGAGATCAATTTCATCCATGGGCCAGGTTGCCCTGTTTGTGTGATGCCAAGAGTTCGCATTGATACTGCGATCAAACTTGCTTCTATGAAAGATACGATTTTTTGCACCTTAGGAGATCTTTTAAGGGTTCCAGGAAGTGAAATTTCTTTGCTTGATTTAAGAGCAAGGGGAGCGGATGTAAGAGCGCTTTACTCTCCGCTTGAAGTTTTGGATATTGCTAGGCAAAATTTAAACAAAACCATCATCTTTTTTGCCATAGGTTTTGAAACTACTACGCCTATGAGTGCTTTACTTCTTGAAAAAGTGATAGAGCAAAATTTAAAAAATGTTTTTTTTCATATTAATCATATCACAGTTCCAGCACCTGTAGAAGCGATTATGAATGATGAAAATGTAAAGATCAATGCCTTTTTAGGGCCTTCTCATGTAAGTGTGATCACAGGTTATGGGATTTACAAACCTTTAGCGACTAAGTTTAAAACCCCTATAGCAGTGAGTGGTTTTGAGCCTGTAGATATCATGGAAAGCGTTTTAAATATAGTAAGACAAATCAATAAAGGCAGTTTCGAAGTCTTTAATCAATACAAAAGAGCAGTGAGTGAAAAAGGCAATGAAAAAGCACAAAATTTGGTTAAAAAATACTTTCAAGTTTGTGATTTTGAATTCCGTGGTTTAGGGCTTATAAAAGAGGGTGGCTTGGAATTAAAAGAAGAATTTAGCGCTTATGATGCGAGCAAGCAATTTGACTGCGCAGTGCAAAGTAAAAGTGAAAGTAAGGCTTGTATTTGCGGACAAATTTTAAGAGGTTTGGCAAAGCCTTATGATTGTAAGGTTTTTGGTAAAGCCTGTACCCCAAAAAGCCCTATAGGAAGCTGTATGGTTTCAGGCGAGGGAGCTTGTGCGGCGTATTATAAATACTCAAAGGTGAATGCATGAAAAATATTTCTTTGGCTCATGGGGGTGGCGGAGAAGAGATGAACGAGCTTTTAACTAAGCTTTTTAAGATCTTTGATAATAAAATTTTAAATGAAAACAATGATGCGGCGATTTTGGGAAATTTGGCTTTAAGCACGGATTCTTTTGTCTTAAGTCCTATCTTTTTAGATGATGAGGTAAATATAGGTAAGCTTTGCGTTTGCGGTTCTGTTAATGATGTTTTAATGGTAGGAGCAAAACCAAAATACCTTAGCTTAGGACTTATTTTAGAAGAGGGCTTTGAGCTAGAAAAACTTGAACGCATTTTAAAAAGCATTAAAGAAGAGTGTGAAAAATGCGGGGTTGAGTTGGTTTGTGGTGATACTAAAGTGGTGCCAAAAGGCAAGGGGGATGAAATTTATATCAACACCACTGCTTTAGGCGAAATCATCTCTAAAAAAGAGAGTAAAAATATCAAAGCAGGACTTAGCATACTTGTTTCAGGTGATGTGGGCAGGCACGGGGCTAGTGTTTTGATCAAAAGAAATGAATTAGAAGCGGATATAAAAAGCGACTGCAAGGCTTTAGATAAGGAAGTTTTGGAGCTTTTAGAAAAAGACATAAAAGTCGTAGCTATGCGTGATGCAACGCGCGGGGGACTTAGTGCAGTTTTAAACGAATGGGCAAAGCAAAGCGGGAATGATCTTTTGATTTTTGAAGAAAAGATAAAAATACAAGATGAGGTTTTAGGACTTTGTGAGCTTTTTGGCTATGAGGCTTTTGAACTTGCAAATGAAGGCACTTTTATACTTTGCGTTGAAAAAGAGGATGAGTTAAAGGCTTTGGAAATTTTAAAAAAATACAACGCAAATGCTAGTATCATAGGAGAAGTTTTAGAAGAGAAAAAAGCTCGTGTGATTTTAGAAAATGCTTATGGAGCTAAACGCTTTTTAGAAGCTCCTAAGGGCGAACTTTTACCGAGAATTTGCTAATGCACGAGCTTAGTATAGTAGAGTCTTTAATCGAACTTTGTGAAGAAAATGCTTTTGCTCATAAAGCTAAAAGCGTGCAAGAGATTTATGTAAAAATAGGTCGTTTAAGCGGTATAGAAGTAGAGCTTTTTAGACGTTGTTTTGAAACTTTTAGGGAAAATTCAGAGCTTTGCAAAAATGCAAAGCTTTTTATAGAGCTTGCACCACTTGAAATTTTGTGTTTAAAATGCGATCAAACAAGTATTTTAGAAGAAAATGTTTTTAAGTGTCCTAAATGCGAAAGCATAAAGTATAAAATCTCACAAGGTGAGGATTTGCACCTCATGCGACTTGTGATGGAGTGAAATATAAAAATTAAAAAATAATTTTTATTTTCTACTTTCAAATGCTTTAACAATATCTGCTTTATATTGATAAATATCTTCTAATTTTTCTATATTGTAATTTGTTCCATCTGGAAAGCTAATAGATTTTTTAGCCGTATTAAAATATAGCCTACATATCCACTTAGTAACTTTATTTTGATACAAAATACCAAAATAACTTAAAGTATCTTTATAGCTTATATCTTCAAGATTTGCATTAGTACTAGCAAGAATTGATTTGACTATATAAAAGCCCTGCAACTCTTCTTCTGTTGTGATAATATCTTTGCTTTCATCGATTTGTTCTTCATTCTCATCATCGTTTATATTTTGAAGATTATTTTTAATACTTGTAATTTTTTCATAAGCCAAATCATTGATAATTTCTTTAAAAGATTTTTTAATATAATTTTTAAATTCTTCTAAGACAGCATTGGTCATTCTTTTTTCTGTCATTTGTTTGGCGAAAAAACTTGTGAATTCGTCACTTGGATTTTCTATTTCGCTTTTGAAGATATCTTGTATGCTTCGATAATATTTTTTTTCCATAGCAATACTGAGAATTTCATCCAAATTTAAATCAGCACAAATAAAACGCTTTAAGTCTTTAATATCTCTAGGTTTAAGTTTTTCAAGATTGACCACTAAAAAAGGAGTTTTATCCATAAGATTTTGTTGTTCAATATCTGTAAAAAATCTATATTCGATACCATTGGTAAGAATAGCAAATTTAATACTTGGATTAGTGTTGAAATATCTAACAAGTTGATTATTATGATTATCTAAATTTTCGGTATGATTTTTTGCTTCAATCAAAATAAAAGGTTTCGAATCTTTAAAAATTGCATAATCAACTTTTTCACCTTTTTTAGTTCCTATATCTGCAGTATATTCGGGTACTACAACACTAGGATTAAAAACATCATAACCTAGTGTTTTTAAAAAAGGCATTATAAAAGTCATTTTTGTCGCTTCTTCTGTATTGACAAGAGCTTTGCGTTCAGCTATTGTTTCAACAATGGCATTTAATTGGTTTTCAAAATCCATTTTTACTCCTTTTATTTTTTTACATCTTAATATTATAGCAATGTTTTTTAGTTTCTAATAAAAGATATTATTCTTTCTTAGCTCTTTATAATCCTTGCAAGCTTTAGCAAAGTGGCGATTAGAAATTCTTTTTTAGCGAGTTTGGAATTGGTTTTAAGCTCATATTCACTTTTAAGTAAAAGGTTGAAAATTTCTTTATAGTGTTTGATTTTTAGACTGAAAGCTTGTTCGTTTAAATTTTGTGCTACTTGAGGCGGGGGAGTATAGCCTAAGAGTTCTTTAAAATCCACCTTCCCATAAATTTTAGCATAAAGAGCGATCTTAAAAAGGCGGTAAAAGGCAGAATTTAAAGAGTTGATCAGTGCGATTTCATTAAAATTGTCTAAAATCTTCTCAAGCTCATTTTTAAAATCAGCTCTTTTTAAAATTTTTTCAAAGAAGCTTTCAAAACTTCCTATGTTTAAACTATAACAATACTGCTCTATGATTTTTTCGTCTACTCTTAAGCCGCTGAATTTATTAAGCTCGCTAGCAGCAAGATACAAATTCTCATCAAAGCTTGTAAAAAGGGTAAATAAAGCATTTTGAGTGATTTCTATATGGAGTTGTTTTGCTTTTATGCTTAAAAGCTCTATCCCTTCTCTTGCGTTATTGGCTTTGAAAAAACGCACAAAATTAGGAGAAAAGATTTTTTCTATATCGCTTTGCTTAGAGCTTTCATCGTAAAGTTCTAAAAGCAAGAAATTGTCCTTATTGTTTTTGCAAAGCTCAACTAAAACTTTAAGTTCTTTTGTAGGAATTTTTTTAGAAGTTTTGATTTCTAAAAGTTTTTTTTCACTAAAAAGCGAACCTCCGCTTAGAAAATCACTTGCACGAGTAAAGCTGTATTCTTCAAAAAATAATTTTAAAATTTCATCCGCTTGGTATTTTTCTTTGATAAAATCAGCATAAAGCTCACTTTGAAAATTATCAGCTCCATAAAGAAAGAAAAAATTATCAATTTGATTTTTGGAAAGTAAATTTTGAAGTTCTTTTCTATACATTACTTTCCTTTCTAAGTCTTTGGGTGATTTTTGCATAAATTTTTGCCATGATGATGTCAGCTTCTAAAATTTGCACTTCTACGCTTTCTAGTAAATTTACCCGCGTATCATAAAGTATGATATCAGCTCCTTTGATCTCATCATCAAGTTTTGCTATGCAAATTCCATCATTTTGCACTACTAGGGCTTTAAATTTTTTACCTATATTTTTAGCTGCCCATCTTGCAAATTTCCTATCCATAAAATCATAAGCGACTTTATCAGCCTCTCTTTCAAGCACGCTAAGGTTTTCGCAAGTGCTTTGTATATTTAAAAGTAGGTAATTAAAAAGTTTTTCATCTTTTTTTTGTTTAGCTTTTAAAAGTCTATGCAAGATAAGATCAGAATACCTGCGTATAGGACTTGTAAAATGTGAGTATTTATCAAAACCTAAGCCAAAATGCCCCCCGTTTTCGCTAGAATACTCCGCCTTTTTTTGAGCTTTAATGATGAGTTTATCCACTTCTGCTCTTAAGCCAAGCTCGTCAGCTAAAGCTTGTATATCGCGTATAAGTTCAGGCAGGTTAGGTTTTAGTTTTACATCGATTCCAAGCTCTAAAAGCTCATTTAAAAGTCTATCTATCTTTTTCATATCCGCACTGGAGTGATTTCTAAAAACACCTACATCGATGAGTTTTGCGGCGGCTTTGTTGGCTAAAAGCATACAATCTTCGATTAAATTATGCGAAGGTGTGTCTTTTTCAAAAATCGTACTTTGAAGACTTAAATTTTCATCCAAATTCATCCTTAGTTCTTCGGTGCGGAATTCAAAGGCGTTTTTAAGGCGATTTTTGCGTAAAGTTTTTGTGATTTCAAAAAGCTTATAAAGCCAAGAAAGTTCTTTTAAGTCTGGCTTTTGAATCAGAATTTCATCCACTTCATCATAATTAAAACGGCGTTTTGAGTTGATGATAGTTTCAAAAAGTTCTTCTTTTACGACTTTGCAGTCTAAATCAAGTGTGATTTTAAAACAATACGCCAAGCGATCTAAATGAGGCTTTAAAGAACAGATGTTTTCACTCAAAGGGCGAGGCAACATAGGTATGGCAATATGTGGAAAATATATAGAAAATCCACGACTTCTAGCCTCTTTATCGATAGCGCTATAAGCATAAACATACTCGCTTACATCGGCGATTGCGACATAGAGTTCGCGTTTTTCTGTATCAAAATAAATTGCATCATCAAAATCTTTTGCATGCACAGGATCTATAGTGCAAAAAGGCAAAGCTCTTAGATCTAAGCGATTTTCATACATGCTTGCATCAACGCTATCTCCATTGGCTAAAGCTTCTTTGATACAAGCATCGCTAAATTCACTGTTTTTGTTAAAAAGTGCAAGAGAAATTTTTTCATCTATACTTTCATCATCGATATGCCCTAAAACTTCTATGATGTTGTTATCTTGATTTTCTATTTTTAAAATTGTCCCTAAGGGTAGTGCTTTTAGGGATTTTTGCGAGGCTTTTAGGGCAGTGCTTAATCCTGTTTTAATATTCATCCCAAGAACTGCTTCGCCGTATCTTTTGGTGATGACAAGTGAGGTTTCATTGGCTCTTTTTAAAACCAAAACCACTTTAGCACTAGGGCGTTTTTTCTTTAAGGGAAGTAATTTAGCAGCAACGATATCTTTGTAATTTGCTCCTTTTAAATTTTTATTTTCTATAAGCAAATCTTTTTTAAAACTCTCATCAAAACATTGTAAAAATCCTGTGCCCTTGCTCGAAATATCAAGGGTTCCAAAAACATAGCCGTTATTAAGATAATATCTATTTTTGTGTTCTTTGATGATGTTATTTGCCAGAAGTTCTCTTAGAATTTGTTTAAATTCATTATTTACTTCGTGAGCATTTATACCGTAATTAAGATTATTTAAAAATTCTTTCACTGTTTTACTTTATGTAAATTTTCTTGAGAATTCTTGCATAAAGTTTATAAAAACAATATGAAATTTAAAACTTTATTGATATAATAAGCTCTTTTAATTTGAATTTATAAAGGAGTAAAATAATGGCTGTTACAGTTTATTATGACAAAGACTGTGATTTAAGTTTAATTAAATCAAAAAAAGTGGCAATTATAGGCTTTGGTTCTCAAGGACATGCTCACGCTATGAATTTAAGAGACAATGGGGTTAATGTTGTCATCGGGCTTCGTGAAAATGGAGCAAGCTTTTCTAAAGCAAAAAGCGCGGGTTTTGAAGTGATGAGCGTAAGTGAGGCTTCAAAAGTAGCAGATGTGATTATGATTTTAGCTCCAGATGAAATTCAAGCAGATATTTTCAATGCAGAAATAAAACCAAATTTAAGTGAAGGTAAGGCTATAGCTTTCGCACACGGTTTTAATATCCATTATGGTCAAATCGTAGCTCCTAAAGGAGTGGATGTAATCATGATAGCTCCAAAAGCACCTGGGCATACGGTAAGAAATGAATTTGCCATAGGCGGTGGAACTCCTTGTTTGATAGCAATTCATCAAGACGAAAGCAAAAATGCTAAAAATTTAGCTTTAAGTTATGCAAGTGCTATCGGTGGGGGTCGTACAGGTATCATAGAAACAACCTTTAAAGCTGAAACAGAAACAGACCTTTTTGGTGAGCAAGCTGTACTTTGTGGTGGGCTTAGCGCTTTAATCCAAGCGGGATTTGAAACTTTGGTTGAGGCAGGATATGAGCCTGAAATGGCTTATTTTGAGTGTTTACACGAGATGAAACTTATCGTAGATTTGATTTATCAAGGCGGAATTGCAGATATGCGTTATTCTATCTCAAATACTGCAGAATACGGTGATTATATCACAGGACCAAAAATCATCACCGAAGAAACTAAAAAAGCAATGAAAGGTGTTTTAAAAGATATACAAGATGGAATCTTTGCTAAAGACTTTATCTTAGAACGCCGCGCAGGTTTTGCAAGAATGCATGCAGAACGCAAAAATATGGATAATTCTTTAATCGAGCAAACAGGTCGTAATTTGCGCGCTATGATGCCTTGGATCAGTGCTAAGAAGTTAGTAGATAAAGATAAGAACTAAAATTGTCAAAAAAACTGATTCAAATCAAGCGTTATTTGATTATCGCTATACTTTTTTTAATATGCGTGATTTTATTTTTGGGAATTTTGATTCAATATCAAGATTCTCAAAAAGCAATCAGCTTTACTCAAAATTCTAGTAAAAATGCAACATTAGAGCCTAAACAAGAAATTACAAGCAACGAAAATCATTCAGATATTTTTAAAGAAATTCCTTATAAAGATGAAAAATCAGAATTTAAACATTTACAAGAAAATAATCTAAGCATTTTAGAACAGACAATAAAAGATTTAAATTTAAGCACTAGCGTAGAAGAAAATTTAAGCAAAATGGATGAAAATTTAAGCCTTGTGGCAGAACAAAATCTAAGCAAGGAAGAAAATCTTATAAAAGATACCAATTCAAGCAAAATCAAACAAGCTCGTCTTGCTATCATCATAGATGATATGGCAAATATAAGTCAAGTCAAGGCTTTACAAGCTTTAAATCTCAAAGTAAATCCCTCTTTTTTTCCATCTGATAAAAATCATATCGATACCCCAAAACTTGCTTTAAAATTTGATTTTTATATGGTGCATTTGCCTTTGGCGGCGATTAATTATGCTAAACCTGAGCTTGATACTTTAAATCCAAATGATACCCAAGAGCGTATTTTTAAAAAAATAAAACAAATTAAAAAAGATTTTAAAGATTTAAAATTTATCAACAATCATACAGGAAGTTTATTTACAAGCAATGAAGAAGCAATGAAGAAGCTTTATAAAGCTTTTGAAAAAGAAGGATTGATTTTTGTGGATTCTAAAACCATAGCAAGTTCTAAAGCACCTAAGGTAGCCAAAGCCTTGGGGCAAATTTATATACAAAGGGATGTGTTTTTAGACAATCAAGACGATGTTGCTTATATTAAAAAACAACTTATGGATGCAGTAAAACTTGCCAAGAAAAAAGGTTTTGCGATAGCCATAGGACATCCTAGAAAAAATACCTTTAAAGCCTTAGAACAAAGTAAAGATTTGCTTGAAAGTGTTGAATTAGTATATTTAAGTGAGATTTATGCAAAATGAACTTCCAAGTGCTTATCTAGAGCTTTTTAAAGAGTTGAAAAATCCTCCTAAAAAGCTTTATTATAAAGGAAATTTAAAACTCTTAGAACAAAGAAAGATAGCCATCATAGGCTCTAGGCGTATGAGTACTTATACTAAAAATTGTGTTTTTGAACTTTCAAATTTACTTAAGAATTCAAAGATAAGTGTCGTAAGTGGAGGTGCTTTGGGCGTTGATATCAGTGCAAGTATGGCGGCTATGCCAAGCACCATAGGGGTTTTTGCTAACGGTCTTGATGAAATTTATCCTCGAAGTAACGAAAAAATCATAAAACAAATTTATGAAAATGCTTTGGCTTTAAGCGAAAACGAATTCCGCTATAAGCCTAAACCTTATGATTTTTTACTTAGAAATAGACTGATTGTAGCTTTGAGTGAAGCCGTTGTTGTTGCACAAGCGGATTTGCAAAGTGGCTCCATGCAAAGCGCAAGACTTGCTTTGGAGCTTAATAAACCTTTATATGTTTTACCCCAACGCAAGAATGAAAGCGATGGGACAAATTTACTTTTGCAAGAAAGAAGTGCAAATTTACTTTTAGATTTTAAAGAATTTGCAAGTTGTTTTGGTATTGTAGAAGAAGAAAAGGATGAATTTTTGGACTTTTGTAGACAGGGTGTAAGCGTGGATGAGGCAACTCAAATTTATGGAGAAAAAGTCTATGAGTACGAGCTTGAAGGAAAAATTTCTATAGAAGGTCTTTTTATAAGGGTTTTGATATGAAAGCTTTGGCTTTAGATGTGGGTTTAAAGCGTATAGGCGTGGCGCTTTGTATAGATAAAATCGCCATTCCTTTAGAGGGTATAATCAGAAAAAATCGCAATCAAGCTGCAAATGAGGTTAAAAATTTACTCCAAATTCATGATATTTCTTTGTTAATCGTAGGTATTCCCAAAGGAGGATCAAGCGAAGAAGAAATGACAAGACGCATTAAGCATTTTGTATCTTTGCTTGAATTCGATAAAGAAATTCGCTTTGTAGATGAAAGCGGAACAAGCAAAGAAGCTTTAGGGTACGGTGTGGCTAATACACGCAAAAAAGATGCCAAACTAGATTCTTTAGCAGCTTTAATTATGATAAAGGATTATTTTGGAATATAATCTAGCCAGTATTTATAATGATAAAGAACTTGAAAATCTTAAAAATTCTTTTAAATTGCCTAAGAAAATATGCTGTTTTATAAATCGCTTAAAATGCGATAATTTAACACTTGAAAGAGAATTTCAAGATTTGAATTTAGAGTATGAAAAGCTTAACGAGTACTGCTATCTTTTTAAGGCTTGTGATAAAAGTGTTTTGAGTTCTATGCAAGCTTTTAATGAATTTAAATTTTATATACAAAATTATGCGTCTTATTTGTGCGCTTTAAATTTGGATGTAAAAGCAGGGCAAAGCGTTTTAGATATGTGTGCAGCACCTGGTGGAAAAAGTATCAATCTTGCTAATTTTATGCAAAATGAAGGCTATCTAGCTTGCAATGAAGCAAGTAAAGATAGGTTTTTTACCTTGCAAAAGAATTTGAAAAATTATGGAGTAAAAGCTCGAGTTTTTATGAAAGATGGTAAAAATATAGGAAATTTATGTCCTTTAAAATTTGATAAAATTTTACTTGATGCGCCTTGTTCTACTTTAGCAAAAATGGGTTTAGAGTTGGAAAAAAGCTCCAAAGAGATTAAAAATATAGCCAAACTTCAAAAAAAACTTTTACATTCTGCACTCAAGGCTTTGAAAGTAGGCGGAGAGCTTGTTTATAGTACTTGCACTTTTACCAAAGAGGAAAATGAAGAAGTGATAGAAAATGCTTTAAGAAGTGATTTTGATATAGAACTTTTGGATATAAATTTAGAAAATGCTTTGGCAAAAAATGGACAAAGTAGTGAATTTGAAGCGATTTCTAAATGTAAACGCATTTTGCCTTGTGAAGAATATGATGGATTTTTTATCGCTAAATTAAGGAAAAATTGATTATATATTGAAATTATTCACATCCTCAAACAAATTCACAAAAAAACTTAAAAAACAATAAATATTTTTTTAGAGAAATTAAAACTTAAAGTCCTATTTTTAGGTGATTTGAGAAGAAAATCACATCGTGAAAAGCCTGTGAATAAAAAATAAAATTTTTAAAACTTAAAAAGATAATTTCACTCGTAATTTTTGATTTTTTCTAGCTTAGGTGCTATAACAAAACGACAATAGCTTTGGTTAGGATTTTGTATAAAATAATGTTGATGATAATCTTCTGCTTTGTAATATTTTTGAAGTTTGTAAATTTGTGTGATAATAGGAAGTTGGAAATTGACTTTTTCTTTTTTTATAAAATCTTCTATAGCGTTTTTATCATTTTGGTTTTCATAGAAAACCGCCGAACGATATTGAATTCCTATATCAGCTCCCTGCTTGTCAAAGCTAGTTGGATCATGAATTTTAAAAAATAAGCTTAAGATTTGTTCTAAGGAAATTTTGGCTTCATTATAAACAATTTTAACTACTTCTATATTGCCATCGCCATTGCAAACACTTTCATAGCTAGGATTATTCTTTCCGCCCGTGTAGCCTACTTCAGTATGCACAATGCCTTCGCAATTTTCAAAAGCAGCTTCTACGCACCAAAAACATCCACCACCCAAAATGATATTTTTCATAAAGAATTTCCTTAAGGATTTAGCCTATAAAAGGCTAAATAAAGAATTTATTTGTAGTTTTTAATCGCTTTTTCTAAAATTTCAATAGCAGCTTTTTCATCTTTGAAATCTTGCACTTTTACCCATTTGTTAGGCTCTAAGATTTTATAAGTTTCAAAGAAATTTTTGATTTTATTTAGAGTTGCTTGTGGTAAATCAGTATAGGTTTTGATATTGTCATATCTTGCATCGATTTTAGAATTAGGCACAGCAAGAAGTTTTTCATCCATTCCGCTTTCATCTTCCATGATTAAAACACCGATTAAGCGACATGGAATAACTGCGCCTGCTTGTATAGGGTATTCGTTTAAGACTAAGATATCCACAGGATCGCCATCATCAGCTAGTGTGTTTGCGATAAAACCATAATTTGCTGGATAAAACATCGCACTAGCCATAACGCGATCTACCATGATCGCACCGCTATCTTTATCGATTTCGTATTTAATGCTTGAGCCGTATGGAATTTCAATTACAGCATTGATTTTGTTTGGAATATCTCCGATTTTGATTTTGCTTAAGTCCATTTTTTTATCCTTATATACTTTGAATTTTTTTAATCAGTTCTTTCATGTCAGCAACGATAGGTTCGATAGTGCGTTCTCCATCGATGATGAAATGAAGTTTTTTCTTTTGGTAAAAAGAAATGATTTCTTCTAGTGGTTCAGTATATACTTTCATTCTATTGTAGAATACTTCTTCGTTATCATCTGCACCACGGTTTCTTCCTAAAACACGATCTTTAGCTACTTCTTCACTAACTCTTACTTCGATTACGCCTTTTAAGCAAACTTCATTTTGCTCACTTAAAACTTTATCAAATTCTACCATTTGCTCTACACTTCTTGGATAGCCATCAATAATAACAGTTTTTGTAGGAGCAGTTTTTAAAGCTGAAACTATGGTATTTACCACTACATCTAATGGGACTAAATTACCTTTAGAAATAAACCCGTCTATAGTTTTGCCAAGTTCGCTTCCGCTTGCTACTTCAGCTCTTAAAAGATCTCCTGTAGAATAATGAGTAACATCTGCATCAGCCTTCGCGATTAAGCTAGCATCTGTAGTTTTTCCACTTCCTGGTGCACCTATAATTAAAAACAATTCTTTCATTTTACATTCTCCCTTAATTTGATTCCTAATTCTCTCATGGCTTCATTGCTAGCAGCTGAAGGAGCATCTGTCATCAAACATTGCGCTCTTTGAGTTTTTGGGAATGCTATAACTTCTCTTATACTATTTGCCCCTGTTACTAGCATGATAAGTCTATCAAGACCTATAGCAATACCTCCGTGTGGTGGAGCTCCAAAACTAAGAGCATCGAGTAAAAATCCAAATTTTTCTTTTTGTTGTTCTTCATCGATATTGAGCAATTTAAAGACTTTTTGTTGGATATCATTTTTATGAATTCTTATACTACCGCCACCCAGTTCAACGCCATTGAGTACAACATCATAAGCAATTGATGAGATTTCTTCTAAATCGTTCTCATCGATATTTTTTGGCATAGTGAAAGGATGGTGCATTGCAGAATAGCTTCCATCATCATTTTGTTCAAACATAGGAAAATCAACCACCCATAAGAATTCTAAAGCATCAGGGTTGATTAAATTAAGTTCTCCAGCTAGGAAAATTCTAAATCTTCCCATATAATCAAGCACAGTTTTCTTAACTCCTGCACCAAAAAACACTACATCGCCTACTTCAAGTTCACAACGCTTGGTAAGCTCGTTTAAATCCTCTTCATTGAAAAATTTGCAAAGAGGGCCTTTAAGACCATCTTCTTTAACTTGTATAAAGGCTAAGCCTTGAGCTCCAAATTTGCGTACAAATTCTTCAAATCTTTGCATTTGTCTTTTTGAAAAGATAGTATCACCCTTTGGAACGCGTAAAGCTTTAACACGATTTTTCTTGCTGTCTTTGGCAATATTTGCAAAAATTTCATTATTTGACTTTGCAAAGATATCTATAACATCGATCAGTTTCAAATCAAAACGCAAATCAGGCTTATCGCTTCCATAGTTTTCCATAGCTTCTTTATAAGGCATTTGTCTAAAAGGAATTTGGATTTCTTTACCGCAAGCTTTGAAAATATCTTTTAAAAAGGTTTCAGCTGTGGCAATCACATCTTTTTGCTCGCAAAAACTCATTTCAACATCAATTTGTGTAAATTCAGGCTGACGATCTGCTCTTAAATCTTCATCTCTAAAACATTTAGCGATTTGAAAATAACGATCAAAGCCACTACACATTAAAAGTTGCTTGAAAAGTTGTGGACTTTGAGGAAGAGCATAAAATTCTCCTTGATGTACGCGTGATGGCACAAGATAATCCCTTGCTCCTTCTGGAGTAGCTTTGGTTAGGATAGGGGTTTCAACTTCTAAAAATCCCATATTTGCCAAAGAATTTCTAGCAGCTATACAAGCTTTAGAGCGTAGTGCAAAATTTTCGTAAAGCTTAGGATTTCTTAAGTCTAAAAAGCGATATTTAAGACGCAATTCTTCATTCACGCTTTCATCACCTATACCAAAAGGAGGAACAGCACTTTCATTTTCGATAATGAGCTTGCTTACTACTACTTCAATTTCACCGGTTTTTAATTTAGGATTTGTAAGTCCTTCTCCTCGGGGACGAATTTTTCCTTCAGCTATTAAAACAAATTCATTTCTTGTGCGAGAAGCTATCTCATGAGCTTCTTTGCTATCATTTGGATCGCATACAAGCTGGATGATACCGCTGCGATCTCTTAAATCAATAAAAATTACGCCGCCATGATCTCGGTAGCTATTAACCCAACCGCAAAGCTTAACCACTTCGCCTATGTGGGTAGAATTTAAGTCTGTGTTGTAATGACTTCGCAAAATTTTTCCTTGAAAATTAATTTTTTTAATATAGATAAGTTAAAATTATAATATTTTTATTCTTTTGCTTAGCTAAGATTTGTTATAATTTTTTATGCAAAATAAAATAGATTATAAAAATATTAAAAAAATTGGGATTGCGGCGCGTCCAAATTCAAATTTGGATAGGGAAATTTTAACCCTAAAAGAAATTTTAGAAAAAAAAGGTGTAGAACTTTTGCTCTATAAAGAAAGTTCTAAAACTGTAAACTTACCCAAATACGACCTTGATAAATTGTTTGAGCTTTCGGATTTTGTGATTTCCTTAGGGGGTGATGGAACTTTGATTTCTTTATGCCGAAAAGCTTGCGAGCACAATAAAGCAGTTTTAGGAATTCATGCAGGTCATTTAGGATTTTTAACGGATTTTAAGGTAGATGAAGCTGAAGTTTTTTTTGAAGCTTTTTTTAGGGGAGAATTTAGGGTAGAAAATCCTTTTTTATTGAGTATTATTTTAGAAGCTAACGATGGTCAAATCACGCAAAAATTTGCTTTTAATGATGTAGTGATCAGCAAGGATAGAAAAGCTTCTATGGCGCATATAGAGGTATTTCGCAAAGCTAAAAAATTTAATGAATATTTTGGAGATGGACTCATAGTAGCTACTCCAGCAGGTTCTACAGCATACAATTTAAGCGCAAATGGGCCTATAGTTTATACCTTAGCACAAGCTTTTATTCTTACGCCTGTTTGTTCACATTCTTTAACTCAACGTCCTATAGTATTGCCTAAAGGTTTTGAACTTGAAATAGGTGCAAAAGATTGTATTTTTAGCATAGATGGACAAGAAAATTATAAAATGAATGATTTTAAAAGTGTTAAAGTAGGACTTAGTGATAGAAGTGTGGCACTTATACATCCTAAAAATCGAGATTATTTTCAAATATTAAAAGAAAAATTAAACTGGGGAAATTGATGATAAATAGAGTTTTGATGAAAGAAAATCTTGGCTTTAAAGAAGTCGAGCTTGAAATTTCTCAAGGACTTACAGTCTTTACGGGTTTAAGTGGAGCGGGAAAGTCTGTACTTTTTAAGGGGATATTGTCTGCTTTTGCATTAAGCGAGAGTGAGGCAAAGCTTGTTGAGATTGCACTTGATGATAGGATAGACTTGGAAGAATACGGCATAGAAAGCGAAGATGAAAATATTTTTAAACTTTTAAAGGATAAAAATACGAAATATTTTATCAATAATCAAAGTATTTCCAAAAAAAGTTTGATTCATCTAAGTAAAAAATTTATTAAATACCTAAGTGCTAAAGAAATCAATGAATTCAGTAATGAGAAATTTTTAAATCTTTTGGATGCTTTAGAATGTGCAAAAAATCCTGAATTTGAAGATTTTTTATCTCATTTTAAAGACGATTATAAACAATGGCTTCAAATTTCAGAAGAATTGACTACAATTTTAGAAGAGGAAAAAAGGATTGAAGAGCTTAAAGAATTAGCAAGCACACAGATTGAAAGAATTTCTAAAATCAATCCTAAAATCGGAGAATACGAAGAGCTTTTAAATCTTAAAAAAAAATTATCAAAAAAAGACAAAATAGAAGCGGCTTGGGAAAAGGCAAGTGCTATTTTTGAATTAGAAAAAGTAGTCATCGATGCTTTAAATCTCAGTGAAAAAGATGCGAGTTTTTTTAGCGAATGTTTAAATGAACTTCGTATCATAGCCGAAAATGAAAAAATCGAAGATTTGGATTTTGATATAGAAGAAGTACTCAATAGAATCGAAGATTTATCCTCTTTGATCAAGCGTTATGAAAGTATAGAAAATGCTTTAGAAGTGCTAGAAAACAAAAAAAATGAACTTGCTCACTATGATAACTTAAGCTTTGAAAAAAAAGAGCTCGAAAAAAAACTAGAAAAAATTGAAAAGAAAATAAATCAAAGCACCCAGTTGTTAACTCAAGCTCGCATGCAAAATTTAAAAACTTTAGAGGAATTTTTAAATGATTATTTAAAAAATCTTTATATGAAAAATGTGAACTTAGAATTAGTAAATATTTCAAAAATTACCTCTTTAGGAAAAGATGAAATCAAGCTCAGTATCAATGCTGCAAATTTAAAAAATTTAAGTTCAGGTGAGCTTAATCGTTTAAGACTTGCTTTTATCGCTACTGAGTGCAAAATTTTAAATTCAGGCACAGGAATAATATTTTTAGATGAAATCGATGCTAATTTAAGCGGTAAAGAAGCGATGAGTATAGCCAATGTTTTAAATGAGCTTTCTGCTTTTTATCAAATTTTTGCTATATCTCACTTACCGCAGCTTTCTTCAAAAGCTCATAATCATTTTTTGGTTGAAAAAAATGCTTCTTATAGCACAGTTAAAAAACTTAAGAATGAAGAGAGAATTAAAGAATTAGCAAGAATGATAAGTGGTGAAACTATCACAGACGAGGCTTTGGAATTTGCCAAAACTTTATTTAAAGCTTAAGCGGAATTTTTATTTGTTTGTGATAGAATTGAAATTTTTTTAATTTTATTATTAAAGATTATATTTAAATAAAAAAGGTATTTTATAGATTATGAATAAAAAAATTTTATTGATTGATGATAACAAAATGCTTGGAAAGCTTTTGGCTAAAAAGATACAAACCACTTTAAATTGTGAAGTTGATATTGTTTTTAGCCTTGCTGAAACCAAAGCATTACCTGATGATGAATATTTTTTAACTTTTGCGGATTTGTGTTTGCCTGATGCGCCTAATGGAGAAGTGGTGGATTATGTTTTGACGAAAAATTGGCCTGTTATTGTATTGACTGCAAGCAACGATAAGGCCACAAAAGATAAATTTATGGATAAAGATATTTTAGATTATATCTTTAAAGAAAGTGATACTTGTATAGATCAGATTATAGATTCTATTGTTAAACTTGAACGCTATGCTAAGACTAAAGTTATCCTAGCTCTAAGCAAACTTCCTGAGCGTAATGAAATAAAAAAGATTCTCACACAAAGAAAATTTAATGTTTTAGCTGCTGCTCACGGCGAAGAGGCAATGAGTTATTTAAATGACAATAATGATGTAAAGCTTATTATCGCGGATGCAAATATGCCTGTTATCAGCGGAAGCGAGCTTTTAAGCGAGGTGAGAACTCGCTTTGGTGATCATGACTTGGGTGTAATTATCTTAGGTGATAAGGATGATGCTTTAGAGTCTAGCTTGCTTATAAATGGAGCCAATGAGTATTTGATAAAACCTTTAAACAAAGAAAGCTTTAATTGTCGCCTAGATAGATGTCTTAATTATATGGCTAATATGCAATTTTTAAGTATTTACAATAATCTTGATCCTATTTCAGGAGTAAAAAATTCTAATGCTTTATTGAATTGTGTCGAAGATTATTTAAATGAAATTTCAGGCAAAGAAGAAGAGTTTGCTTTTGCATTTTTAGATATTGATAATTTAAGAAATTTAAATGAAGAATACGGCTATGAAGTAGGCGATAAAATCGTTAAAATTTGCGCCGATGAAGCAAGCAATGAAGTTAAAGGGCGCGATATCGTGGGTAGATATAGTGCTGAAAAAATTTGTATAGTATTAAAAAATGTTTCTCAAGAAAGAGCGATTAAAATTCTTTCTCGTATTCGAGTAAATATAAAAAAAGCTGGAATTTTAGTCAACTTAGATGAAGTCTTTTTTACAGCTTCTATAGGGGTGGTTTTTGCTAAGAGTGGAGATCAGTTTGAAACCTTAATCAATAAGGCTTCAGAAGCACTTTCTCAAGCTAAGGCTAATGGTAAAGATAGAGTAGAAGTATGTTCTTAAATCTTGAATTTAAAGATGGTTTGAAAATCATCGATACTCATTGTCATTTGGACAGCGAGGTATTTAAAGAAGATTTAGATGAACTTTTAAGACATTCATTTGACAATGGTATAGAAAAAATCATCATACCAGGTGCAGATATTGAAGATTTACCTTATGCAGCAGAGCTTGCTAACAAATATAAAAATGTATTTTTTGCCGCAGGTGTACATCCTTATGAGCTAGAAGGCTTTGATGAAAAAATTTTAAGAGCATATTTACAAGATGAAAAATGCGTGGCTGTGGGTGAGTGTGGGCTTGATTATTTTCGTTTTAAAAGTGAAGATTTAGAAGAGAGAGAAAAAGAAAAAGAAGAGCAAAAAAGACTTTTTGTAACTCAGCTTGAGCTAGCTAAAGAATTTAAAAAACCTGTTATCATCCATTCTCGCGAAGCAAACAATGATACTTATGAAATTTTGCATGAGCACTCTAAAGATCTTGTTGGAGGGGTTTTGCATTGTTTTAATGCAAGTGAGCATTTATTGCGTCTTAGCAATGAAGGATTTTATTTTGGAATCGGTGGTGTTTTGACATTTAAGAATGCGAAAAATTTGGTAAATATCTTACCGCAAATCCCCAAGGATAAGTTGTTAATAGAAACTGATGCGCCTTATCTTACCCCAGAGCCTTATCGCGGTAAAAGGAATGAGCCTTTATTGACTCAATTAGTAGCTGATAAAATGAGTGAAATTCTTAATTTATCAAGGCAAGAACTTTTAGAAATCTGTTTGGAAAATTCTCATAGATTATTTTTTAAAGGTTGTATATGAAAAAAATTATATTATGTTTTATTTTATTTTATAACTTTCTTTTTGCACAAACTCTCACTCCTGAATTTTATGAAAGACAAACGAATGTTTTAAGAAATTTAGATATTGAACCAAGTTTTATAAGTGATTTGGTTTTTATACAAACTCAACAAGATTTAAAATCAAAACATGCTCCGACTTTGATTGATGGTATACAAAATTTCTCAAAAGTTACTCCTATGATAAGAAAAATTCTAGCACAGCAAGAAGTTCCTGAAGAAATTTTGTATCTAGCAATGGTAGAATCAGGACTAAAAGCACATAGTGTTTCCAATGCTAAAGCTGTAGGCGTGTGGCAATTTATGCAACCTACGGCAAGAAATTTAGGACTTAGAATTGATGCTTATGTTGATGAAAGACGCGACCCTGTAAAATCCACATATGCTGCGATAAATTATCTAAAAACTTTAAGAGAAGAATTTGGGAAATGGTACTTAGCGCTTTTGGCTTATAATTGCGGCAATGGAAAATTGCGTCAAGCGATAAAACAAGCAGGAAGCGATGATTTAAGAGTCTTGATCGATCCTAATAAAAAATATCTTTCTTTAGAAACTAGAAATTTCATACGCAAAATTTTGACTTTAGCTTTCTTGGCTAATGATAGGGATTTTTTACTTGAAAAAGATGGATCTTTGGTGAATTATGCTTTAAATAATGATTTTGTAAAAGTTGATACCCCTTCTTCTGTAGCACTAAGGGATTTGGCTAAAAATTTAAATATGGATTTAGCAACTTTTAAAAAATACAATCCACATTTTAAACACGGATTTACCCCTCCAGGAAAGGGATATTATATGTATATTCCTTTAAATAAAGTAGCTTTTTTTGATAAAAATTTCAAGGTTGAAAAACTTGCAAAAGTGGATACAACTATACCTATGACTAAAATTTATATAGTAAAATCAGGTGATTCTTTATATAAAATCGCTAAAAAATATAATACTAGCGTAGAGCAAATTCGAGAATTTAATAAAATTGCTAAAAACCATTTAAGCATCAATCAAAAATTAATCATACCTATCAAGGAGAATAAAAATGCAAGCTATAAAACAAAATCTAAGGAAAACTTTACCAAAGTTGTTAGCCGCTAGTTTAGTTGCAACTTTTTCTAGCGGGTGTTTTGGAGGGCTTTTTTCTAGCGGAGGCTCGGCGCAAATCTATTATCCAAGTAATGATTTTCATAGTAGTCCTTCAGGCTCTGGAACTAAAGGCACCATGAAGCCTTATACCATAAATGGTAAGACTTATTATCCAACCGTTGTATCGGTGGGTGAAACCGCAGATGGTATAGCAAGTTGGTATGGGCCAGGTTTTCATGGTAAAAAAACTTCAAATGGTGAAACTTACAATCAAAATGGCTTAACCGCAGCTCATAAAACTTTACCTATGAATACTATTTTAAAAGTAACCAATCTAAACAATAACCGCCAAGTTACCGTGCGTGTGAATGATAGAGGTCCTTTTGTGAACAATAGAATTATTGATTTGTCCAAGGGTGCTGCGAGTCAAATCGATATGATCGCTTCAGGAACAGCACCTGTAAGACTTGAGGTTATAGGTTTTGGTTCGGCTAATTCAGGCAATAATGTTGTTCATTCTAATATAAATTATGGAAACAGTGGCGGAATTGCAAATAATGGTCAGATTTATGAGGGTGGAAATTTCATGGTGCAAATTGGAGCGTTTAAAAATCCATTGGGAGCTCAAACTATAGCATCTAGATATAAAACCTATAGAACTTATTCTTCAACTATACGCAAAAGTTCAGTTGATGGCTTGAGTCGCGTTTTCTTGACAGGATTTAGAAGTGAAGAAGAAGCAAGGGATTTTGCAGCAAGTGGTGCATTTGCTGGTGCTTTTGTTGTGCGTGAGTAAAAATGATAGAATTGATATTTTTAGATGTAGATGGCTGTCTTACGGATGGTAAGATCATCTATACTTCTAGTGGAAATGTGATTAAAGAATTTGATGTTAAAGATGGCGCAGCTATTGAAGCTTGGATTAAGTTGGGTAAAAAAATTGCTATTATTACTGGAAGAAACTGTCCTTGCGTGAGTGTTCGTGCTAAAGATTTAAAAATAGAGATTGTGCATCAGGGTGTTAAAGATAAATTGACTTGTGCTAAAAAAATTTTAGAAGAATTAAATTTGGATTTTTCTCAATGTGCGGCTATAGGGGATTATTTTAACGATAAAAATTTACTCGAACATGTAGGTCTTAGTTTTAAGCCTAAGGATGCACACAAGGATTTAAAAGTCGATATCACACTTGATAAAAAGGGCGGTAAAGCAGCCGTAGCTCAAATGATAGAATGTATTATAAAGAAAAACGATATGCAAGAAGAGTGGGATAAGCTTTGGCTATAAGAATATTTGGAATTTTGATCGCGCTTTTTACGATTACTTTTACAATTTTAAGCTTGCAAGATCCATATTCTTTAAATATTAAATCCTATGCTTTAAATTTTAAAAATATTGAAGCTTCAAATTTAAACGCTTATGAGCTTAATACAAGTAATGTAAAATCATATTACAAAGCTCAAACTTGGACGCGCTATACAGACAAAGATGAGTTTGATAATTTTGTCAATTTAAATTTAGATTTTAATTTAAGCGCCAATAAATTAGAACTTAAAGGCAAGGAAATGGATAGGGTTTTGTTTGAGGGCAATGTAACCTATATAGGCTCCAACGATACTAAAATTCTTGCCGATAAAGTCGAATACGAGCCTAAGAATAAAATTTTAACCACCGATACAGGATTTAAAGCTTTAATGGGTGGAAATATTGTTAACGGAAATACTTTAAACTACGATGTAGAAAAGAAAATTTTACAAGTTCAGGGAGTAAATGCATGGTTAGAAAGATAATTTTATTTTTAATAAGTGTGAGTATGTCTTTAGCTAGCCAGATCGAAGTTAAGGCTTTAAATTTTTATTCAGATGAGAATAAGGGTGAAAGTGTACTCAGCGGTAATGTTGAGATCATAAGAGGCGATGATATTTTAACTGCTGAAAAAGTGATTATATATACAGATAAAAACCGCAAGCCTACGCGTTATGAAGCTATGCAAAATGCTAAATTTAAAATTGTTTTAAAAGGAAAAACCTATAAGGGAAGCGGAGATAAATTTATTTATAATGTAGCTAAAGATATTTATGAAATCAACGGAAACGCTTATATTAATGAACTTCAAAGCAATCAAAAGCTTTATGGTGATAAGATAATAGTGGATAAACGAAATAATGTTTATCGTGTTGAAAGCAAGGACAAAAAGCCTGCGAGATTTATATTTGATTTAGAGCAAAAATGATAATAAGCGCTAAATTTATCACCTCTTTAGATAAATTTGATAAAAATTTTGCATCTCATTTTAGCGAGGTTGCATTTTTAGGAAGATCAAATGTGGGAAAAAGTTCTTTAATTAATTCCTTATGTAAGCAAAAAAAACTCGCTAAGAGCTCCGCTACTCCTGGAAAAACACAACTGATTAATTTTTTTGAGGTTTTATGTAAGAAAGATGAGGATAAATTCAGTATTCATTTTATTGATTTACCTGGTTTTGGTTATGCGAAAGTTTCAAAAAATCTAAAAGAAATATGGAATAAAAATTTAGATGAATTTTTAAAATTAAGAAGTTCGATTAAGCTCTTTGTGCATTTGATTGATTCAAGACATACGAATTTGGATATTGATTTAAATTTGGACGAGTATTTAAAAAGCTTTTTAAGACCTGATCAAAGGGTGTTAAAGGTTTTTACAAAATGCGATAAGCTTAATCAAAGTGAAAAAGCCAAGCTCAAAAATAATTTTAAAGATGCCATTTTGATATCTAATTTAAATAAAATGGGACTTGATGATTTAGAATATGAGATTATCAAACAAACTTTAGGTTTGTAAAATGCGAAAAAATATCAGTACTTACAGGATAAAACTTAATGGAAGTTATGTTTTTTTAGGTTTTTTATGTATTTTATATCAAATTCTAGGTTCTGTTTTTCTTTATATGCCTTTGCTTTATGGTGTATTTTTTTGTTATATGTATTTTCTTTTAGAGGAAAGACAAAAGACATTTAGCAAACTTGATTTTCGTTGGTATTTTTCTTTGTTCTTTTTATTTTTTACAGATATAACTTATGATTTTTTTCTATTTTCCTCTTGGTTTGCCTTTGCTATTTTTTATTATACTTGCGCAGATTGGATTAAGACAAATTTTAAAATAGGAAAAGTTATCCCTGTTATACTCGTACTTTGCGCTTATATTTTTATTTTTATTTTGGATATTATTTTTTCTTATGCAGCTGATCAAGAGTTTATAATGCCAAGTTTTGGCTATATGATATCGATTGCATTTGAGTGTTTGTTTGCTTATGTGTTGTTTAGGAGTAAATTTTAATGAGGATGCGTTTGGTTGTTGGCTTTATATTGCTGTTTTTTATATTTTTATTAAGCCGTGTGTATTATCTAAGTATAAAATCAAATGTGTATTATGAAGAACTTGCCAAGCAAAATGCTGTAAAAACTGAATTTATAGCTCCTACTCGTGGTCAAATTTCAGATCGCAATGGCACTCCTTTGGCGATTAATGATTTGGGTTTTAGTATTTCTATTAAGCCTTATTTGACTTTGAAAAGAGCAAATAGAGGTATATTAGAAAAAGAATTAAATCAGCTTCAAGAATTTTTTCCTGATTTAAACACTACTAAGCTTGCTGAACTTTATAAGAAAAATGATTCTTATTATAATCAAGACTTTATTAAAATTATAGATTTTATACCTTCTCAAGAAATGATGAAGCATTATTCAGAACTCAATTTAAATCAAAACATACGCATAGATCCTACTGTGCAAAGAAAATATCCTTTTGGAAAGTTAGCTTCTCATATTATAGGTTATGTAGGCAAAGCAGATTTGCAAGATATAAAAGAAAATGAAATTTCTAAACTTACTAATTTTACAGGAAAGAGCGGAGTAGAGCGGTATTATAATGATGTTTTACAAGGAGAAAAAGGGACTAAGATTTATAAGGTTAATGCTTTAAATCAAGAAGTAGAGCGACTTTCCTATACTTCAGCACTTTCTAATGATATAGAGCTTACCATAGATATAGAGCTCCAAAGCTTTTTAACGCAACTTTTTGAGGGTAATGCAGGTGCTGCGATCATTATGGATGTTAACGATGGTTCTATTTTAGCAGCAGGAAGTTTTCCTGAATACGATTTAAATCCTTTTGTAACTGGAATTTCTTACAAAGAATGGGATGAGCTTTCTAACAATCTTGATCATCCTTTTACAAACAAACTTATTAATGGATACTATCCCCCAGGTTCTGTTGTAAAAATGGGCGTTGGTCTATCTTTTTTAAATTCAAAAAGTATCAATCCTTCAACCCAGTTTTTTTGTAATGGGAGCATAGAGCTTGGAGGAAGATTTTTTCGTTGTTGGAATAGGGCAGGACATGGGGCTGTAGATTTGAAACACGCGATAAAATCAAGTTGTGATGTTTATTTTTATGATGGAAGTTTACAAGTGGGCATTGATCAAATAAGTAGCACTTTATCACGCATAGGTTTTGGAGCTAAAACCGGTGTGGATTTGCCTAATGAATTTGTAGGGATCTTGCCAAGTAGAGAATGGAAAATGCAAAGATATAAGCAAGCTTGGTTTCGAGGTGATACTTTAAATACATCTATAGGGCAAGGAAATTTCTTGGCAACACCTATGCAGATTGCTAGATATACAGCTCAAATCGCAAAAGGCGCTGAAGTTATCCCTCATTTCCTAAAAAGTATAGAAAATAATAATAGTATTGCAGAAAATCAAATGCAAGAAAATAATGAAATTTTTACCCTTTTTGAAAAAAGTCAACTTCCTTATATAAGAGATGCAATGTATGCGGTTGCCAATGAGCAAGGCGGTACTTCTTATCATTATTTGCATAATTTAGAAGTAAAGGTTGCTGCTAAAACAGGAACTGCACAGGTGGTAGGTTTTTCTCAAGCTGATAAAAATAGAGTTGATGAAAAGCAGCTTAAGTATTATACGAGATCGCATGCTTGGGTGACTTCTTATGCGCCTTATTCTAAACCGCGTTATGTGGTTACTGTTTTAGTAGAACACAGCGGAAGAACTATAACTTCAGGTGTTGCTACAGCAAAGATTTATCAAAAAATGATAGATCTTGGATATTTTAAGCCAGAAAGTAAAACTAATAGCTTAAAAAAGAACTAGAAAAATTAAATTTATACAATATTAATTTTTCTAAGATTTTAATTTTTAGTTAAATCGCCTCAGTTCTTTCTTTTAGCCATTTTAAAGCCTTTGGATTGTCACGAAGCTTAGGAGAGAGTTTTTCATAAACTTCTTTATGATAAGCATTAATCCACGATTTTTCCTTGGTGTTTAGTAGGGTTTTATCGATACAATTTATTTCAAAAGGACAAAGTGTTAAGGGTTTAAAATATAAAAATTCACCAAAATCTTTGTTTTTGGGATTTTCTATTTTTGTATTAACAACTAAATTTTCAAGCCTAATGCCCCATTTTCCCGTCTTATAAATTCCAGGTTCTATAGAAGTTAGCATACCTTCTTTAGCCTTTGTTTTTTCGAGCACAGGGCTAAAATAAGAAAGAGTTTGTGGGCCTTCATGGACATTTAAAAAATAACCCACTCCATGACCGGTTCCGTGTGCATAATCAAGTTGTTCTTGCCATAAAGGAGCCCTTGTGATAGCATCAAGTAAAGGCATGGCAATATCTTTTGGAAAAATAGTACTTGATATGGCTATATGTGCTTTTAAAACTAGGGTATAATCATGAATTTGTTCTTTGTTTAATTCGCCTATAGCTACAACTCTAGTAATGTCCGTGGTGCCGTTTTTATATTGCCCACCCGAATCTATAAGCAATAAGCCATTTTTTTGAATATAAGAAAAGCTTTCTTTTTCAGCTTTATAATGTGGCAAGGCTGCATTGGCGTTAAATCCTGCTATAGTGGCAAAACTATTGCTTATATAATAAGGACTTTGAGATCTAAATTCGGTAACTTTAGTATCGATGTCAAGTTCACTGATTTGTGTATTATTTTCGATATTTTCTTCAAGCCAAGCAAAGAATTTGCATAAAGCTACCCCATCTTCTATCATAGCATTTTGTATGTGAGCGATTTCTTTATCTGTTTTGATAGCTTTTAAATGGGTGCTAGGATTAATTTCTTCTAAAATTTCAACGCTTTTATCTAAAATTTCAATGAGTAAAGCAGTCGTTTTTAAAGGCTCAATGAGTAAATTTGTGTTTTGGAGTTTTGTAAGTTCATTTTGAATTTCATTATAATCCTTAAGCCAAATTCCATCGAGATTTAATTTTTTTTCAAGTTCAAAATCAATTTTTTTCCTATCTATAAAAAGCAAAGCTTTTTCTTTCAAGATCAGCAAATGACTTAAAAATACAGGATTGTAGTTTACATCACTTCCTCTTAAATTGGTAATCCAAGCTATATCATCAAGACTGGAAATAAGATGATTTTGTGCTTGTAGTTCAGCCATTTTTTCACGCACTAATGATAGTTTTTCTTTTCTAGAATAGGAGCAATATTCTAATTCGTGTTCATAAACTTTATTTTTGGGTAGTGCAGGACGATTTTCCCAAATAGGGCTAATTAAATCGATATTTTTTAGCTCGGCTTTACAGTTTTTTTGTATTTCTTTTTGCAAAGATAAGGATAAAACTGAAAAATCTATACCTAAATTTTGCTTCTCATTTAAATTTTCTTTTAGCCATTTTAAAAAGGTATTATTTGCATCTTGTTTTTGTAAAAGTATGCCACTACCTTCTAATTCCTTTTGTGCTTGAATCCAGTATCTTCCATCTGTCCACAAAAAAGTATCTTGAAGAGTGATGATCAAGCTTCCAGCAGAGCCTTTAAAACCGCTCACAAACGCTCTGCTTTGATAAAAACTAGGCAAATACTCATTTAAATGTGGATCAGCACTTAAGATCAAATAAGCGTCAAGTTTTTCTTTTGTCATAAATTGTCTGATTTTTTCAACTCTTGTTTTATGAATATTCATTTTTTTCCTTTTAATTTATGCTATTTTATAAATCTTTTTATCAAAATAAAATTATAGCTTTTATAGATAAAAAGCTATAGTATTTGTTTTAGTTTTTATTTTCTGCTAGGGCAATAAAAGAAAGCACTAGTTTTAAGTGAAGATTCAAGCTTGATGTATTATCAATTTCAAATTTTTGAATTTTATAGTGTAAATTTGAATTTTCAATATCTTGTATAAAAGAAAGTATTGGATTGAAATCACCCAAAATATCGACTGAAATTTTATGATAAGAATTTTCTTCTGATTGTAATCTTGATATATTAGAGATATGAAGATTGTTTTTAAGGACTAGATTTTGTAAATTTTTAATATATGTTTCATAGTCTTTATTGAAGGTACTAAGATGATTTTCATAGCTTTTTATTTTATCTTGGATAGTAATAAGCTCTTCTTCAAGTTGTTTTATTTGTCGGTTTAAATCTTGGTTTATCATGGCGATTTTATTTACTTCATCGTTTTGGATAAAAAACTCATAATTAAAAAAGCTTTTTAAGTAAAAATGGTAAAAATGAAAGGATAGTAATACTGCTAAGAGTATGCTTGCAAGATAGATTAAAATTTTTTCTCTAGGGCTTAGATTTTCTAAAAATTGTTCAATTTGATTCATTGTAATGCTCTTAAGGTGATTTCATGCAAGGATTTATCTTGCGAGATGAGGTTAAATTGAGTACTTGTAAATTGAAGAGCTTTATTAAAATCCTCTTTATTGCTAAATTTTATAGTGATAAAGGTTTTATCTATCATAAGATCAGTAATTCTTAAAGAATATTCATTTAACCATGCGATAGTCTTTGTTAAAATCGAATTTGTATTTTTATCAGCTTTAAAATTTTGCGTAATTTTAGACAATTGCTCAGAGTATTTTTCTAATAAAAGATCTTGGGCTTGAATTTCTAGTTGAAGTTTTTCTATATTGGCCTTAAGTTTTTGATTTTGATTTTCTTGAATTTCATAGATTTTATTTTGTGAAATTTCATTTTGCAAGTGTGCTTTTTTAGCACTTCGATACTGCGTAAAATCAATTAATGATAAAATTCCAATATTAATTATAAAACTTAGAGCAAATAAAAAGATAAATTTGAAATACCAAGGAAGATGTTTTTGATAATACTTGATGAAATTGGCATTTTTATCAAGGTGATGAATACTGTGATTTGAAAGTGCGATTTTATCTTCTTGAATTATTTTCAAAGGAAGTTTTGCCTTCGTGCTTATAAGATCGATAATTTCATGAGCTTTTACGCTTAGTAGCATTTTACTTTCATAATGTTGTAAAAGTTCTAAAATACGACTTTGATTTATAAATTCTTCTACATTATCATAGAAATTGAGTGTTTTAAAGGTTTTAAATTTGCCTTGCTCGTAAAAACACAAAAATACTTTTTTTGAGCTTATTTCTAAGATGCAAAAATTCTCTTCTTTTATTTTATTTTCTAAAAATAAGCTTTGAAAGATGAGAGGTTCGGGGAAGCAAAATTTGGTTTTAGGTAGTTTTGCAGCCCAAGTTAAAAAGCAATGATAGATTTGATCTCGCTTTAAAAAAGCCAATTGATATTCAAAAGGATTTTGAAGATCACACTCTTTTGTTAGTTCTTTAAAAAGGTTGTCTTCTTCAAAATTGCCATTTTTTTGTTTATAGATAAGATTTTCAAAACTTATGAAATGAGCTTTATTCTTCATAATTTAGGATTTTTTTAAGAAAAACTTCATCTTTTTGCCAATTTTTCTTTACAACGACAAAAAGCTTTAAAAGTACTTTATTTTGAATGAGTTTTGAGATCTTAAATCTTGCATCTTTGCCTATTCTTTTAAGTGTCGTTCCATCTTTTCCTATAAGCATAGCTTTATGAGAATTTGTATCGGTGATGATTTGTGCATCGATGATAAAAAGATTGGGTGTTTCTTTGGTGTTTTTTATCATAATTTCGCAAGAATAAGGCAATTCTTCGCTTAAATTTTCATAAACACTTTCAAGTATGAAATCTCTAAAAATATCCTTTTGAGAACTAGGAGTTAAAAATTCGCTATCGTAAAAATGCTCATGTTCAGGCAAGAGCTTACATAGCTCGTTTAGTAGCGGTTTTTGATAACTCTTTTTCTTGAAAGAATAAGGCAAGATAGCCTTAAAATGCTCACTGAATTTTGCATATTCGTTGAGTTTTTTTAAAAGTGCGCCATTGTCAGCTAGATCTACTTTGTTGAGAACGATGATATGAGGAACTTTAGGATTTAAGCTTAGGAAATTTTCATAATCTTTTACACTGTCAAAAATACTAGCAACAAACAAGATGACATCACAATCACCCATAGATTTTATAGCGCTTTGGATAAGAAATTGATTAAGCGTTGCTTTGCTTTCATGAAGACCAGGTGTATCTATAAAGATGATCTGATCTTCACCGTTCATGACTATGGCTTTGATTTTACGCCTTGTGGCGTTTTGTTTGTGCGAAACTAGGGCGATTTTTTCTTCTAGTAAGGAATTAATAAGAGTACTTTTCCCTGCATTGGTACGCCCTATAATGCTAACAAAGCCACTTTTCACAAAATATACCTTGCAAGATCTTTATTTTCTATAATATCTCCGAGTTTTTCTTCTACCATTTTTTTATCAACTACGAATTTTTTACCCGCATATTCATCTGCTTCAAAACTTAGATCTTCAAGCAATTTTTCTATAACCGTATGCAAGCGTCTAGCGCCTATATCTTGCATTTCTTCATTGGCCTTAGAGGCAATTTTTGCAATCTCTTTGATCGCTTCGTCATCAAATTCAAGTTCTAAATTTTCAGTTTTTAAAAGTTGTTCGTATTGTTTTAAAAGTGAATTTTTAGGGCGTGTTAAAATTTCATAAAGTGCTTTATCATCAAGACTATCTAGCTCCACTCTTAAAGGGAAGCGACCTTGAAGTTCAGGGATTAAATCGCTTGGTTTGCTAAGATGGAAAGCTCCTGCTGCTATAAAAAGGATATGATCAGTTTTTAAAGTGCCGATTTTTGTTTGCACACTTGAGCCTTCAACTATAGGAAGTAAATCTCTTTGCACACCCTCTTTGCTTGGATCTTGACGATTTGAATTTCCGCTTGAAACTGCAATTTTATCAATCTCATCTATAAAAATAATTCCTTCATTTTCTGCTCTTTTTAAAGCTTCACTTTTGATACTTTCTTGATCTAAAATTTTCTCTCCAGCTTCATTTTTAAGAGCATTTTTAGCATCTTTAATTTTCATTTCTTTTTTGACTTTTTTACTACCAACGCCTATAACTTTAACTATATCTTGCATTGCTCCCATTTCAGGTGGTAAATTAGGATTGGTATCAAACATGCTTTGTGAAATTTCTATTTCTATCACGCTTTCATCTAAATCCCCATTTCTAAGTTTTGTTCTCATTTTTTCAAGGCTATTTTTATACTCTTCTTGCTTTTCATCGCTGATGCCTTTAGGTAAAGGAGGAAGAAGTTTTTCTAAAATTTTATTTTCTATAAATTCATCGATTTTATCTTTATTTTTTTCTCTTTGTTCATTTTTTACTAAATTTAAAGCTGCATTTGCAAGATCTCTTACCATGCTTTCTACATCACGACCTACAAAGCCTACCTCTGTGTATTTACTCGCTTCGATTTTGATAAAAGGAAAGCCCATCATCTTAGCCAAACGCCTTGCAATTTCAGTTTTGCCCACACCTGTTGATCCTATCATAAGGATATTCTTTGGCACTATATCATCTTGGAGTTCAGGGCTGAGTTGCATTCTACGATAGCGGTTTCTTAGGGCTATTGCTATAATTTTTTTAGCTTTTTTTTGTCCTATGACATAATCATCTAAAAATTTAACAATTTCTTTAGGAGTTAAATTCATTTTTCATCCTCAATTACATAAGTTTTTATATTGGTATTGGTATAAATGCAAATTTCACCCGCGATTTGAAGACTTGATTTAACTAGTTCTTCTTCGTCCAAATTTGCATGTTTTGCCAAAGCTCTAGCTGCTGAAAGCGCGTAATTTCCACCACTTCCTATGGCAGCGATTTGTCCATCTTCAGGCTCGACTACATCGCCTGTGCCTGAAAGTAAGAAAATATGATTTCTATCAAGTACTAGCATCATAGCTTCGAGTTTTCTTAGATATTTATCCTTTCGCCATTCTTTAGAAAAATCAATTGCTGCTTTTAAAAGATCACCCTTAGAGCTTTGAAGTAGATTTTCAAACATATCAAAAAGATTAAAAGCATCAGCTGTTGATCCTGCAAAACCTGCTAAAACTTTGCCGTTGTTTAGTTTTCTTATTTTTACTGCATTGCCTTTTAAAACAGTGTTGCCAAAGCTTACTTGGCCATCTCCGCCGATTACGGATTTGTTTTTGCCTTTGTAAGCTAAAATAGTTGTTGCATGAAACATTATTCAGCCTTTATGTTTATATTAAATTTTGCATGGATAGCATGACCTAATTTAACGCTGACTTCATGAGTACCAAGGCTTTTTAGGGTATCACACTCCAAGCTTTTTTTATCGATTTCTATATGGGTTTGCTCTTTTAAAGCATGGGCGATTTCATCTTTGGTTACTCCGCCAAATAAACTTCCATTAGCCCCCACAGGCTTTGAAATTTCAAGTGTAACTTTACTAAGCTCTTCTTTTAGCTTTTCCAAGCTTGCAAGCTCGAAGCGTAAATTTTCTGCTTCTTTTTTCTTGTCGCTTTCGTATTTTCTTAAAACTTCATTTGTTGCTGCCTTAGCAAAGCCTTTAGCAATGAGAAAATTTTGACCATAGCCATCTTTTACTTCTTTGATTTCACCTGCTTTTCCAAGAGCTTTAACATCTTTGATTAATAATACTTTCATTTTTTAATCCTTGTTTAAAATTTTCTTCCGTTTTTTCCCGCAATAATAAAACGCAAAGCATTCAGTTTGATAAAACCTGCTGCGTCTTTTTGATTGTATACTTCATCTTCTTCAAAGGTGCAATAAGCTGCATTAAATAAGCTATCATTAGCACTTTCTCGGCCTATAACCATTACATTGCCCTTGTAAAGTTCAAGTTTTACTCTACCATTGGCATGTTTTTGAGATTCATCGATTAGAGCTTGAAGCATCATTCTTTCAGGTGAGAACCAATAACCATTATAAATCAAACTCGCATATTTTGGCATAAGTTCATCTTTTAAATGCGCAGCTTCTCTATCTAGTGTAATACTTTCAATCGCACGGTGTGCTTTTAAGAGTATAGTTCCTCCTGGTGTTTCGTAGCAACCGCGACTTTTCATTCCCACATAGCGATTTTCTACTATATCAAGGCGTCCTATGCCGTGTTTTGAACCAAGCTCGTTAAGCTTACTTAAAAGCTCAGCAGGACTTAAATATACTCCATTAATCGCAACTAAATCACCCTTTTGAAAATCAAGCTCTATAATCTCACTTTCATTAGGTGCTTCTTTTGGGCTTTTACTCCATCTCCACATATCTTCTTCAGGTGCGTGTGCAGGATCTTCTAAAACAAGCCCCTCATAAGAAATATGAAGTAAATTTGCATCCATAGAATAAGGGGATTTTCCTTTTTTCTTAGAAATATCAATACCATGTTTTTGCGCATAAGCTAAGAGTTTTTCACGGCTGTTTAAATCCCATTCACGCCAAGGAGCGATGATTTTTAAATCAGGATTAAAAGCTAGATAGCCTAATTCAAAACGCACTTGATCATTTCCTTTGCCTGTAGCCCCATGACTTACCGCATCAGCGCCTGTTTGTAGGGCAATTTGTGCTTGGGTTTTTGCAATCAAAGGTCTTGCTATACTAGTTCCAAGTAGGTATTCACCTTCGTAAATAGTATTGGCTCTAAACATAGGAAATACATAATCTTTAACAAATTCTTCTCTTAAATCTTT
Organism: Campylobacter coli 76339; assembly: GCA_000470055.1. Taxonomy (NCBI): domain Bacteria; kingdom Pseudomonadati; phylum Campylobacterota; class Epsilonproteobacteria; order Campylobacterales; family Campylobacteraceae; genus Campylobacter; species Campylobacter coli. The sequence goes on along the minus strand of HG326877.1, from coordinate 1,378,405 downwards.
AATAAAAACATTTTCTTCTTTAATCCCCAATGAAAGAGCTTTTTTTCTAGCAGGTTCAAGCTCTTCGCCCTGCCCAATATCTGCTGTAAAAGTTACTACTTCGCATTTGTATTCATCTTGAAGCCATTTTAAAATAATGCTTGTATCAAGTCCGCCAGAATATGCTAAAACGACTTTTTTTACTTCATTTTTCATAGAGTATCCTTTGTTAATATTGATTTATATTGTTACATTGTATCCAAATTTCATTAAAGAAAAGTTTTTAAATCGGTGAAGAAAAGCTAGTTTGGATAAAATGGGTTTTAAAAATTTATTTTTTTTGGTAAAATTCCACTCCATGAGAGTAGATAAATTTTTAAATGCGGTTAATATTACCAAAAGAAGAGCTATTTCTGAAGATATGTGTAGAAGTGGTGTAGTGGGGATTAACGGAGTGATAGTAAAGGCGAGCAAAGAGGTTAAAATAGGTGATATAATCAGTTTGCATTTTACTGATTATACGCAAAAATATAAGGTTTTAGCTCTGCCTACTACTAAAAATATTCCAAAAAATGCACAAAGTGAGTATGTGATAAAATTATGAAAGAATTTGTTTTAGCCAAGAATGAACTAAACACAATGCTTCAAACTCTGCCAAAACAAGGTGTTGTTTTATTGCAAGGAGAATTAGCCAGTGGTAAAACAAGCCTAGTGCAAGCTTGGGTTAGCTTTTTAAATTTAGATGAAAAAGTAGATTCTCCTACCTTTTCCATCATGCAAAAATATGAAAATCAAGATATATGTGTTTATCATTATGATATATACCAAGAGGGTTTAGAAGGGCTTTTAAAAAACGGTTTGTTTGAGAATTTTTTTGAAGAGGGTTTGCATTTGGTTGAATGGGGAGATGAAAATTTAAAAAAAGCTTTGCTAAAACTTGGAATTCCTACCTTGGAAATAAAAATCAGCCTAGAAGATAATAAAAGAAAGTATGTAATTCATGAGTAAACTAGAAATTATAAATTTGGAAAAAATCATTAAAAAAACAAAGATTATCCAAGGTATATCCTTAGAACTAAATAGCGGTGAAGTTGTAGGGCTCTTAGGGCCTAATGGAGCCGGAAAAACAACTACATTTTATATGATATGTGGACTTATAGCCCCAAGTAGCGGAAAAGTACTTTTGGATGGCTTGGATATTACTAAAGAGCCTTTAAATAAACGAGCAAGATTGGGTATAGGCTACTTGCCTCAAGAAAGCAGTATTTTTAAGGATTTAAGCGTTGAGGATAATTTGCTTTTAGCTGCTCAAATTTTTTATAAAGATAAGAAAATTTTACACGAAAAAGTGGAGCAAATGCTCGAACTTTTAAGCATAGAACCTATCCGTTTAAGAAAAGGTTTAAGCTTAAGTGGTGGGGAAAGAAGGCGATGTGAAATTGCAAGATCTTTGATGTGTGAGCCTAAATTCTTACTTCTTGATGAGCCTTTTGCTGGAGTAGATCCTATTGCAGTGGCTGAAATTCAAAGTCTTATCAATGAGCTTAAAAAGCTTGATATTGGAATTTTAATTACCGACCATAATGTTCGTGAAACTTTGGCAATTTGTGATAGAGCTTATGTGATAAAATCAGGCTCTTTGCTTGCAAGTGGAAATGCTGAAGAAATAGCAAATAACAAAGATGTTAAAAAATACTATTTAGGAGCGGAGTTTAAACTCCTTGATTGATGTTAAGGCAAAAGACTACCCAAGCTCCTAAAACCAAGATTTCTCAAACTTTGCGCTCATGGTTGCCTATATTGCAAGCAAATATAGAAGATCTAAAAGAAAATTTGGATAAATTTGCTGAGGAAAACCCTTTTTTAAGTGTTCAAGAACCCATTCAAACTCAAGAGCATAATAAGAATTATTTTGATTCTTTTTATAAACGCAATGTAAATTCAGCATTTGTAGACAATAAAGGTCTTGCTACAAAAAGCGTATACGAGCTTTTGAGCGAGCAGATTATACCTCCTCTTTTTCCTACAAGCAAATCTCAAGAGCTTGCAGGTAAAATCATAGAATGCTTAAATCATGAGGGATATTTTGAATACGATGAAGAAATTTTAAAAGATTATGATATAAATGAAATAGAGCGCATAAGAGCAAGATTTAAATTTCTTGATCCTGTGGGAGTGGGAGCAAAAGATTATAAAGAAGCATTTTTATTTGCATTAGAAAATATAGAACTTGATGCAGAGCTTTATGATTTTTGCAAAATGCTTATTCAAGATTTTGAAAATATACAAAATTATACTAAAGAGTCTTTATATAAGGAAGCATTAGCGATTTTTAAGCGTTTTAGCATACCACCTTTTTTGGAGTATTTTGAAGATTCTCGCGTTATTATACCTGATATCTTTGTTTATAGGGAAAATAATGAAATCAAGGTAAAAATCAATGATGATTATTATCCTGAAATTTCCATTGAAACTGATGGTTTAACTCACGAATATTTAAATCATTACATCAAAGAAGCAAAAAATTTAGTTGATGCTTTAACAATGAGAAAAGCAACGCTTTATAAAATAGGACTCATGATAGTAGAATATCAATATGATTTTTTCATGGGTAAGGATATTAAGCCTATGACTTTTAAAGATTTAGCTCTTGATTTAGAGCGCAATGCCTCAACTATTTCAAGAGCGGTGGCAAATAAATACTTAAGTTGTGACAGGGGGCTTATTCCTTTGCGTGATTTTTTTGCTTTTGCGCTTGATGAAGAGGGTGAGACTTCAAATGTGGGCGTTAAGGACTTTGTCGCAAATTTAGTTAAAAATGAAAATCGTTTAAAACCTTTAAGTGATAGCAAAATTTTAGAATTGATTAAGAAAGAATTTAAAGTTGATATAGGACGACGCACTATTACTAAATATCGCCAACATTTAAATATACCAAGCTCAACAGATAGAAAAAAGTTATACGAGCTTGAGGGATAAGACTCCAAACACTACTTTTTTCGTAATTAAAATCATAAAAATATAAAAATATACTGAATTTGTATCAATAATGTTTTAATCAAATATAAATATATTATTTTAATTTTGTAGCTTTTTTTTGGAATTGTGCTATAATTGTAATGTTTCTCAAATTAATCTCATAAAAGGAGTTAAAATGGACTTTTTAACTAGTCTAGACGAGAGTGTTCAGTTTTTGATACAAATCGTCATAGTTTTAATTTGTCTTTTTTACGGTGCGAAAAAAGGTGGTATAGCCCTTGGCTTACTTGGAGGTATAGGTATTTTAATGCTTGTTTTTGCTTTTCATATAAAGCCTGGAAAGCCTGCTATAGATGTAATGCTTACTATCTTAGCTGTGGTTGTTGCAAGTGCAACTTTACAAGCAAGTGGCGGTCTTGATGTAATGCTTCAAATAGCTGAAAGAATTTTAAGACGCAATCCTAAATTCTTGACTATTTTAGCTCCTTTTGTAACTTGCTTTTTAACTATACTGTGCGGAACAGGACATGTGGTTTATACTATCATGCCTATTATTTACGATATAGCGATTAAAAATGGAATTCGTCCAGAACGCCCTATGGCAGCAGCTTCTATATCTTCACAAATGGGTATTATTGCAAGTCCTGTTTCTGTTGCAGTTGTAAGCTTAACAGCTTTGCTTTTAAATGCAGATCATAAACTAGCAGGTTTTGATGGTTATATTAATCTTCTTCAAATTACTATACCTAGTACATTATTTGGCGTATTGTGTATAGGAATTTTTTCTTGGTTTAGAGGAAAAGATTTGGATAAAGATGAAGTTTTCCAAGAAAAACTTAAAGATCCTGAATTTAAAAAATATGTTTATGGTGATTCTAAAACACTTTTAGGTGTTCAACTTCCAAAAAGCAACTGGATCGCAATGTGGATTTTCTTAGGAGCTATTGCTTTAGTGGCTTTATTGGGTATATTTGATTCTTTACGCCCAAATTGGGGACAAGTTATAAAAAATGGTGTTCCTCAAGTAGATGCTTTAGGTAATCCTAAAATGGATGTTTTATCTATGGTTTCAGTGATTCAAATGTTCATGCTTTTAGCGGGTTCTTTGATTATTATCTTTACTAAAACAGATGCGAAAAAAATCGGTTCAAACGAGATTTTTAAATCAGGTATGATAGCTCTTGTTGCAGTTTTTGGAATTTCTTGGATGGCTGATACTATGTTTGCTGTTCATACTCCTATGATGAAACAAGCTCTTGGAGATGTGGTTGTAGAACATCCTTGGACTTATGCAATCATGCTTTTACTTATTTCAAAATTTGTAAACTCTCAAGCAGCAGCTATTGCAGCTTTTGTTCCTTTAGCTTTAGGAATAGGTGTTGAACCAGGTGTTATCGTGGCTTTTGCGGCAGCTTGCTATGGATATTATATTTTACCAACTTATCCAAGCGACTTAGCTACTATCCAATTTGATAGATCAGGTACAACTCATATAGGAAAATTTGTTATCAACCATAGTTTTATCATACCAGGTCTTATAGGTGTGTTCAGCTCTTGTGTTGCGGGATATTTCTTAGCTCTAGCAGCAGGATATCTTTAATATTTTGCAGGATTTTTCCTGCAAAATACAAATACTATAAATCTTTTAATTTATTGATTTCATCTCTTAAAGCTGCTGCTTTTTCAAATTCGAGTGCTTTAGCAGCCTCAAGCATTTGTTTACGAAGCTCTTTTACGATTTTAGCTCTTTCATTGGCAGGCATTTTTTCAAGTTTTTTACCTTTGCGATAAATTTCTCCTAAATCTTCTTCATTTTTTAAGCTTTCTTCGATGTGTCGCTTGACTGAAGTTGGAGTGATGTTATGTTTTTGATTGTAAGCTTCTTGAAGCTTACGACGCTCATTTGTGGTATCCATAGCTTCTTGCATAGATTTTGTAATCTTTTTACAAAAGAGTAAAACCTTACCATTGACATTTCTAGCAGCTCTTCCCATGGTTTGGATTAAACTTGTAGTGCTTCTTAAAAAACCTTCCTTATCTGCATCCATGATAGCAATAAGCGAAACCTCAGGTAGATCAAGTCCTTCTCTAAGTAAATTTATACCTATTAACATATCAAAAGCACCACTTCTTAAGCCTCTTATGATTTCATTGCGCTCTATTGCATCGATATCTGAATGCATGTATTTTACTTTAATACCAAGCTCTAAATAATATCTTGTAAGCTCTTCAGCTAGTTTTTTAGTCAGTACAGTAACCAAAACGCGTTCGTTTCTTTGTATAACTTTTTTGACTTCATCAAATAAAATTTCAACCTGATTATCGCTATCTTTAAGTTCTATCAAAGGATCAAGTAGTCCCGTTGGGCGCATGATTTGATGAAAGATATTTTCTTTGCTAAGTTCAAGTTCAAGTGGGGCGGGAGTGGCTGAAACAAAAAGAAACTGACAATTTTTGTGGATAAATTCATCAAACATTAAAGGGCGGTTGTCAAGAGCTGATGGAAGACGAAAACCATAATCCACTAAAGTTTGCTTCCTGCTTCTATCTCCTGCAAACATGCCGCGAAATTGTGGTAAAGAAACATGGCTTTCATCCACAATAACAAGAAATTTTCTATTTTTTATAGCAAAATAATCAAAAAGTGTATAAGGCGTATCTCCTTCTTTTAATCCTGTTAAATGTCTAGCATAGTTTTCAACCCCTTTGCACATCCCTGTGCTTGTAAGCATTTCAAGATCAAATTCAACACGCTGTTTAAGGCGTTGATGTTCTACAAGCTTGTTTTCATGTTCAAATTGCGCCAAACGCTCATTAAGTTCTATTTTTATATCTTTAATGGCTTGCTTTAGTCTAGTTTCTCCTACACTAAATTGGCTTGTAGGATAAAGTATAAAGCGTTTTAAATCTTTGCCTTTTTTGTTTTCTAAAACATTATAATGATACATTGCATCCAGTTCATCGCCGAAAAATTCAAGCCTTACTACTTCATCTTCATAATAAGCAGGATAAATATCTATAGTATCACCTTGTACGCGAAAATCTGCACGATCAAAGAAATTATCATTTCTTTTGTAGCCCATATCTACAAGTTTTTTCAAAAGTTCTTTTTGTGAAATTTGCATGCCTAGTTCAAAGATTAACACCATTCCAATGTATTCATTTGGATTTCCAAGTCCATAATTAGCTGAAACACTAGCGATGCAAACCACATCTTCATAGCTTAAAAGCGAAGCGGTTGCACTAAGTCTTAAGCGCTCTAGATCTTCATTTGTAGAACTGTCTTTTTCTATAAAAACATCGGTGCGTGGTATATAAGCCTCAGGTTGATAATAATCATAATAAGAAATAAAATATTCCACATGATTGTTAGAAAAAAAACCTTTGAATTCACTATAAAGTTGTGCGCAAAGGCTTTTATTGTGGCTCATGATAAGAGTTGGCATATTGAGTTCTTTTATGACATTTGCCATGGTAAAAGTCTTTCCACTTCCTGTTACGCCAAGCAGGGTTTGATATTTATTACCTTTTTTTATGCTTTTTACTATGCCTTGTATTGCTTGTTTTTGATCAGGACTTGGTTTAAAATCGCTTGTAAGTTCTAACATTTTTCCACTTTTTGAAAGTTTTTTAGAAAAATTCTAAAAGAAAATGCTTTAATTAAAAATTAATTGACTATAAAAAACCTAAATTTAAATTTTTTTCTGCTACAATTACAAGAAATATTTTTATTTTAAATTTCTATAGCAGAAGGCAAATTTATGTTTGATGAAAAAATTATTAACACAATGTCAGATAAAGTTAATGAGCTGATTGAAAAATATAATGAAGTGTGCGAAGCAAATGAAAATTTAAGAAATGAGCTTGTAAGTGTTAAAGCACAAAATGAAGCAAAGAGCAATCAAATCATGCGTTTGGAAGAAGAGCTTAAATCTCGCAATATAGAAAGTGAAGATATTTTCAAAAAAATAGAGGCTGTACTTGGCAAGTGATAATTTAAAACAAGTTATCATCAATGTTTCTGCAAAGGATTTCATTGTTAAATGCAGTGGAGAATTTGCAAATTTTTTAGAAGATGATATCGCTCTTATTTCTGGTGGTACTAAAAAAATAGAATTAAAGCGTTTCGTCGATGCTTTTGTAAAAAAAAGCTATGAGAATTATATCTTAGAAAGAGAACTTAAAAAACTTATAAAAGCGATCAATGAAGAACTCCCTGTAAAATGAAAAAGGCTTTTACTCTTTTAGAGCTTGTTTTTGTGATATTGATTTTGGGGATATTAGCAAGTTTAAGCTTCTCTTTTGCCAATCAAAATAAAAATGATGCAAAATTGTTAAAATTAAAAATAGATTATGAAATGCTAAATTCGGCTTTAGCTCTTATGCGTACTCAAGCTGAACTCAAACAAATCAATGCTTTTTCTCCTAATCTTGATGAAGCAAAAACTAACACTCAAAAAGAAAAGTTATTTTACTGTCAGACTAGCCAAAACTGTACTTATTCTTTACTTCATACACCTATTTATTCTAGTTTTAATGCTTGGGTGAAAATAGCACCCAACCGATATAGATTTTTTTTAAATGCAAAAGAATGGGTTGATTTTTTTTATAATGCCAATTTTGCTATTTTAGAATGTCTTGGTGAAAAATATTGTAAAGAATTGTTATGAGATATTATGAATTAGCAGTTTTTGGACTTTATTTACAAAATTTAACCTTTCATAGCAAGGAAGAAATTCCAGCTTTAAGAGAGGTTGTTATTGATTTAAAAAATAAAAAAAATCTTAGAGCTTTAGTATTAAAAGAATGCCAAAAGCCTGAATTTCAAACAAAAGAAATTAAAGAAATCACACCTTTTTCATTAAGCCATATGCAGTTTGAATTGGCGAAATTTATTTCGTATTATTATGCTTCAAAACTTGGTTTTGTGTTAGGACTTTTTTCTACTTATCAAACCTATACTTGTAGTGCGACTAAAATAGAAAATGAACCTGAATTAAGCCAAAAGCAAGAAGAAGCTTTGAATTTTATAAAAGCCAATCTCACTTCTTTGCTTTTTGCAGATACAGGTAGTGGGAAAACTGAAATTTATATTTGTTTAATAAGACAATATTTAGAACAAGGAAAACAGGTTTTACTTTTAATGCCAGAAATTTCTCTTACCCCGCAGATGCAAAAGCGCTTAGAGGTGTATTTTAAAGATAAATTTTTTCTATGGCATTCTAAAATTTCAAAGAAAAAAAAGCAAGAAAATTTAGAGCGTTTTTGCAAGGGTGAAGCGCTTTTAGTTGCAGGAGCAAGATCGGCTTTATTTTTGCCTTTTGTAAATTTAGGACTTATCATAGTGGATGAAGAGCATGATAATTCTTACAAAGCATCTAATCAACCTTATATTAATGCTAGAGATTTAGCGCTTTTTTTAGGTTCAAAATTTGATATCAAAGTGCTTTTGGGTTCAGCTACTCCTTCTTTAACGAGTTTTTATAAGCAAAAGAGTTTTAGGCTTAAGGGTACTTTTTTTGAAAGCAAAAAACATTTTTTATATGATGAAAATGAACTAGGTATAACTCCTATGCTTTTAGGTGAGTTGAAAAAAAGCTTGGAAAATCAAAAGCAAGCTATCATTTTCTTACCTACTAGGGCTAATTTTAGACAAATTGTATGTAAAGATTGTGGGCAAACTATAAAATGTCCTTTTTGTTCTATTGCTATGAGTTTGCATAAAAAAAGAAATGTTTTAAAGTGCCATTATTGTAATTATACTTCTTTAATAGAGCAAAATTGTCCTAGCTGTCAAGGTGCAATGCTAGAGGCTAGGAAGATGGGCACGGCAGAATTACAAGAGCTTTTACAAGAAGCTTTACCTCTAGCAAGGATAGCCAAATTTGACAGCGATGAGATTACAAGCATTCGAAAGCTTAATGCTGTTTTGAAAGATTTTAATGAAAATAAGATCGATATACTTATAGGAACTTCTATGCTTGCTAAAGGACATGATTATCATAGTGTGGATTTGAGTGTTATTTTAGGGCTTGATGAGTATCTATTTCGACCTAATTTTAAGGCAAGTGAAGAAACTTTAGCTTTGGCTATGCAAGTAGCAGGAAGAGCAGGGCGCAAAGGTGAGGGAAGGGTACTTTTGCAAACTAAAAATAGGAATTTCTTTGAAAGATATATAGAGGATTATGATAGCTTTTTACAAGATGAATTAGAAAACAGAAAAGATCTTTATCCTCCTTTTAAGCGCCTTTTGAGAATTGTCATCGAAGATAAAGAGCAAAAGCAGGCTCAAAATTTATGTCAGAAATTAGTTGATCAGATCAGCGGCACTTTAAAAGTTGAAATCATAGGATATGGAGCTTGTAGTATAGAAATGCTAAAAGGACAATATCGTTTTTATATATTGCTTCGTAGTGATTTTTATAAAGTCTTAATTAAGATACAAGAATATGCTTTAAATTTTAAAAATGTTAGCGTAGATATAGATCCTATTGATTTTTTATAGGATTGATTTCCAAATCACTCATAAAATCAATCTCACACCAATTACCTCTGATTTCCACAGCTTTTGCATTTTTGTATTTGTCAATTAAAATTTGCAAAAAACTTGTCATATACATATTCTTAAAATCTTTTCCATCATAAGTCAAATTCTTATCAAGGCTATCATAAGTTTTTATAACCTCCTTTAGAAAAAGATAAGAAAACTTAAATAAGCCTGTATATTGACCTTGAATTTCATCATAAGTTTTAGCTTTTTTGCCAAGCTCTACAATAAAACCATCTTTCAATTTTAAAGTTTCAGCATCATCAAGTGGATTTTCAAATCGTTTTTCCCATAGTTCTTTCCAATCTTTATCCACAATAACAGCAAAATCTTCTTTTGCCTCTTTTAATTTTTCTATGCTATTCTTAAAATAAACTATATCAGCATAAGAGATAATTAAATCTTGCTTATCTTCGATACACTTTTGTAAAAAATCTCTAGCGCAAAACAAAGTTTGCACCATATTTGTTTTATCATAGTCTTCATTTTTATAAAATGTTACTAAATCATAACTTTGATTTATATAAGTCTTTAAAATATCAAATAAATATCCGCCTACTACACATATTTCATCGATATTGTTTTCTTTTAAGGCTTGAATTTCATAATCTATTATTTTTTTATTTTTATATTCAACCATACATTTTGGTTGATTTTTTGTTAAAGGCATTAGTCTTGATCCAAAACCTGCCGCTAAAATAATTGCTTTCATTTTTCTTCCTTAATCAAATCAAGCCATTCTTTTAAAATTTGAACATTGTTTAATCCATCTTCTCTTTCGATATGCCACATTATACCAAAAATATTTTCATACTTATGTTTAAAAGCTTCTATAGTTTTATCTTTTGCAAAGCATAAGGGCTCAAGTTCATCTCCTAGTTTAGCAATTGCAAAATTGTGAAAAGAATTACTTATAAATTTTTCTTCTAAAAAAAATATTTCATGATTACCTACATGATTTTCATAGGGGCTTATACAACTATTAAAATAATGAGCTATTATTTGGGCGCCTCTACAAATACCTAAAAGTGGAATTTTTTCTTTTAAACAAGTTTCTATGACTTGTATTTCATAAGAATCCCTTTTTTTAGACATTGCATTAGGATTTAAAAAATTTAAATCATTTCCACCACTTAGTATTACAGCTTTTATAAGATCTTTATAGCGAGAAAAATCTATTTCATAACTAAACGGGAGGGGGATAAAATTTTTAAATAAATCTTTATTAAATAATTCTCCCCAATCTTTTGCCAAACATTCTCTTTCTTCATAATAACTTTCGTTACAAATAAGCCTTTGGGTAATACCTATAAACAAAATATTTGCTCGCTTTCACATTCAATATTTATTTTTTTAGCCTTTAAATATTTTTCAAAATTTTCTTCCCCAACTCCTATAACAGCAGGCATTCCAAGCTCTGAAGCACGAATAGCCATATGTGAATTAGCACCCCCATAACATGTGATAAGTCCCGCTATATTTTTTGTAAATAAATAATCATATCCAGGATCTGCTGCATAGATTAAAACAATTTTTCCTTCTAAATCTTTATCATTTTCTTTGGCTGTAAATGCAGTTATACTTTTTTGTGTGATAAAATTTGGAATAATACTATGATTATAAAAAGAAAAAATTTCATCAGCGTTGCAAAGTAAGGAAGGAAGTTTTATAGCTTGTGTGAGTTTATATTCTTTTTTATTTCGAGCAATCTCTTCTAAAAATTGTTCTCTTGGATTTATAGAATAAAGACTAGAATAAAGATTTAAAATACTTTTGATATCAAGATGAGCCAAATCTTCTTTTTTGATACTGTAATATTTGCCTAATTCTTCAATATAGACTATAGCTTTAGAAAGCAATCTAGTAAATTCAAATTTGAGCAATTCCCTGCCTTCGATAGACTGTTTTAAAAAATCAAAAAATTCACAAGCACTAATTTCCAATCCATGTTCTTTAAGTAGAGTATTTAAAGCTTTCATCTTTTCTTCTGGAAGAATAAAAGCTTTATCTTCTAAATAAACATTATTATCTTTTTGATTTATTTCAAAATAAAGCTCAAAATTTTCGTCATATCTTGGAGATAAGATATTATAAGTCCCCGCTCTTAAGTGTCCAAATTCTATCAAAAATTGATTTTTGGTACAAGAGTTAAGATTATTTGTTTGCTTGCTTAAATTTTTACTCACTGTATTGAGTGAATTTAAAAAATCATTTTTTTCTTCTTTGCTTATAAAATTAATCTCAACTAAAGAATTTAAAAGTTGCATTGCCACAAATGCAGCTCTAGCTACTCCCGCAAAAGGCAAAGTTCCATAACGCTTACACTCTTCAATAAGCCAATAAATTTTATCGATTAAAGAAAAATTTGAATCAATAATACCGTCATATCTTTCTTTTAATCTGTAAGCTTTCTTTATATCTTTTAAGTAAAGTCCCGATTGGGGATTAATAATCTTATTTGTAAGTTCTAGTAATGAAAATTCTAATCTTTTAAGCTCATTTTCATTAAAACCGTGATTTAAAAGCTCTTGTAATTTTTTAGAACTGTTAAAATCATAACAAGAATAAACGATATCAAATTCAATTTTATCATGTAATTCATGGTTTTTATTAAGTTTATCCAAATAGAAATTGACAAGTTTTTGTGCAATATTTTCATCTAATTTTTTAGGTATGAAAGAATTAAAAGATAATCTTACATCTACATAAGGAATACCCAAAAAAGAATGAATCAAAGGATGAGATCTTAAATCTCTGTAGCCATAATTGTCTCTTTGATACGCCCATATATTATCTGTAATGATTTCTTTATATAAACTAAAAGCTAAACGCTTTGGTCTTAAACCAATAATTTCGGCAGGATTCCAATCGGGCATTACTCCAAAAAGTGCTTTTTCTCCTAACACTCTAGGACGCAAATTTTGCAAAGAAATAAAACGCTTATAAAATCTTTGCAAAGCTTCTTTTGGTAAAGCATTAAATAAATTTTCTTTTTCTTGCATCACTAAAGGTCTTACCTGTAAACAAAAAAGCTCTTCTTTATTGTCTTTAAAAGCAAATGCAAATTCAACATCTAAAAAACAACAATCATATAAAGATTCTAATTCTTTTATAAGCTCTATAATCTTCTGGAGTTTGATATCTTTAAAATCCAAATGCTCTCTATAGTGATAGTAAGTTTTTGCACTCTTACTGCTTCCATCTGTAATGGAATTATTTAAACCATTTTCATCATATTGAAGGCAAAAATAAGGAGAAAAATTATCCTTATCGACGCTAAAACCAACACCACAAAGTGTAATATTTTCAAGCATAGGTTGGATTAAAATTTCATCACTTTTTGATGGCATGGAATTAGCAACTTTATATAAAGCTTTTAATAATTCATCTTTAGAATTCGCATCGATATTTGCCAAGGAAAGAAAAGCTCCCGCATTGGAGTTTTTCATACTATCTTCGCTTAAAGAAGAACTTCTTATGATGAGTTTATTGGCTTTTAAAGCTTGAATATCACTTAAAATTTTCTTTTCATTTAATATTAATTCTTCAAGCGAAGTCAAGACCAAAGGTAGAATTTTTGCTTTTTTTAATTTTGTTTGTAAATTTTTTAAATTTTGTGCTTTGGTTTTGAAATTTAACTCCGCCATTTTTTTCCTTGTTATATTTTTTTAGCACTCCAACAACGAGTGGTATATTTTATACTAAATTCTTTAGGAAGTCTTTGTGAAATTTTATCACTAATTTTATTAAATAATTCATTTCCTTCTTCTGTCTCCAAATCCCAATAAGGATTTTTAACACTTTTCCACGCATTAATATAATTTTCGATACTTTGATGAAAATAAAAATCTTCTTCAATATAGACAATATTATCAAAAAGATCCTTGCGGCTTTCTATAATTGGTCTTTGGTCTTCTCTTCTGGTTCCTCTTGTGTAATTTGGTACAAATTCCATAATAGTATCTTCAGCTATTTTTTGTATAGGATCATTTAAATCTCTATGATTCCACATACAAGAAAAATATCCCTCTAGTTTTAACAGACGATGTGTTTCCTTCAAGGCTTCATTTCTATCCATCACATTAAAGCTGCTACCAAAAGTTACCCAATCAAATTCGCTATTTTGGAGTGTCGAATTTAAGCCTGTTGCTCTAATCCATTCTATCTTCCCACCTTTAGTTCTTTCTATACCAATTTCACGCATAGCATCATTTGGTTCTACAGATACTACCTTACATCCTCTTTCTAAAAGCATGATACTTAAATTTCCAGTTCCTGCACCAATATCAGCTACTTTAATATCTTTTTTTCCGACCAAACTTATTAACATATCTATACTCTTTGGAGCATAATTTGGTCTATAGCTATAAAATTTAGCATGTTTGGTGTAATCCCACATTTGCTCTACTAGTTTTTGCATTTTATTTTCCTTTTTTTATTTTAACAAGCTTGAAAAAGAAATATTTTATACTTTTCTAGCTGTCCATGCCCTTATTTTATAAGGAATTTCTATACTTTGCATATGAGAAATTTTAGCTTCTATCATCTCTAAAATTTCTTTCCATCTCTTTTCACCTGCTTGTGCTTGTATATCATTTACAGAATGCCAAGCTCCAAGATAGCGATCTTTATCCCAGAACTCTTTGTAGTCACACTCCATAAAAAAGCAGTCTACGAAATCTCCTGTCGAAATAAGAATTTCTTCCCATTTTTTAACATTTTGAGTACCACTGCTTACACGAGTAAGCTCTGGAATAATATGTTTAATCTCCTTTTCGATTTCATCAAAAACTGAACCCTCTATAATGTGGCGAGGATTCCAAATCGCAGTGAAATACCCCGCCCCTGTTAATATACGATTAAATTCAGGAAGAGATTTTTTAGGATCTGTCCAATGAAAAGAACTGGCCATGATAACCCAATCAGCTTGATTGTCTTTCATCCGAGTTTCTTCGCCACTTCCTTGGTGCCAAGAAATATTCGATAAATTTTGTGTAAATTTTCGTCCTTCTTCACGCATATTATCATTTGGTTCCACAGCGTCGATTTGACATCCAAACATTTCTCCTAGCATCTTGGTAAGCTTTCCCGTGCCAGCACCTACTTCAACAATATTTAAATCTTTAATATTTTTATTTTTGTCATTGATGCAAGCCATAAGCTTTTTAAGTAAAAGTGGACTGTAAGCAGGTCTATTGTGATAATGCTTTGCTACCTCTGTAAAATCCCCCTGTTTCATAGTATTTCCTTTCTCTAAACTAAAGTATAATTATATCTTTATTTGTTTAATTTATATTATTTTTTTATAATTCTATATCTTTATAAAAAACTTTTTTGCTATACAATTTTATTCTTTTTTATCTAATTCTTCGCATATTTTTTCAAATTCTTGATAGTATTTCCAAGAAGCTGCAATATTGGGATGAGATTGTTTAATATACTTTAATTCTTTGTTAAAAATTTCTTTGAATTCTAGTGTCAAAATTTTATTTTTACTAAAATATAATAATACATCTTCCTCTTTCATCATTGAATCTTCTGTATGTTCGATTGTTTTGTGAATTGCTTGCAGAAATTCATAGAGATAGTTTTTAATTTGTTTAAAGAAAAGAGTATTTTTTTCTAGTTTTTCCAAGTCACTTTTATCTATATATACGCTCATATCATTTGATAAATCGTTATTTAAAATCTCATTTATAATATTAATTTTTTGCGAGTTTTTATAAGGTCTATCTAAAATAATAGCAATGCTTGCAGAAGTATCAATGCTAGTATTTGGGTTATTGCTAGGAGACTTAATGGAAAAGATGTTGTTTAAATCTTTCTGATTTGCATATAAGGTAATGGGAAAAAGATAGCGTATATATCCTCTAAATTCTTGAATTTTAAATAAATTTTTACTTTCTTTTAGACAAGGTGGAGTAAAGCCAAATCTAAAAGCTAAATCTTCCATTGTTTGAAAAGCATTTTTTGTTTTAATTTTTTCCATATCTAGATAATATATATACTCTTGATTGAAATATTTTGATAGATAATTTATGATAAAAACACTGTAATTTAATTCTTCCAGATTAATTTTTATTTCAGGTTTTTTATGGTCTAAAAAATCAATATAATTTCTATAATCATAAGTTAGATTAAATTCAGATGGATAGTTTCTTAAAGCTTTACTCCAATCTCTTCCCCAATTATGTTTTAAAATTCCTATTGGATCACGGATTCCACAGATCACTTTTGAATGAGGATCTAATAAAGCTAAATACTTTTCAAGATTAATTATATTTAGTTCCGAAATGTTTATGGCTTGATCGGGTATATTTTTATCATTTAGGCACATGTAATTAATGCAATATCTTTCTTTTGCATCGTAGGGTAACATCCAAGAAGCAAGACAAAAAACATTACATGCTTCATTTAGGTATCTTAAAAAGGCTGCAGCACCTACGCCATGTGGAGAAATATAGATAAATTTATAATGTTTAGGTAAGGGTAAATTTAAATCCCAAGCTAATTCTGCACAATGCCTACTTGCATCTGTATCGATATAATTTGGATTTAGTAAAGGTGGATAAGGGTGATTGGTATAATTTTCTTGAAATTCTTTAGAATTTAGCCATTCGCAGATGATTTCAATATTTTCTAAAGCAAAGTTATAAAAATTTTCATTATTTGAATTTTTTAATGCTTTAAGTAGAATTTGTGCCTGATCAGGACTTAACATTTGTTTTAAAATTTGTTCCAAGATATCCCTCTCCCTATCTTTTTTAAATTTATTTTTATATATTTAAGGCTTGCAAAATTCTATCGACTTTTTCATCAAGTAAATCAAGCTTAGAATTATCCAAGATAAGATCGGCATTAGGCTCATCATAATTTATATCTATGCCCACTACATTAGATATTTTCCCGCTTAATGCTTCACTATAAAGCCTTTTTTTATCACGCTTCTTCAACTCTTCGATGTCGCACTTAATATAAATTTCATAATAGTTTTTTAAAGTTTTCCTATTATATCTATAAATTTCATCCCACATGGAAATAGCACTTACGATAACTAACATATTCTGAGAGCTGAGAAAATGTGCAAATTTTGAACGTTTTATAGATACTTCAATGCGACTTTGTTTATCATATTTATAATGTCCTAAAAGCTCTCTAAATTCATCACCGTCAAGATAGATAATGTTGTCATATTTTTCTTTTAATTTTTGATACAAAGCTTCTGCAATGCAGCTTTTTCCACTTCCCGCTAAGCCAGTTAACCAAATAACTCCACCTTTTGTGATAAATTGCATTATTTTCCCTTTAACAATTTATTGTGTTATACTAAAATCTATTTTAAAATTCTAACAAAATTAAACTATAATTAAAGCAAAAAATAGCTAAAATTTTAAAAATTACTTATAAAAAGAAGCTTAAAAATGGAATATAAAAGATTTAAAACAAGACAAATTAAAGTAGGTGATGTTTTAATAGGTGGTGATGCACCTATTTCAGTACAATCCATGCTTTTTACTAAAACAAGAGATATTGAAGGATCTTTAGAGCAACTCAATCGCCTTTATTTTGCAGGAGCTAATATCGTGCGTTTGGCATGTTTGGATATGGCGGATGCAAGAGCTTTAAAAGAGATTAAGGCAAAAAGTCCTTTGCCTTTGATCGTAGATATACATTTTAATCACAATTTAGCTGTATTTTGTGCTGAATTTATTGATGGAGTTCGTATAAATCCAGGCAATATAGGCTCAAAAGAAAATATTAAAGACGTGGTAAAAGCTTGCAAGGAGCGAGGTATTCCTATACGTATAGGCGTAAATCACGGTTCTATAGAAAAAGAATTCAGTGATAAATATGGATATGGCGTAGACGCAATGCTAGAAAGCGCGTTGTATAATATCAAGCTTTTAGAGGATTTGGATTTTTTTGATATAAAAATTTCAATGAAAACTTCTGATACTCAAAAGACTATAGAAGCCTATGAAAGATTAAGACCGCTTTGTGATTATCCTTTTCATTTAGGAGTAACAGAAGCAGGGACTAAATTTCATAGCACAATAAAAAGTTCTATCGCTTTAGGAAATTTGCTCCTTAAAGGCATAGGTGATACCATGAGAGTTTCAATGACGGGTGAGCTTGAAGAAGAAATCAAAGTCGCAAGAGCAATTTTGCAAGATAGCGGGGTGCAAAAAAGCGGAGTAAATATCATCTCATGCCCAACTTGTGGAAGAATTCAAAGTGATTTAATCAGCGCTATTAAAATCGTAGAAGAAAAAACTAAACATATTAAAGAGCCTCTAAATATCAGTGTTATGGGCTGTGTTGTAAATGCTTTAGGTGAGGCTAAGGGCGCTGATGTGGCTATAGCTTTTGGAAAAAATCAAGGACTTGTTATAAGACACGGAGAAGTTGTAGCAAAACTTAAAGAAAATGAGCTTGTGGATAGATTTTTAGCTGAAGTAGAAGATGAGGTTAAAAATAGACAAGTAGAAGAATGAAAATTTACTTTGAAAATAAAAATAAAACTTAAGTCCTAGTTTTTAGGACTTAAGCTATGGCTTTATCAAAAAGGCCATATAGATTCTATAATCTTACTACCCCAAGGTTTTCTAGTGCTTCTATCTACTTCACCTTCAGTTTTGTAAAGAATTTTTGCATCTGCTATATATTTGCTATCTATGGTGTTATCTTGACCGATATCATAAGGACGAATTACGCCGCTAAGTTGTATGATTTGTTTTTCTCCATTGATTAAAAGTTCTCTTGAACCTTCAATAAAATAATTACCATTGGACAAAATTTTAATCACGCGTGTTGAAATTGTAGTATTAAAGCTTTCGTTGCGACTTTGAGTTCCTGTTCCTTGATAGTTGTTAGTACTATTGGTTTGAAAGCCTATATTAGAATAAGCGTTTACTTTATTGATCGCAGTTCCAACTATACCACTTCCACCTGTTAAAGCTCCTCCACCCAAATTTGCAGTGTTAGTTCTACTTGTAGCTTTGTTAGCTTGAGTGCTTTGAGTGGTACTTTCTTTAATAACCACAGTAACTAAGTCATTTACATTCATTGCTTTTTTGTCAGAAAATAAAGGATTATCTCCTTTTCCAAAAAGTGATCCAGGTGCAGTTTCTACATTGTTGCTTTGCTTAGGTGCAAGTTCTTCTACATAAGCAGGAGGTTTCATGGAAATTTGTGGATCTACTGTTGCAGAGCATCCAAAAAATGCGAAAGGTAACATATAGAATAAAACTTTTTTCATTTTCGTCCTTTAAATGATGAAATTTCATTTTTATTTGTTAAAATAGTCTTTGAAGTAAATGTAAAGCAAAGAGTGTTCCACTTTTTAAAACTAAGGAGAAAACAATGGCAAATCTTTATTTGATGAGATCTAGGAGCGATGAGCTAAATACATTAATCAGTACGCAATTATTAAAAAATTATAGTGAGTTATATAAAAATATAGCTATTTATTGTCCAGTAATTTATATGCATCGTATTCCTGTTTTACAAGGATGGCTTGAGGAATTTGATATTAAGCAAACATTGAAAAACGCTTATAGTTTTACTTTTAGGGAAGCTATGGAAGAATTTAGTAAAGATCCCCATAGTTTTTTTAATACTATTTTGGAAGAATATGAAGAATTAAATCGTAAATATGATTTTGTTCTTGTCAATAGCTTTTGTGAATTTGGAATACTTGATGGTTTTGATCTTAGTATAAAATTAGCTAAAAACCTTAATACTCCTATAGCAGCTATTATTAACGAAGAAGATAAAATGATAGCTCAAAAATATTTTGATAAAGCTCTAGATGGTAGAGATTATGCTTTAATCAATGAGAATTTTAATTTTGAAGAGCTATGTAAATTGCAAGCTTATGATTTTATGACTCCGCATCGTTTTAAATATGAACTTATTAAGAAAAGTGTTAAAAATAAAAAAACGGTTGTTTTACCAGAAAGCAATGATGAAAGAATTTTAAAAGCAGTTGAAATTTTACTAAAAAGCAGTGTGGTTGATCTTATTTTATTAGGAGATGAACAAGATATCAAACAAAAAGCTGATAAATTAGGACTTGATTTAACTGCAGTAAAAATACTCAATCCGCTTAACTCAGAATACAATGAAGAATTTGCCACTTTACTATATGAAGCAAGAAAATCTAAAGGAATGAGTCTTGAGGAGGCTAAAGAATTAGTTAAAGATAGGACTTATTTTGGAACCTTATTAATACATAGCGGAAAAGCTGATGCCATGGTGAGCGGGGCATCTACTACGACAGCTGAAACTATCCGTCCTGCACTTCAGATTATCAAAACCAAAGAAGGTGTTGGTTCTGTTTCGGGAATTTTCTTTATGGGACTTGATGATAAGGTTTTAGCTTTTGCAGATTGTGCTGTAAACCCAAATCCAAACGCCGAGCAACTTGCGACCAGTGCTTATGTAAGTGCCATGACTGCAAAGTCTTTTGGTATTGAGCCAAGAATAGCTTTGCTTTCTTATTCTAGTGGGGACAGTGGTAAAGGCGAAAGCGTAGATCTTGTCAAAGAAGCTTTGAAAATTGCTAAGGAAAAATATCCGGAGTTAAACATTGATGGTCCTATGCAATTTGACTGTGCTTATGATCCTAAAACCGCTGCTAAAAAAATGCCAAACTCCAAAATAGCGGGCAATGTGAATGTATATATCTTTCCTGATCTTGATGCTGCAAATATTTGCTATAAAGCAGTGCAAAGAACAGCAAATGCTTTAGCGATTGGTCCTATTTTACAAGGGCTTAAAAAACCTGTTAACGATTTAAGTCGTGGATGTTTGGTTGATGATATAGTAGATACAGTTATTTTAAGTGCTATACAAGCACAATAAGAAAGGAAAATAAATGAAGATTTTAGTTTTAAATTCAGGCTCTTCATCTATTAAATTTAAATTTTTTGATGATAAAGTAGTTAAAGCCAGTGGCTTAGTGGAAAAAATCGGAGAAGAAAAATCAAAAGTTATATTAAAAAATACTTTAAATGATGAAAATTTTGAAAGAGAACTTGCAATAAAAAATCACGAACACGGTTTACAAATTGTCAATGAGCTTTTTAAAGAATCTGGAATTTTAGAAGATTTAAATGCATTAGATGGTTGCGGTCATCGTATAGTGCATGGGGGAAGAAATTTAAGTGAGCACTGTTTGGTTGATGATTATGTATTAAAAGAAATCGATAGGGTTAGTATCTTTGCACCTTTGCACA
>HG326877.1:546734-754661 GCA_000470055.1 Campylobacter coli 76339 | reverse complement strand
TTCATCCATGAACTTGTTATAAACTATATCGTTTAAAAAGAAAAATAGTTTATAGGGTTTGGATTAAAAGTTCTTTTCTATCATTAATTTTTAGAATTAAAACTTTTAAAAATTGATAATAAGCTTTAATAAAATCGATCAAAAATTGACCCTCATTTTGACTTTTAGATACTATCACCTCGCTTATACATTTGCCCTTGTAACCGTGGAGTGCTTTTAGAAAACTATCTCCCATAAGTTTATCTTGTTGCAAATGCATATCAAAATTTGAAATATTTTTATATACATTATGCAAAAAAACCAAAGGCAAATCTTTGTTTGAGTTAATAATGGCACAAAGTGCTTGTTCCAAAGTACTTGCATCATCTATAAAATCTTGACAAATTTGTATATTTTTTTGAACTATATCTTTAAATTTAGTAAATATTTTTTGGCTACGATTTGCAGTGAGGGTTTTTGGTATTTCAAACCTAGGCTTTACTTCTTGTAAAATATTTTCACAACACTCTTTAAAAGAAAGCTCTTTGGTAAAATTAATCTTTGCTCCTCCTTCGGTGGCATTATAAAATTTTGCTTGAGTATTTCTTGCAAATAAATATTCTAATTTTATACGATAATCATTCCAAGCTATATGAGTTAAAACTTCGCCTTTGTTAGCATATGCTGGAACTCTTAGAGTTGGAAAATTTAGTTTTGCATCAGCATCTTTGCCCAAAGCAAAATCTTTAGTGTGTGAATTTCCTTCTTTGTCAAAAGCTAAATCTTGTCCTATCATAATGATATTTTTACATCCAAGAGCCAAAGCCAAAGCGTAAGAAAAATGACTTACATGGGTACCTGTATCTATATAGCCAAAATCTTCTAAACGATAGCATCTATAGTAAGATATATTGCTAATAACCAAAGTTTTATTTTGATTTTTTAAAAGTTCAACTACACTTGGATGCGTAGTTGCTGCAAGCAAAAATATAGCATCTTCACAACCTTCAAGATCGCTAAAAAATTTACAAGGCAAATCTTCAAAATCTAAATTTAAAATATAATCAGGTTTTATATGTTCTTTTAGAAGTATATTTAAAGCCCCGTCAGCACAAAAAATAAGTGCTTTATCTTGATATTGTTTCAATAAAGAAAGCTGCTTAGTTAGGCTTGGACCTGCAGAAACAACAATAGCATTTTCAAATTTATTTTTTCTTTCACTTAAAATTCTTTGAAAAGGAATACTTTCAAGCATAGCAGGGATGTTTTGTAAAAACTGCTTATAGCAAAGCATAATAAAATCAGTAGAAACATTTTCTCTTAAAACCAATTCTATATTATCTAAACATTTATGATTAGCCAAAGTCAAAAAATCAATGAAGTAATTTTGATAATAATTACAATTTACAAACATATCATAAAGATAAAGCCATTCAAAAGTACCATATTGGTCAAAAAGCATACTTAATTGTAAATTCATCCCATCATCTTTCATATCTACAAGATAAATTTTTCCACTGCAAAGCTCTTCGCTTAAATCTACCACATTTAAAGCTAAGATAAAAAGCTCTATTTCGCTTTCAAATACAAAAAGATGTTTATAATGTTTTGCTAGGTTTTTAATAAGTAAGGCATTGCCTATACCATAGATACATATAAAAGGATATCTTAAGGTTTTTTTTAAAATGTTTTGATAAAAATAATTTATTTCTTCTTCTAGATTTTCATACATAAAAATATTATTGTTTTTATCATATATATTTAATTTTTCATCCATGCTAAAACGAGAGCAAGTTTTAGTTTGTATAAAATTTAAAAGTTTATTTCCTAGGGGTTCATTGACTCCACTTAATAAGGCTTGTATATTTTTTTCTAGTGTGGTCATGGGATAATCCTAGAAATAGCATCGGCTTTTTTACCGAGCTTCTCAACAAAAATCAAAAGCCATTCATTATAAGATTTGATATAAGCTAGTAAGAATTCCAATGGATCTTGTATATGCTGCTTAAGAACATCACTGATAATTTTCCCTCTTTGAGAAAAATTTCCTCTCAAAACTTCATCTTGCAAAAATTCATCTTCAAGTACAGTCAAATTAAATTTATCAATACTATCACAAACTTTTTGCAAGAATTCTAAAGTTAACTTTTTCTCTGAAATCAAAATGCTTTCTAAGGCTCTGCTTAGACTTGAAGCATCTTCTAGAAAAAGGTCGCAAATTTTAAAATCTTCACGCAGTTTTTCTTGAAATTTTTTCAACAACTTATCGCTTCGATTTCTAGTTAATTTTTTTGGTATTTCAAACCTAGGCTTTACTTCTTGTAAAATATTTTCACAACACTCTTTAAAAGAAAGCTCTTTGGTAAAATTAATCTTTGCTCCTCCTTCGGTGGCATTATAAAATTTTGCTTGAGTATTTCTTGCAAATAAATATTCTAATTTTATACGATAATCATTCCAAGCTATATGAGTTAAAACTTCGCCTTTGTTAGCATATGCTGGAACTCTTAGAGTTGGAAAATTTAGTTTTGCATCAGCATCTTTGCCCAAAGCAAAATCTTTAGTGTGTGAATTTCCTTCTTTGTCAAAAGCTAAATCTTGTCCTATCATAATGATATTTTTACATCCAAGAGCCAAAGCCAAAGCGTAAGAAAAATGACTTACATGGGTACCTGTATCTATATAGCCAAAATCATTAAAATTGAAACGCTGATATAAAGCTTTATCTCTTAAAATAATCATACAGTTTTTACCCTTTAATTTTTGCACTACATTGGGATGTGTAGCACATTCAAGTACGACAATGCTTTGCTTTAATTTTTCCTTATTTTCAAAAAACTTCAATGCCAAATCCCTAGAATCCAAATTTGTAATATAATCAGGCGTTATGCCTTCTTTTTCAAGCATGCTTAAAGCCCCGTCAGCACAAAAAATAAGTGCTTTATCTTGATATTGTTTCAATAAAGAAAGCTGCTTAGTTAGGCTTGGACCTGCAGAAACAACAATAGCATTTTCAAATTTATTTTTTCTTTCACTTAAAATTCTTTGAAAAGGAATGCTTTCAAGCATAGCAGGGATGTTTTGTAAAAACTGTCCGTAAGTCAATAAAGGTAAAAAGCAGGCAATATCTGCATTTCTTATCGCTACACCTGCACTTTTAATACAAAGCTCATTTAAAGATAAAATTGATGCTTCATAATTTTGAAGATAATAACGTCCACCTATAAACATTTCATATAAACTTAGATACTCCAAAATACTTTGCTGATCAAAAACCATAGCAATTTGAATTTCTATATCTTCTGCTGAACAATCAAAAAAAATAATTTTATAAGCTCTTAACTCTTCACTCAAATCCACTATACTCAAAGCTAAGATAAAAAGTTCTATTTCGCTTTCAAATACAAAAAGATGTTTATAATGTTTTGCTAGGTTTTTAATAAGTAAGGCATTGCCTATACCATAGATACATATAAAAGGATATCTTAAGGTTTTTTTTAAAATGTTTTGATAAAAATAATTTATTTCTTCTTCTAGATTTTCATACATAAAAATATTATTGTTTTTATCATATATATTTAATTTTTCATCCATGCTAAAACGAGAGCAAGTTTTAGTTTGTATAAAATTTAAAAGTTTATTTCCTAGGGGTTCATTGACTCCACTTAATAAGGCTTGTATATTTTTTTCTAGGATACTCATGGAATTTCCTTAAGTTTTTGTGATATCTAGATTGATTTTATTGTCTTTTTCGCTAAAATGATATATCAAGCCATCGCAAGGGTAGCTTATGCTTTTGCTTTTCCATTCTTTTCTAGAATTAGATAAAATTTTTTCAAGCATACAAGGAAGTTCTTTAGAAATCAAAGTTTTTATAGACATTCCCATACCATGATCTAAGTTTTTGATCAATTTACCATCAATTTGATCTGGATTTTTTATCATATGAAGCTCGGCATCAAAATCAAATTGCTTTAAATATTTATAAAGTTCTAATTTCTCATCGGGCGGAGCTATTTCTTTATCATAAAAAGAATGGTAGCTTGTATAATAGGGTTTTGGATAATTTGCTTGATTTTCTATATGATTTGGCTCTAGTATGCATCTTATCATTCTTCTTGGTATAGAAAAAAAATTATTTGAACTTGAATTGCTTGTCCAAAAAGTTTTATCAGAACAATAAATATGAATATTTTCAAAACAATTTGCGGTTCCAAAACAATAATATTTTGCAAAATCAATCTCTCTACCAAAACCCACAAGACGCCAAAGAAATTTAGCATAACTAGAATTATCAATCACTCCATCTACAAGCCAAGGAGCAAATTTGGCTGCTAAATGTGCCAAATATCCTCCATGAGAACTTCCTATCAGGATAACAGGTATATTTCCTTCCATGAGATCAAAAGGCGCATGGGTTTTAAGATAAAGTGCTGCATTTAGCAGATCTTGGGCTTGCATCACTCCAAAATTTTGATACTCATTTTTAGCAGGCTGTATGCTTATATTCAAGCCCATTATATAATCTCTTTGTAATTTATTATCTAATTTTAATTGCGTAATACACCTATCAATAAATTTTAAACTTTCATTAATCTGACTATAGGAATATATTTCCGAAAAATCAACAGGTATCTGAATGCCTAAAGTTTCGCAACTCGTTTTCAAAATCAACTTATCTATATCATCCATAAAAAAAGTAGAACCTGTTTGAGGACGATTTCCTATACAATGATAATTTACGCTAACAACAGCTACATTAAATTCATTTGCCACAAATTCAGCCAAATGCTCACGGTAATTTTCGTCCGCATCTCCACCAAGTCCAGGGATGATAAAAACTAAAGCTTGTATTTCTTTTTCATCATCAAAACAAAGCTTAAATTCAAGTTTTGATTCTCTTTTTATACCAAGTTCTACATCATCACAAGAATCAATCTCATAAGTTTTATTTACTATCATCAAATCCCCCTATTAAAACATAAGTTTGGCTCGCCAAATTCTTAAAATTCTCATTTTTGCTTAAGGCCACGCAAGCTTTATTTTTTGAGCTGCTTGTAAAGTCTAAGCTTTGAATTTCTTGTTTTGGATTATTGGCTATGTTAATTATGGCATTTTTACTTGCTTCGTTGCTAGAAATTCCCATCAACACAAAATCATTTTTATCGATGAAAATCAGCTTTATACACTCTTTATCTTCTCCCACTCTAAATTTCACTTCTTTTATACCTGTGAAATTTTTAAGATCGACATTTTCCACTCCGCTTACATTACTCATAAGATTCATAGCGCCCAAATGGCTATTTTTTAAGGCATAGATACTTATATCGTTAATTAAAGTTTTAAGGTTATTTAAGGATTTGCTCACCTCAGCCTCATCTCTACTAGAACTGAATTTTGGCAAAGCAATCGCTGCTAAAATTCCTAAAATCACGATAACAAAAACAAGTTCTAGTATAGTAAAAGCTCTTTTCACTTTTATATCCTTAAAAAATTTTTATTTTTTGGACTTAAAATTTCTTCTTCGATATCCACAAATTCTTTTCTTTTATAAGCATCGGCCCCAGCTCTTGCTATCATTAAGGCATTATCGGAGCAGTATTTTAAAGGAGCTAGTTTTAATTCACTTTGATATTTTTCACATAAATTTTGCAAACGAGTGCGCAAATTTAAATTCGCACTTGCTCCTCCTACAACACCAAAGGTTTTAAATTTATAAAGATTAAAAATCTTTTCTAGTTTATCCATGATATGCCCGCATGCCGCATTTTCAAATCCATAAGCAATTTCTGCTTTTATATCTTCATCTAAATTTTCATATTTTAAAATTTCCAAACGCACTGCATTTTTAAGCCCTGAAAAACTATAAGCAAGCTCTTTGGAGTGTTTTAAAGGGATGTTAAAGTGGATATTTTTTAATTTGGCTTTTTGAGCTAAATTTTCTATAAGCACTCCACCAGGATAGCCCAAATTCATCATCTTGGCCACCTTATCAAAGCTTTCGCCAAAGCTATCATCATTAGTTCTTGCTAAAATTTCTATTTTTCCATCTTTCCCAAGATAAAGAACCATGGTATGCCCACCACTTACAAGCAAAATTCCCATATCAAGACAAATTGGCTCTTCTAAAAAAAGACTATAAATATGGCCTTTAAGATGATTGATAGCCATTAAAGGCAAATTAAGACTAAGCGCTAAAGTCTTTGCCATGCTGATACCACTAAGCAAAGAAACACTCAGCCCAGGTTCATTTGTCACAGCTATGGCACAGAGTTTATCAAAATATCCCTTGCATTGTTCAAGTATCCTTGGCAAGGCTTCACTGTGAAGTCTTGCTGCAAGCTCAGGCACTACTCCGCCATAAACATTGTGGTCCATCTCTTGAGAAATTTTTTTATGAAATTTACATTCTAAAGTATCTTTATCGATCACTGCTATAGAGCTATCATCACAAGAACTTTCTATGGCTAAAATAAGATTTTTCATTCAAATTCCACTAAAATAGAACCGATAAATTTATCTTTAGCTTTTGCGGTTTTTAAGGTAGCAAGATCAAGAATTTTAGCATTTTTGATAAGCTTGCTTTCAATGCTATCTTCTAAAGATTGCTGTAAATTTGCCTCTCTTAACTCATAAAATTCTACGCGATAAATTTTTCCTGCCATATCCAAAGAATAAGGCTTTTGCATATTTTTTTTAGAAACTAAAATATTGCTTTCATCCCTGCCATGATCAAAGCCTATGATATTTACGCGCGCACCTTTGATCCTTGGCACAAGAAAATTTTCTTTGACTTGGACTTTTGTTCCAAAATTCGCTACAGTTTCATTGCCATCTACTTGTAGGGTTACTTTGTTAAAAGGACTGCTAAATTCAAGATATTCGGGATAAAGCCTTGTTTGAAATCGGTTACCATACTGAATATAAAAAGATTTTTTCTCGGCTATAACCGCGGTAAGCTCGTTGCTGGTGTTATAATTTAATTCTTTATTGATAGGAAAAGGCACATAATTGATAGTTTTTCTTGGATTTTTTAAAGAAAGTAAAATTTTATCATCAAAAAGCTTGACTTCAAGCTCTTGATTGATCGCCTTATCAACACCTTGTGGGGTAAGCTCAAAGGTTCTAGTAAATTCAATTCCTGCTGTTTTTAGATAATTTTCGATGGCTAAAAGATGATAATAAGCTCTTAAATTTACAGGCAAATTTTTACTTGCTTCATTTGCAAAAGCGGCTTTGTGATTGGATATAACAAAATATGTTAAAGCTTTTAGCATTTCAGTATCACCAAGTTCTTGAGTTTTAGTATTTTTAAGATGATAGGCATGTTTTGGATCAACCAAAGAAGCATTGACGCTATTTACAGTTTGAGTAGCTATACTTTCAAGATCAGGATATTTGCTCGCATTGATTTCATTTGTATCAATCACACTTGAATTTCCCCAACGCTTAGGATTTTGCATAGCGTCTATATAAGTAGGTTTGTAAAAACCCCAACCATCGTGAAGGTTGATCACCATGCTAACTTCAGGAAGTAAGATAAGCT
Organism: Campylobacter coli 76339; assembly: GCA_000470055.1. NCBI lineage: Bacteria > Pseudomonadati > Campylobacterota > Epsilonproteobacteria > Campylobacterales > Campylobacteraceae > Campylobacter > Campylobacter coli. The sequence goes on along the minus strand of HG326877.1, from coordinate 747,136 downwards.
CTTTAATGCGCTTAACTGTTTGATAATCAGGATCCTTTGGACTTAGGTTTGCAAATTTGCGGTTTAAATCTCCATTATTTCCGCGAGAGCGCTTGATAATACTATCAAAAGCTAAATTAGGAGCAACTATGATTTTACCCTTAGTGATATTATAATCACTCAAAAGCAAGCTTGCCGCGTGAAATCCACCAGGCTCATCACCTTGAATTCCCCCAAAAATCAAAATCGTATTATTATCATCTAAGCTTTTTCCATTTTCTCCCACGCTAAATTCTAAATCTAGGGCAAAAAGTCCACTTATAAAAAAAATGATTGATATAAAAAATTTCATTTCATTCCCTTTAAATACTCTCTTGTCTTATAATCATACTCAAAAACTTCTTCAATGCTTGAAATTTTAGGCGCACCAAAATGATCTAAGGCTTTAAAGACAGTATGAGCAATATCTAAAAATTGTATTTTATTATCTAAAAAATTTTGCACTCCTATTTCATTAGCAGCATTGATAATCACACCCAAATCAGGATTGTTTAAAAGCTCATTTTTGAGTTTAAAAATAGGATATTTTTTCGTGCTGATTTTATAAAATTTTAAACTAGAAAGTTTAACAAAGTCAATAGGCTCTAAAATTTGGCTATCATGCTTAGAAAAAATAGCCTCTGATATGGATAATTTCATATCTGCTCTTGAAAAATACGCCGTGCTTGCGCCATTTTTAAACTCACACATGGCATGGACTAAAGATTTTGGTTCGATCAAAGCATCGATGTTTTTAAAATCATACAAATGATAAGCTTCGATGATTTCAAAAAGCTTATTTGCCATCGTTGCGCTATCTATCGTGATCTTTGAACCCATATTCCAATTTGGATGCTTTAAAGCATCTTTAACACTCACATGGCTTAAATCTTTAATTTTATGTTTATAAAAAGCCCCGCCACTTGCGGTAATATAAAGCTTTGCTATATCTTTTTTACCCTCAAGTAAAAATTTTAAAGCCGAATGCTCACTATCTACAGGTAAAAATTTCACTCCTTTTAGAAATTTTCCAGCAACCACTAAACTTTCTTTATTGGCCAAAGCGATTTTTTTGCCAAGCTCCTTTGCTTTTAAAGTACTTTTTAATCCTGCAAAACCCACGATGGCATTCAGTAGCAAATCATCTTCACACAAACTTAAAATTTCTTCTAAGCCTTCTTGTCCTATAAAAACTTTATCATGTTTTACCAGATGCTTATCTTTGGAGTTTTTAATCGCTACAAATTCGGGTTTGAATTGTTCTATTTGTTCATTTAAAAGACTTATATTTTCCCCGCAAGCAAGAGCAGAAATCTTGATATTTTTTAAAGTGGCAAGTTTGAGAGCATTAAGTCCTATGCTTCCTGTACTTCCAAAAACTATCATAAAAGAGCAACCATTACAAAAGCAGCGATAATCACCGCATCAATTCTATCTAAAATTCCACCATGTCCTGGTATAAGATCTCCGCTATCTTTTACTCCTGCTTCTCTTTTAAAATAACTCTCAAGTAAATCACCAATAACCGCAAAAAGCGCTACAAAAAACGAGCAAAGTAAAGAAAGCCAAAAACTATAAACAAAAACTCCTATCAGAGTACCTAAAACGCTCGCGCAAACAAGTCCACCTATCACACCTTCTAAGGTTTTATTAGGACTAGTTTGTGAAAAGGGAGTTTTTCCCAAAAGCTTGCCTATAAAATAAGCTGCGCTATCACAAATCGCAACGATAGCAATCAACCAAAATAAAGCAAACATTCCATTATCTAAATACACCTGCCAAAGTGCTAATACAGGCAAGCTTGGATAAAGATAAATCCAAACAGCTTTTAAGCTAAGAGCTTTTTTATATACGAGATAACCCAACACCAAAAGTGCTGCTAAAGCACCAAAAGCCAAAGGATTTTCACTAATGGTTCCAAGTATAAAGGCTAAAGCCAAAGGGATGATGCTTACATTTTCTAAATTAAATAATTTTTTTGCTTCATTAAAAGCTAGATACAATATCAGCGCAAAAACAATAAAATTGATAATAAACTGATCGATTAAAGCGATGAGTACCACTGCTACGGCCATCACTACACCCCAAATAATTCTTGCTGAGTTAAACATTTTTTTCCTTATATGCTGATATCTATATGATGAATACTTTGTGCATTTTTAAAGCTGGCTTCTTCTTTTTGCTCTTCTAAGTCTTCATCTTTATCGTCTTTTGTTTCTTGCTTTTGTTTTTTCTTTTTTTCTTCTTGTTCGGCTTTTTCTTTGATCTCTTCTTTGATTTCGTGAGTTTCATTCACTTTTTCAAGCTTGTTTAAAGCTTTTTCTTTTTCGTTAAAAGCTGCCATATTCAATGAAGCCGCAAAACCTTCTTTTGCAAGCTCATTGCTTGCTTGAGTAGCAGGATAAGCCATATTTTGATTGACAAAATTCATATTTCCTATCGGGCTAACTGGCATTTTCAATCCTTTGCGATATTGATACTTTTGAAATTTGTATAATTTACAAACGCCTTTTGCTGAACCTTAACAAAATTCTTTAAAGTATAATCGACCCAATATGAACCTTTCTTTAATCCTGAAAAATTCACGCAAAGTCTTGCACTAAATTCTATCACTTCTTCGCTGATTTTTTGCTTGTTTGAAATAATCAAAACATGAGAGCTAGGAATATCTCTTGCATGTAACCACAAGTCATCTTTTTTTGCACTCTTTAGTAAGTTCTCATTGCCTTTTTCATTTTTACCCACGCAAATTTTAAACTCATTAAAATAAAAATTAGCTATGCCATTATCTTGTTTGTTTTCTTGATTTTTCTTAGTACTTTTTTTGGGCAATAAAATTTCAAGCTCAAATTCATTTTTAGCCTTATTTAGCATTTCTTTTAAGCCATAAGCAAAGTCTAATTTTTCTTTTAAATTTTCTCTTTGTAAATTTAAATTTCTAGCCTTTTGCTCTAATTTTTTAGCATTTTTATAAAATAAATTAGCACTTTCTTTTGGACTTAAATCAAGTTTAAATTTTACCCTTTTTCCTTCAAAATCATCAAGCTCAAATTCTCTTTCGTATTCTTTTAAAATACTTAAATTAGCAAATAAAATATCCGCTTGTTTTCTTAAATTTAAAGCCTGATCTAATAAAACTTCTTCTTTGTCCAAAGTAAGAAAAAGTTCTTTTAAATTTTCTATTTTTTTATCGATTTGAGCGAGTTTAAGCGCTTGAATTTGCTTGATTTTATTTGCATGTAAAATTTCAAATTTTTGACTAAAATAATCATTAAAATTTTTTATTTCTTCAAAATTTTCATCCATTTTGTAAGGCTTTAAAGCCTCTAAAACCACATTGGGTTTAACAATGCGGTAGCTTTTGTCGATATGTCTTAAAGCCTCTATAATCGAATCTTTTTCATCTGTGATAATTACATTAGTATTTTTACCCGTAAATTCAAAATAAATCTTGCTTTCGTAACTCTTATAAGCTTTATCCACCTTAACACCAAAACACAAAATACGATTGCCTTGAAGCAATTTCACTTCTTTGATAAAAGCATTGTTAAAGTATTTTTTTAGCATAAAATCAAAAGGAGCATTATAATTTTTACTCATCAATTTTGCGGTATAAATAGCACTCATTCCACGAGTTAAGTCAAAAATAAATCTTTGTTTATCAAAACTTAGTTCTAAAATATTATCATTAACACGCTTGATAAAATCGATTTTTTTAAACTGGGAAAAAAACTTTTGTAATTGCATAAGTTCTGTGTATTTCATAAAAGAGATTATAAGATATTTTTGATGAATTTATGATAGAATTGAAACAAAAAAGGAAATTTTTGAAACTTGAAAATTTAAATTGCGTGATTTTGTGCGGTGGTAAATCAAGTCGTATGGGAGAGGATAAAAGTAAATTGATTTTTAAAAATCAAACCTTAACCCAATTTCAAGTAGAAAAATTTTCAAAAATATTTAAAAATGTTTATGTGAGTGCTAAAGAAGATAAATTTGGAGCAAAATTTAAACTCATAAAAGATTGTCTTGAATTTGAAATTTACTCCCCTATGCTTGCACTTTATTCTATACTTTCAAATTTTAAAGATGAATTTGTTTTTATTTTAAGTGTAGATAGTCCCAATCTAAGCGATAAAGAGCTTTTAAAAATGTCAGCCTTTTTAGAGCAAGATTATCAAATTATCATCGCTAAAACTCCTTCACATAGACATCCTTTATGCGGATTTTATCACAGCTCCGTAGCTCATCTTTGTAAAGAATTATTAGAAAAAAATGAACAAAAAATCGCTTTATTGTTTTCTAAAGCAAAAACCCATTTTGTGGAATTTAAGGATGAAACTCCTTTCTTAAATCTTAATTTTTATCAAGAATATGAGCAATTTAAAAGCGAGTACGAGTGAAAAAATTTCTTTTTTTAATATTTTTTTATAGTTTGGTATTTTGTGATGATTTTGAACAAGCTTTAGAATTTGAGAAAAAAGGACAATATGAAAAAGCTATGCAAATTTATAAAAAGCTAGCCTTACAAAACTCTTCTAAGCAAGAATTTAAAGAAAACAATGCTTCTTTGAATTTAAACACAAAGCACGAAATGCAAGCTACCCAAAAAACACCTAGTACAAAAGAGGATTTTTCACGCATTGCTTTGGCAAATTATTTAGGAGAGAATTCAAGCTTTAATCCCCTTGGAATCAGCTCATATAAGATGAATTATTTCTTACCTTTTGCTTATAGTTTTGGCTCACTAGGCAAAGAAAATAGAAAAACTGAAATGAAATTTCAACTCAGTATTAAAAAAAGATTATTTGAAAATTTGTTAGGATTGGGTGAAAAATACTATGTAGGCTATACTCAAACATCTTGGTGGCAAAATTATAAACATTCTTCACCCTTTAGAGAAACAAATTATCAGCCTGAATTTTTTGTAGATATTCCTTTGCATTTTGAAGAGTATAAATTTCTTAACAATCTAAGAGTGGGAATTTTACATGAAAGCAATGGCAAAGGGGATGAAAATTCAGAATCACGCTCTTGGAATAGAATTTACGCCTCAAGCGTATTTTTATATCAGCGTTTTTTATTTGTTCCTAGAATTTGGTATAGAATTCCTGAAAACAAAGAAGATGATGACAATCCTGCAATCACGCATTATATGGGAAATTTTGATATCAATATGGCGTATCTAGGAAATGATTATTTTATCAATCTTATGCTAAGAAATAATCTTGATTTTCGTGACAACAAAAGCGCAATACAAGTAGATATAGGATATGATATTTTTGATAATGGAATTTATTGGTATTTGCAATACTTTAATGGCTACGGAGAAAGCCTTATAGACTACAATAAACGCTTACAAAGACTTTCTACGGGATTTTTGATTTCGTATTAATCTAATCTTTCTTTATCATAAACAACCTCAAAATAATCAATTAAAAATTTTGCAAATTTTTATAGTTTTTTAAATTATTTTATTTTAAAATACGATTTTATTTTTGATAATTATTATTACTATAAGGAAAAAATTGCTTTTTAAACACTTGTTTAGTTTAAATATTCTTTTAATTTTACTTGTTGTTTTTGGGATAATTAGCTTGTTTATAGGGGTTATTCGTATCAATTTAGACGATATTTTTTCACTCAATGCTACCCAGCTTGAAATCATTTTACTTACAAGAATTCCAAGACTTATCGCAATTTTACTCACAGGTATGAGCCTTAGCATATGCGGACTTATCATGCAGCAACTCACGCAAAATAAATTTGTTTCCCCAACCACCGCAGGGACTATGGATTGTGCTAAATTAGGCATATTGATTTCTTTAATATTTTTTGCAGGAGCCTCTTTTTTCACCCAAGCCCTCATCGCATCTATTTTCGCACTTTTGGGTTCTTTTATATTTATCCAAATTTTAAGAAAAATCAAACTTAAAGATGTGATTTTTGTACCTTTGATAGGCCTAATGTTTGGTGGGATTATAAATGCTATAACCACTTTTTTTGCCTATGCTTTAAACTATATACAAAATATCCAAGGTTGGCTACAAGGCAGTATGGCAAATGTTATGCAGGGAAATTATGAATTACTTTATATTTCTTTACCACTTTTTATACTTGCTTATTTTCTAGCTCATAAAATCACTATAGCGGGCATGGGAGAAGATCTTGCTTTAAATCTTGGAGTTTCTTATAATACAATCTTATTTTCAGGTTTAATAATAGTTTCTATTATCACTAGCGTGGTGATTGTAAGCGTTGGAGTTATACCTTTTTTAGGTCTTATCATCCCTAATCTCGTTGCCATTTATCGTGGGGATAATCTTAAGAAAAATCTTATCTATATAGCATTATGCGGAGCTTTGTTTTTACTTGTTTGCGATATTATCTCAAGGCTTGTGATTTTTCCATTTGAAATGCCTTTAAGTATAACCACAGGCGTTTTAGGATCTTTAATCTTCATTTTTCTTTTACTCAAAAGGAAAACTTATGCGTAAAAAAATCTTGATCTTAGCTTTTTTAACCCTTATAATGGCACTTGTTTTTATATTTGCGGGTTTAAAAGATTTTGATGAATACGCATTGGAAAATCGCTTTTTACAAATCGCAGCCATTGTTATAGTGGCTATTTGTATAGCTGTATCAACTGTGATTTTTCAAACTCTTTGCAATAACAAAATTTTAACCCCTGCTATCATAGGCTTAGATTCTTTATATATGCTTCTTCAAAGTGCTCTTATCTTTTCTTTGGGTTCTGCAAATTTAAGCGTATACAAAAATGATATTAATTTTTTAATCACTCTAGCCTGTATGGTTGTATTTTCTTTAGGGCTTTATAAAATTCTTTTTAGTAGCGACAAAAGCATTTACCTTATCATGCTTTTAGGTTTGATTTTTGGAACACTTTTTAGCACCTTAAGCTCGTTTTTTGAAATTCTTATCGATCCTGATGAATTTATGGTTATTCAAGGAAGAATGTTTGCAAGCTTTGATAATATAGCCTTTGATGTTTTAGCTCTTGCTTATATCGTTACTTTGCTTAGTTTTGTTTGGATTTTTCGTTATATGAAATTCTTAGATCCTTTAAGCTTAGGCAAGGATTTATCTATCAATCTAGGGATAAACTATCAAAAAATTTCAAAACACCTTATGATAATAATTGCTATTTTAACCTCCATTAGCACAGCACTTGTGGGCCCTATCACCTTCTTAGGACTTTTAGTAGTAAATATCACTTATGAACTTTTTAAAAGCTCTAAACATAGCATTTTACTACTTGCTTGTGTGCTCATTAGCATCTTAGCTTTACTTGGGGGAGTGTTTTTTGTCTCTAGGGTTTTTGATTACAATACAACTATAAGCGTTATTATCAATTTTCTAGGTGGAATATATTTTATCTATCTTGTATTAAAGGGCAATAAATTATGATAAGATTACAAAATATCACTAAATGCTACGATAAAAAAGCTATCATTTCAGATCTTAGTATCGATTTTCGCAAAGGAAAAATCACTTCTATTATAGGGGCAAATGGAGCAGGAAAATCCACTCTTTTAGCCCTTGCAAGCCGTTTAATTAAACCTGATAGCGGGCGAATCTATATCGATGGAATGGATTTAACACTATACAAAGAACAAGATCTTGCACAAAAAATTTCCATTCTTAAACAACAAAACCATATCAATTTAAGATTAAAAGTTGAAGAATTAGTCGCGTTTGGACGCTTTCCGCACTCCCAAGGAAGACTCAATGCAAAAGATAAAATAAAAATCGATGAAGCACTTGAGTATATGGGACTTAGCCCTTTAAGAAATGAATTTTTAGACAGTTTAAGCGGAGGACAAAAACAAAGAGCCTTTATAGCGATGATTATCGCTCAAGATACTGAATTTATAATGTTTGATGAACCTCTTAACAATCTTGATATGAAACACAGTGTGCAAATCATGCAACTTATGAAAAATTTAGTGAAAGACTTTAATAAAAGCATAGCTGTTGTACTTCACGATATCAATTTTGCTTCAATTTATTCTGATGAAATCATAGCCCTTAAAAATGGAAAGCTTTTAAAACAGGGATTAAAAGATGAAATTATCCATGAAGATGTTTTAAGACAAATTTATGATATGGATATCCCTGTAAGTCAGATTGATGGGAAAAAAATTTGTATTTATTTCTAAACAAAGGAGAATATATGAAAAAGTCTTTAGTTTTTGCATTTTTTGCATTCTTTCTTAGCTTAATTTTAACGGCTTGCGATTCTAAGTCTAATGAAAATAACACAAGTGTCGCGACAAAAACTAGCACTACAGTAAAAGTTATACCTATTAGCATGAGTGATGAGGGTGATAGCTTTTTGGTAAAAGATAGTCTAGGCGAAAACAAAATTCCTAAAAATCCATCTAAAGTTGTGATTTTAGATCTTGGAATTTTAGATACTTTCCATGCACTAAGACTTAATGATAAGGTTGCAGGAGTTCCGGCTAAAAACTTGCCAAAATACTTACAACAATTTAAAGATAAACCTAGCGTAGGCGGAGTTCAGCAAGTTGATTTTGAAGCTATTAATGCTTTAAAACCTGATCTTATTATCATTTCTGGACGCCAAAGCAAATTTTATGAAAAATTAAAAGAAATCGCTCCAACTATGTTTGTAGGACTTGATAATGCGAATTTCTTAAGCTCTTTTGAAAATAATGTTTTAAGCGTTGCAAAACTTTATGGCTTGGAAAAAGAAGCTTCTGAAAAAATTGCAGATATTAAAAACGAGATAGAACAAGCAAAAAGCATAGTGGATGAAGACAAAAGAGCCCTTATCGTCCTAACAAACTCTAACAAAATTTCTGCTTTTGGACCTCAATCTCGCTTTGGAATTATTCACGATGTTTTAGGAATCAATGCCGTGGATGAAAATTTAAAAGTGGGTACACATGGAAAAAGCATCAATTCTGAATTTATACTAGAAAAAAACCCTGATTATCTATTTGTAGTTGATAGAAATATCATCGTAGGTAACAAAGAACGCGCACAAGGCATACTTGATAATGCACTTGTAGCTAAAACTAACGCTGCTGCAAATAACAAAATCATTTATCTTGATCCTGAATACTGGTATCTAGCAAGTGGCAATGGTTTAGAATCCTTAAAAACCATGATTTTAGAAATAACAAACGCTATTAAATAAACGATTTGCAAGAGAAAAACTTCTCTTGCATCTTTTCTATCTAAACTTCATCAAAAGTAAAACTTAAATAAAAATTAAATTTATACTCGCTATAAAAATTCACTTTCACTTCACACTATTTTGTCAAAATGCCATACAAATTGATAATCAAAAAGGAGAGAAAATGATTAACAAAAACAAATTGTTTAGGCAAATTCACATTTATGTGAGTTTATTTTTCTTACCCTGTGCTGTACTTTTTGCACTAACAGGAATTGTTTATATCCTTGGCGCTGATCAAGATACAGGCTTAAAGGTGGAAAATTATAAACTTGTAAAAAATATAGAAGCTGGCAAAGAAAAAGATGCGCTCATCCAATACTTGCAAGAAAATAATTTAAAAATCCCTTCTAATACTGAAGTTATCAAAGGTAAAGATAAAGGTATAACTATAGGCAGTGCGCATTATAGTGCAAATATAGCTCCCATTGCTCAAAACGAGTATGCTATCACTCTTAAAACTAGATCTTTACTAGGTGATATGATCATGCTTCATAAAGATAAAGGTGCTTGGTATTTTTCTGTACTTAGCATAGCTTTTGGTATTGCTTTATTTTTGCTCTATATTTCAGGTCTTATAATTACTTTATTTGCTAGCAAAAAAGATAGACAAAAACAACTTGCAACACTTGGGGCAGGTATTGTCATCACTATACTTTTAGCTTATCTTAGCCTTTAATTTTTTTATCTAGCTTTTTTAAGCTAGGTATTATCTAATTTTGTATATAATCACACTTTAATTTATTGGACAGATGGGTGAGCGGCTGAAACCACACCCCTGCTAAGGGTGCAGATCTTAATCGGGTCTCGAGGGTTCAAATCCCTCTCTGTCCGCCACTGACTTTCAAATTTTATAATACCGATGATTTTAATACATCTTCAAATACATAAGTTTAATATTTTAAGTAATATTCCAAATCGTTTAATGCTGCCCTAGATAAAAACTTCTAAGAATTAAATTTTATCTTTATCGGCTAAACAACATGAGTTTTGAATTTTAAGCTCTTATATTTTGATATATTTATCAATTAACTTTTAAATTAAAAAATTACAGGCATTGTTTTTATTTTTAAAATTGATCTATTTTGATCTGTCTCATTTTTAAATACATAAGCGCATTTTATACAAAACACAAAAAATGTAAAAAATAATGAAAATATAGAATTTATTTTGAAGGATATAAAAAAGCCCTAGGATATAGGGCTTTTAAGAATTATTTTTTATCAATGACTTGATAATTATACGGAGCAAGATTTTTATCGTGTTCTAAAAGTTCTTTTGGAGGATTTCCATTTACTTCTATCTCATCACCATAATAACGTTCCCCTGCTTTATGCTCATTAACATCTACTTGATAATAAAGCTCTCCAGGGTTGAATTTTTGTATATCTTCAAAACCTAAATTTGAAGTTTTAAAATCTTTAATTCCATTAGCACTAGCAATTTCTACAAGTTTAATTTGTCCTGTTTTAGCCATATCTACAGCTTGTAAAAGCATTCTTGAAGCTTCACGAGGATTGTGGAAACCTGTTGAATTTTCAGCATTAACAAAATCAGCTCTCATTTGAGATTTACGGTGAAGTTCTAAAACCTCTTTAAGTTCTTCGCTAATCTTGCTTGCATCTGCTTTGCCATCAGTTTGGAATTTTTCCATATTACCTAATTCATCGCGTAATTTTTTAGTATCCATGATTAAGCTAACGATAGCATATTCAGCTGTTCTTTGATCATGCGCTACGCTATTTTGTATATCACGAACTTGAGCTCTTAAATAATCCTCGCTTTGTTTATGGCAAGTTTTACAAGCAGAATTAATATCTCTTAATGGAGAAGTAATATTGTGTTGAGAAATTTTCTTAGCACCTTCTCTAACATAAGGCATGTGACAATCCGCACAACTTACTCCATTAGCAGCATGCACACCACCACTATAAAGCTCACTTTCAGGGTGTTGAATTTTAATGATTTGCGCACCTGTTAATTTATGAGTGAAATCCGCACCAAATACATTGCGAACCTTATCATAATAATCATCTAGCATTTCAATTCTAAAAGGTTGACCTTTTTTCCATTCGCTCCAAGGGAATGTTAAGATAATACCATTAGCTTCGATTTCTTTTGGTTTGTTACCATCTCTCCAAAATTCATATTCATCATAATTTTTTTGAGTGCCATCCCACCATTTTTTAGAACTATCATCAACGATAGTTTCACCCATTACTTTTACTTTTTCTCCTGTTGGTTTGAAATAATACTCAACATGGCATTGTGAACAAACTAAAGTTCTCATCTCTTCTCTTGTAGCTTTTACACCTTGTACAGGATCTTTTTCATAACCTCTAGCAACTAAAGCATTGATTGCAGCAGGACGAGTAAGTCTTAAGCTCATATCATTTGGATTGTGACAATCTGCACAAGTAACACCCATTCTTTTACCACCGTGCGGTCCTGCATGTTCTGGAGAATTTTCTTTTATACCATCAACAGCTGGAATATTTTTAATCATAGTCCAATAATTTGTAGAGTTAAATGCTACAAAATCTCCCTTAGCAATATTATTGATAAGCCATGGAGTCCATCCGCTATGACAGTTCATACAAGCTGCTGGCTGACCCTTAAATGCTTTAAGTCCGTGAGCATTAAGAAAATCTTTATTATTTCTTGCGGTTTTCATTTGGTCTACTTGAACCCAAAAATGTCCTCTTTCTTCATTGAAATCAAGACTAAAAGGGTATCCAGCCCAAAGTATAGTTAATTGAGGAAAACGAATAAGTTTTGAATACGATAAATTACCCCCAAATTCAGTAGCCTTAGGCTCTTCTTCTTCAACTGTTAGATACATTTTAAGTTGTTCTGGAAAAACCTTACCCCATCTTTCAAAATTTGGATTATCGTCACTAAGCAAAGAAAAATCTGCATTTGCCGCAATAACATTTTTATTTGCCTCATCTTCTTTTTTCTGATTTATATCATTATTAAGCCATAAAACCCCTGCTATAAGTAATACTAAAACAACGATAGCTAGGCGTAAAAAATTTTTTTTCATTCAATTTCTCCTTGATTAAATTCCATGTTTATGACCCACATCTTGATGACAAGAAGCGCATTTTAAAGACTTATCTGCGTGTGGATTTGTTGTGGCATTGATGGCTGTTTGAGCAAAATCAGCATGACAACGAACACAATTATCTTGTATCATATTTCTGCTTTTTTCAGTTGCACTCAAATTTGTAGGAAGCTCATCAAGCTTAAAAGTAAAAGCATAGGCGTGATTTAAACCACTTTCTGCTTTAGCTATCCATTTAGCCAAGAAACCATGAGGCAAATGACAATCAACGCAAGTCGCCCTAGCCTCCCCCTTTACCTTTTGCGCATGCGGTCCTGCCATGTATTCATTATAAACTTCGTTCATAATGTGGCAATTGTTGCAAGATTCGCTTGCATTGCTTAAGTAAGATGTACCCTTTGCATTGTAAAAGGTATAAAACCCTACTGCAAAAAACACAAAAAGCAAAACAAGAAAAATACTAAAAAGATTCAAAGATTTCTTCAAAATTTTCCTCCTTAAACTTCAAGAATAAACAAAATTGCAATTCTAACATATTGCTTTTTAAGACAAATTTAAAGATATATTTACTCTTAATTAATCAAATAAAATTTTTAAAAATTTATTTCTTTAAACAGCTTATTAATTTTCAAATAAATGCTAAAATAACACAAAAAAAAGGAGTTTTAATGCAAACAAATCCAAATATGTTTTTAAACAGGGAACTTTCTTGGCTACGCTTTAACTCACGGGTTTTAGATCAATGTTCGCGTCCACTGCCTTTGCTAGAACGCCTTAAATTTATAGCTATATATTGCACCAATTTAGATGAATTTTATATGATACGCGTTGCGGGATTAAAACAACTTTTCTCCGCTGGAGCTAATATAGGCAGCAGTGATGAGATGTCTCCTTTGCAACAATTAAAAGCTATACGCAAATATCTTCATAAAGAAAAGGAGCTTTTAGAGCATTATTTTAATGAAATCATAAACGATCTTGAAAAAGAAAATCTTTTTATTAAAAGCTATGAAAATCTAGACGATAATTTAAAACAAAAATGTGATGAGTATTTTTTCTCTACCATCTTTCCTGTTATCGTTCCAATCGCCGTGGATGCAACCCATCCTTTTCCACATTTAAATAATCTTTCATTTTCTTTAGCGGTTAAAATTTGCGATAAAACTCATCCTGAGCTTATCAAATTTGGAATGATTCGAATTCCAAGAGTTTTGCCTCGTTTTTATGAAGTAAGTGCAAATGTTTATGTTCCGGTTGAAAGCATAGTAGAAAAACATACAGAAGAAATTTTTCCAGGTTATAAACTTCTTGCTTCGGCTGCTTTTAGAGTGACTAGAAATGCAGATATGGTGATAGAAGAGGAAGAAGCTGATGATTTTATGATGATACTAGAACAAGGCTTAAAACTTCGCAGAAAAGGTGCTTTTGTAAGATTACAAATTCAAAAGGGTGCAGATGAACAAATCGTAGAATTTCTCAATACCCATATGAAAATTTTCCATAAGGATGTCTATGAGTATTCTATCTTATTAAATCTTCCTAGTCTTTGGCAAATTGCTGGCAACAAGACCTTTACTCATCTTTTAAGCCCACTTTATACACCTAAAACCTTACCACCTTTTGATGAAAATTTATCTATCTTTGATGCAATAGATAAAGAAGATATACTCATCATTCAACCTTTTGAAAGCTTTGATCCTGTTTATAAATTCATCAAAGAAGCAAGCAAAGACCCTGAGGTTATCTCTATAAGAATGACTCTTTATAGAGTAGAAAAAAACTCTAATATAGTCCAAGCCTTAATCGATGCAGCAAGCGATGGGATACAAGTTACAGTTATGGTAGAACTTAAAGCTCGTTTTGATGAAGAAAATAATCTTCACTGGGCAAAAGCTTTAGAAAACGCTGGAGCTCATGTAATTTATGGAATTACGGGTTTTAAAGTTCATGCCAAAGTTTCTCAAGTTATACGCAAAAAAGGCGATAAGCTTAAATTTTATATGCATTTAAGTACAGGAAATTACAACGCAAGTAGTGCTAAAATCTATACCGATGTAAGTTATTTTACAAGTAAGGTTGAATTTGCAAGGGATACAACAAGCTTTTTTCATATACTCTCAGGCTTTAGCAAAAATCGCCGTCTTCAAACTCTCTCTATGAGTCCAAATCAAATTAAAGAAAAAATTCTAGAAATGATAGCTTTAGAGGCAAGTAAGGGAAGCGAGGGAGTGATCATCGCAAAAATGAATTCTCTTGTAGATAGCGATGTCATAAAAGCTCTTTATGAAGCTAGCATGAAAGGAACTCAAATCGATCTTATCGTGCGTGGAATTTGTTGCTTAAAACCTAATGAAGAATTCAGTAAAAACATACGCGTTAGAAGCATCATAGGAAAATATTTAGAGCATGCTAGGGTGTTTTATTTTAAACACAGTGAACCAAATTATTTTATATCAAGCGCGGATTGGATGCCAAGAAATTTAGAGCGTCGCTTAGAACTTATGACTCCTATATATGATGAAAGAAGCAAGGCAAAATTGGCACAATTTTTACGCCTACAACTCAGCGACAATTTACTTGCTTATGAACTTCAAAATGATGGAGAATATACAAAAGTTGCTTGCGGCGAAAAAGTGATTGACTCGCAACAAATCTTAGAAGAATATGTCAGTAAAATCTATAAAACCCTTAAAAAAGACGCTGATCAAAGTCGTGCGACTTATCTAGCTTCTAAGCTTTTTAAAGAAAACTGATAAAATGGTGGAAGCGAGGGGAATTGAACCCCTGTCCAAAAATAACCCCACAAAGACTTCTACATGTTTAGCAAAGGTGAAAATTTCATCTAGCTAAACTCACCTTCCAAAATTTCAGGCTAGACTAAGACTTTAACTTCGATTAAAAGTTGTCAATTTTCAATCTACACTATCAAAGATGACCAAAATTCAAGCTAGATAGTATCACTTGAGTTTCGGGCTCAACTGAACTTACGCAGCTTTAGCGTAAGCAGGAGCAAATTTAACGTTATTTGCGTTTAATTTTAATTTGGACTTTTTACGCTTTGTCCAAAGCGACATGCCATCTAAGCAGACTTACTCCTGTCGAAGCCAAGTCGCTCCCCTATTTGGAAATAATATTTGGAACATTAACAATTAAAGGATTAAAAACGGCTAAAACAGAATCATCATTTTCATACGAACGACAATATTTTTCAAACTGATCACTCATCAAAAGCATCCAATCTGTAAATTCATCACTAGCTGGCCCATTAAAACGATTTGCTTGAGCCATCATTTCTTCACAAAATACGCAAAAATCAGTTACTTCATCAAGATTTAAACGCCTTGCTGCCCAAGCAGTATTATGCGCCAAGGTTTCAAGCTCTTTTACAGCTTCTTTATAACGCACGCTATCGCTTCCAAGCTGTATAATTAAGGGTTCAAATCTATCGCACATTGTTCTAAAAAATTGTAAAAATTTTTCTATATCGTCGATTTCGTAATCTAATTCTAATTTCGTTAAAATTCCCATTTTTAAACCGTATTGCTAAAGTTTAATTCAAATTGTAGCAAATTTTAGCTAAAATCTTATTTTAATTTTTCAAAAGTGTAAGAATGAAAACATGGACAGAATAGTAGAAATAGAAAAATATTCTTTTGATGAAACTTATGAAACTTCTCTGCGTCCTTCAAATTTCGACGGCTATATAGGGCAAGAAAATATTAAAAAGAATTTAAATGTTTTTATTAGCGCTGCAAAAAAAAGAAATGAATGTTTAGATCATATACTTTTTAGTGGACCTGCAGGACTTGGCAAAACCACATTGGCTAACATTATTTCTTATGAAATGGGTGCAAATATCAAAACAACTGCCGCGCCTATGATAGAAAAAAGTGGAGATTTGGCTGCAATTTTAACCAATTTAAGCGAAGGGGATGTACTTTTTATCGATGAAATTCATCGTTTAAGCCCTGCTATTGAAGAAGTACTTTACCCCGCAATGGAGGATTATAGACTAGATATCATCATCGGTAGTGGTCCTGCAGCACAAACTATAAAAATCGATTTGCCTAAATTTACGCTTATTGGCGCCACAACACGTGCAGGAATGCTTAGCAATCCTTTAAGAGATCGTTTTGGAATGCAATTTAGACTCGAATTTTACAAAGATGAAGAACTTGCCATCATACTTCAAAAAGCTGCACTCAAACTCAATAAAACTTGCGAAAAAGAAGCTGCACTTGAGATTGCCAAAAGAAGTCGCTCTACTCCTAGAATCGCACTTAGACTTTTAAAAAGAGTGAGAGATTTTGCCGATGTTAACGATGAAGAAACGATCACGAAAGAAAGAGCTAAAGAAGCGTTAAATTCCTTAGGCGTAAATGAGCTTGGTTTTGATGCGATGGACTTAAGGTATTTAGAACTTCTAACAGAAGCTAAAAGAAAACCCATAGGACTTTCTAGCATAGCAGCGGCTTTAAGCGAAGATGAAAACACTATTGAAGATGTAATTGAGCCTTATTTGCTTGCAAATGGCTATATAGAACGCACCGCCAAGGGTCGTATAGCAAGTACAAAAAGCTTTAGCGCGCTCAAACTGAATTATGAACAAACTTTGTTTGATGAAAATTGAAGGAAAAAAATGCAAACTGGAAAAATCTTTCTTATTTGTTTTATTTTAGTAGTTTTATCTCTTTTGCTTTATCTTTTTAAAGATTTTTTACTTGTTATTATCATTGCAAGTCTAATGGCAGTTGCTACCTCCAATGCAAATGCAAAATTCTTAAGTCTAACAAATGGACGCAAATTTTTAGCCTCTTTGTTAACAACTGCATGCATGGTTTTACTTTTCTTTGCACCTTTTGTTTATGCAATGATAGAACTAGCCAAGGCTTTAAAGAATTTTGATATTAACCTTATCACACAAACGCTAGATTATGTTAAAAATTATCAATTTACCCTACCTGAAAGCTTTAGTTTTTTAGAGCCTAAAATAAAAGAATTTCTAGCTTCTATAGATTTAAATAGTATCTCTAAGCAAATTTTAAATTATGCTTCAAGTTTTACAAAATCAGGGGCTAAATTTCTTATAGATATGGTACTGATCTGTATATTTTACTTTTTTGCCAATCTCTATGGAACAGAATTGGTAATCTATATAAAATCCGTTATTCCTATTGAAAAACAAGAGCTTGACGATATCTTAAGTGAAGTGGGCAATGTCATGGCTGTGGTACTTTACTCAATGATCATCGTTGCCATCCTTCAAGGAGCGCTTTTTAGTATCATTGCTATGTTTTATGGATACGATGCTATCTTAATGGGTGTGATTTTTGCTGTAAGTTCTCTCATACCCGCTCTAGGTGGAGCCTTAGTATATATCCCTATAAGTCTTTATGAATTTGCTTCAAGTGGACTTGGTTCAGCGCTTGTTATTTTTATTTATTCTGTTGTTGTTATCTCTTTTATCGCCGATACTCTAGTTAAACCTTTGATCATCAAATGGATTAATGAAAAACTCGTAAAAACACCCACTCAAATCAACGAACTTTTGATTTTCTTAGCGATGATAGCCGGAATTTCAACTTTTGGTTTTTGGGGTATTATTTTAGGGCCTGCAATTTTAACTTTTTTTATTTCAACGATCAGACTTTATATGATTTTAAAAGATAAGAATTTAATTTAAAATAAAAAATGCTTCTCCCACACAAGAGAGAAGCATCAAAGTAGATTTAAGCTTTTGGTCCTATCATTTTAGCAGGATCAACAAATTTAGCAAAGTCTTCTTCACTAACCAAGCCTAACTCCATAGCACTTTCTTTCAAAGAAATACCTTTTTTATGTGCATTTTTAGCTACCTTAGCAGCATTTTCGTATCCAATATGTGGATTTAATGCGGTAACTAGCATTAAAGAATTGTGTAGGTTGTATTCTATTTTTTCACGATTTGGTTCTATGCCTACAGCACAATGGATATTGAATGAATGCATAGAATCAGCAAGCAAATCAAGACTTTGTAAGAAGTTATAAATAATCACAGGCTTAAACACATTAAGCTCAAAATTTCCTTGACTTGCAGCAAAACCTATAGCCGCATCATTTCCCATAACTTGAACCGCTACCATAGTAATAGCCTCGCATTGAGTAGGATTAACCTTACCTGGCATAATAGAACTTCCTGGTTCATTCTCAGGAATATTAAGTTCACCAAGTCCGCATCTAGGGCCTGAAGCTAACCATCTGATATCATTTGCTATTTTCATCAAATTTGCAGCCAAGCC
This sequence comes from Campylobacter coli 76339, assembly GCA_000470055.1. Classification (NCBI taxonomy): domain Bacteria; kingdom Pseudomonadati; phylum Campylobacterota; class Epsilonproteobacteria; order Campylobacterales; family Campylobacteraceae; genus Campylobacter; species Campylobacter coli. Next base: position 728,550 of record HG326877.1, on the reverse strand, counting down.
TTTCATTGCTCCATGAGTAAAATTAATAGCATCGTGGCTTGTTAAAGCATGGAATTTGTTTGGGCTTGAAACAAATTTTGTACCCATAAGCTTACTAAGTTCTTCACTCACTTTTTCACTAAGCTCTGGATGTGCATTCAATCCTGTTCCTACTGCTGTTCCACCTATTGCTAATTCTCTTAAAGTTGGTAAAGAAGCGATAATTTGTTCTTTTGAATGCAAAAGCATAGAAAGGTAACCGCTGAATTCTTGTGCCAAGGTAAGCGGTGTAGCATCTTGTAAATGTGTGCGCCCTATTTTGATAATTCCTTCAAATTCTTTGACCTTTTTTTCAAAAGTAGCGATAAGTTCATCAAGCGCAGGAATAAGCTTTTTCTCTACCTGTTCTACTGCAACGATACTCATAGCAGTTGGGAAAGTATCATTAGAACTTTGAGACATATTTACATGGTCGTTTGGATGTACAAGTTTTTCTTTACGAAAATCTCCACCCATGATTTCAGTTGCACGATTTGCAATCACTTCATTCATGTTCATATTGCTTTGTGTGCCTGATCCTGTTTGCCAGATTGCAAGTGGGAAATTATCATCAAATTTGCCTGCGATAATTTCATCACAAGCTTGAACTATAGCATTTTTTTTAGCTTCATCTAGCTTGCCAAGTTTGTTATTTACCAAAGCCAAAGATTTTTTAAGATTTGCAAAAGCATAAATCAATACCTTTGGCATCTTCTCGCAACCGATTTTGAAATTTTCAAAACTTCTCTCTGTTTGAGCACCCCAATACTTGTCGTTTGGAACCTTAATTTCACCCATGGTATCATGTTCAATTCTGTATTCCATTGGATTTCCTTTCTAGAAATTTGTTACATGATTATTTAAACAAAAATAAGCATAAAATTAGCTTATAATTTAGATTTTATTTATTTTTTTAAATTTATTGGGAGTTAATGTGCAGTCTTACAACTGCACGAGGTTTATTCGACGGTTACGCTTTTTGCTAAATTTCTTGGCATATCTACATCATTGCCAAGTCTTATAGAAATTTCCATTGCCAGAAGTTGAGTGATCACCATCATTTCAAAAAATTCACACATATAGTGATCTTGCTCATTGGTTTTTATAAAATCATCGCTTAAATCAAAATCCAAAGGAGAAACACAAAGAACGGTAGAATCCCTAGCTATCAACTCCTCAACATTTGACTTGGTTTTTTCATAAAGTAGAGTTTTAGGCATTAAGGCTATAGTATAAAGCTTAGAATCAGCCAAAGCTATAGGTCCGTGCTTCATTTCTCCTGCAGGATAACCCTCAGCGTGTAAATAAGAAAGTTCTTTTAATTTCAAAGCTCCTTCTAAAGCCAAAGGATAGAATACATCCCTGCCTATAAAGAAAAATCCATGACCATCTAAATAACGCTTAGATAAACGATGAATTTTTTCATGCAATTTAGTACTTACTGTAACACAATTAGGAGTATGTAAGAGAGCTTTGATTTCAGCGCTCATATCGATTTTTTTCTTTTGAGCAATAAAAATTGCCAACATCCAAAGTGTTAAAACCTGAGTTGCAAAAGCCTTGGTTGAAGCTACGCCTTTTTCAATACCTGCACGCGTTAAAAGACTTAAGTGTGCCAAACGGACTATATTAGAATTATCCACATTGCAAATAGCAAATGTTTTAGCTCCTTGCTCTTTTGCAATTTTTAAAGCTTCTAAAGTATCTGCAGTTTCCCCGCTTTGAGAAATTACGATAAACAAAGAATTAGGCTTTACAATCGCTTCTCGGTAGCGAAATTCACTAGCAATTTCTACTTTAGCTTTAACCTTAGCCAAACGCTCAAACAAATATGCGCTTGCCATGGCAGCATGATAGCTAGTTCCACAAGCACAAAGCGTGATTTCATCGACTGTGCTTAAATTCTCATTTTCAAGCTCATCAAAAACCACCTCATCGCCATTAATGCGTCCCATTAAAACCTCGCTCATTACGCGGCTTTGTTCGTAAATTTCTTTTTCCATAAAAAAGCGAAAGCCATCTTTTTTTGCATAAGCTTTATCGCCTGAAAGCTTGGTAAAGGAATTTTGTTTTAGTTGATTGTTTTCATAAATAACAAGTTCATTTTCACTAGCATAACCTAAACTCAAATCCTCAAGATAAATCACCTCATCACAAAATCCTATCAAAGGTGTATCAGCACTTGCAAAATAAAATTCATGATTTTGAGATTTTCCTACGATTAAAGGAGCTGCGTTTTTAGCAAAAAATACACGAGTAGGATCTTTTTTACTCACTAAAAGAGTGGCAAAAGCGCCTCTAAGTTCTTCTATCGTTTTTTTCCAAGCTTCAAAAACTTCCATTTTTTCTGCATAAAATTCAAAAAGTTGAACTATAACTTCTGTATCTGTTTGGCTTAGAAAACTCACCCCTTGGCTTTCAAGCTTGTTTTTAATCTCTTTATAATTTTCTATAATACCATTATGAATCACACAAGAGTACTGACCCAAATGAGGATGAGCATTGATTTCAGTAGGTTTTCCATGGGTTGCCCAGCGTGTATGTCCTATAGCAAAACCGAATTCTTCACTTGTAAAATTTGCACATTTGTTTGCTAAATTTTCAAGCTTACCTACAGCTTTAAAAAAATCAAGCTCTCCATTTTTCATCACCGCTAAACCCGCACTATCATAACCACGGTATTCAAGTTCTTTAAGCCCGCTTAAAATAGTATGTTTTTTTTCATTTTTTCCTATATAGCCTACAATTCCACACATTGTTTACTCACTTATTAAAGAATTTAATAGTTTTTCTTCATTTTTCTCTAAACTGTCATTTTTTTGAAAAATAAAAGTATTACGCGTTCTTTGGCGTATGGTTTGAATTTTTGCTGCAGATAAAACCAAACCTAGTTCGTTAAAAATATTCATCATATATGCCATCAAACCTTGTTGATCTTTTGTATTTAAACTAAGTTTTGCATAGATTTTAGAATAATTTAAATCCAATTTTAACTCATCTTTTTTAATGATTGGCTTTTTAATCTTTCTTGATGAAAAACCACTTAAATTTGAATTTAAAAGTTCGCAGAGTTTGATTTTTTGCTCATCCGTGATGATATTATCATACTCAAATCTTAAATAAATTTTATCATCAAACAACTCAAACAAATTCATAAAAACCAAATTTAAATTTGCTAAAGCAGTTAAAACAATTTCTATTTTAAAATCTTTAAAAGCAACGATTTGAAGGCTCAAGTTTGTGCTATTGCTAAACCAAAATTTAAAATCATTTTCCTTTGCAAGTCGTGCAATCTCAACAATATCTTCAAAAGTATTTTTAATGATAAAAAGATTGGATTTTATATGGATGATTTTATCTTGTAAGATGGTATTTTGATCTAAGAAAAGCTTTGTTCTTTTAAGCGTTAATTCTTTTTTTACACGCCTTGCAGTTTCATCGAGTAAATTTTCATCATCAAAACCCTGCTTAGCATTTTCTAAAATCCTATCTATAACCTTATAAAAAAATGGATTACGATTTAAAGCTTTTGCTTTTAACCAAGTAAGAGTATGTAAAAGCTCTAAGGTTTTTAAATTTTCAACCTTGGAAAGCAAAGCACATATAATGATAGGATTATAAACATCCTCTTTTTCAGCAAGCTCTTTTAAGGCATTGTGATTTTTAAAAATTCTAAGTCCTAGCTCAAAAACATCATTTTTTAGATTAAATTTAACACAATAAGCTCTATATATGCTTGCTAAAGAAATTTCATTTTCATTATTGATAGCGCTTAAAAGTATGATCACTTTTAAAATCATTTTCTCATCCGCGCTTAAATTTTTCAAACTCTCAAGCTCATCTTCATATTTTTCAAATTCTTTTAAAAGCAAAAATGCCTGCTCATCAAAACTATAATCCCCCTCTTCATCGCTTAAAAAACGCACCATACCAAAAGGCTTGCATAATTCTTTTAAAATTCCACTGTCAAGCAAAAGTTTTAAGATGCAAAAACTGTGTCTTTTGAAAAATATTTTTTCAAAAAGAATGAAAGCTTTTTCTAAATCTTTTTTTCCATAACTTAAATTTTTAAGAACAAAAACTAAATCCAAATCAAAAACAATATCTTGATCTTCTAAATCCAACAAAAAAGTCAATGCTTCTGCTAAATTTTTAAATCGGTATTGTTTTGGTGCAAGATTTTGCAATTCATTTTGAATTTTATAAGCCAAAAAATGGGTATAAAAACCTATAGTATGCATACTTTGCAAGGCTTTTTGCACCAAGATTTTTTCAGCATCTAGATTTTTTTTACCCTTTCTATACATCAATTCTGCAATCTCGTGGATATTGCTAAATAAAAATTCATCCTGATCTTTATTGCTTTGCAAATTTATAGCAGATTTTAAGGACAATAAAAAATCCGCCGCTAAGCGCAACTCACTTAAATTTTTTTCATCCATAAAATTTAAAGCATAATTTTTAGGGGAATTTTTAAAAAGAGTTAATAAGCTTTCCAAGGCTCGTAAGTGATCTAAGCCTCCAAAATCTTTTTTTATATTGAATTCTTGTTTGATAAAAGGAAGGTTAAAATCTTTGAAATTTGCAAGCAAAATTTGAGCAAATTCGTTTTTATTTGTTTGAAGTATGCTATCAAATTTTTCTTTGACCGATTTAAATAAAATTTTAGATCCGCATATAAATCGAGCGCCTATTATGGTTGTTTTAAGTTCATTGCTAGCACTATAAAGCCCATTTAATTCTAAAACCACATAATCAATTTGCAAATGCACATCGTTTAATATCTCTATAAAAGCTTTAATCATAGGTTTTAAATGATAAGCTTTAATATCCTTATAAACAAAAATCAAAGAAATGCTTTCATTTGCACAAAGATTGTTTTTTGCATATCCTTTACTTGCTAAAACGCAAAAAGGTATACTATCGCTTGCAGGTAAAAAATTTTCAAAACATTCTTTTAATACTATATCATAAGTTTTTTTTAAAAAATTATCCATATTTTTAGAATGATAAAGACTAAATGATCCTTGTTTTAAAAAAAATTTTCTATAGTTTTGCGCATAGGTGGTAAGGTTTTTTTTAAAAAGTTCTAATTCTTTGTTTAACAAATCTTTACTCTCTTTTAAAATTTTATTCCAAGATTTTAACAAAAATATCTTTTATTTTGGCTTTGCTATAAACTCTTTTTCAGTAAGCAAAAATTATAATGTTTTGCTAAATAATTCTAAAATTTTATAGAAGTGAAAATCAATGAAAAATCTACTTGAAAAACTAGAAAATGAAGAAAGATTAAATGAAAATGAGGCAAATGCTCTATGGGATTTAGATCTTTTTACTTTAGCTAAATTTGCTCATAAAAGACGCACCAAGCTTCATGGAAAAAAGGTATATTTTAATATAAATCGCCATATAAATCCTACAAATATTTGTGCAGATACATGCAAATTTTGCGCCTTTTCAGCACACCGAAAAAATCCAAATCCTTATCTTATGAGTCATGAAGAAATCATGAAAATAGTTGATGATACCGTCACTCGTGGTACTAAAGAAGTACACATTGTTTCAGCACACAACAAAGATACAAGCTGGCAGTGGTATTTAGAAATTTTTAAAATGATTAAAGAAAAATACCCTCAAATACACATAAAAGCTATGACAGCAGCAGAGATTGACTTTTTACATCGTCGTTTTAAAATGAGCTATGAAGAAGTGATAGAAAAAATGCTTGAATACGGTGTAGACTCTATGCCTGGAGGCGGGGCTGAAATTTTTGATGAAGAAATACGCAAAAAAATTTGTCACGGAAAAGTAAGCAGTGAAAATTGGCTTAAAATTCACAAACTTTGGCACAACAAGGGTAAGCAAAGCAATGCTACTATGCTTTTTGGACATATTGAAGAAAGACACCATAGAATCGATCATATGCTAAGACTTCGTGCTTTACAAGATGAAAGCGGAGGTTTTAACGCCTTCATTCCTTTGGTTTGGCAAAGAGATAATAGCTACATACAAACAGATAAGATTATGGACAGTGAAGAAATCTTAAAAACCATAGCTATTTCTCGCTTGGTACTTGATAATATCAAAAATATTAAAGCTTACTGGGCGACTATGACTTTAAATTTAGCTATGGTTGCGCAAGAATTTGGCGCAAATGACTTAGATGGCACCATAGAAAAAGAAAGTATACAAAGCGCAGGAGGAGCAAAATCTGCTAGAGGCACAAATTTAAAAACCTTTATTGAAATGATAAAAACAGCAAATTTAACTCCTGTAGAACGCGATAGTTTATATAATGAACTAAAAACTTACTAGGATTGTAAATGGATTTTTTCAAACTCAAAGAAAATGGCACTAATGTTCGAACTGAAGTTATAGCAGGACTAACGACTTTCTTAGCCATGGTTTACATCATTCCTGTAAATTCGAGTATAGTAGGTCATACAGGCATGCCTATAGAAGCTTTAATTACTGCAACTGCTTTAATTACTATTGTTGCAACCGCTTTTAATGCTTTTTTTGCCAATACTCCAGTAGCCATGAGTGTTGGAATGGGTTTGAATGCTTATTTTACTTTTGCAGTTTGTTTAGGACAAAAAATACCATGGCAAAGCGCCTTAGGGGCAGTCTTTATCTCAAGTATCATTTTTCTAATCCTTTCTTTTACACCCTTTCGTCTTTGGGTTATACGCAATATACCTAAAGATTTACGCCTTGCTATTTGTGCAGGGATTGGATGTTTTATCGCTTTTTTAGGTTTAAGCCAAATGGGCATTATAAGTCCTAATAAAGATACTTTAGTCAGCATAGGAAATTTTAAAAATCCCCATGTACTTTTTGGAATTTTTACCCTTGTTTTAATTGTCTTTTTTTGGGCTATAAAGCTAAGGGGAGCTTTTATTTTAGGGGTTTTGATAAGTTCTATTATAGCTTGGATTTTTGAGATTGATAATGCAAGCTTTCCTGAGCAAATCTTTTCCTTACCTAACTTTAGTAGTGAAAATGGTCTAGGAGTTATTTTTTTAGAACTTGATATCAAAAGTGCTTTAAATATCGCTATGATACCTATCATCCTTACTTTTTTCATCACCCAACTTTTTGACAGCATAGGTACTATTACAGGCATAGGCGAGAGGGGTAAAATTTTTGATGATGCAAAAAATGGAGAGAAAAAATTAGGCAAAACTCTCATGGCAGATGCTACAGGTTCGGCTCTAGGAGCTTTAAGTGGAACTTCAACTGTAACTGCTTTTGTAGAAAGCACAACAGGGGTTGAAAGTGGAGGCAGAACAGGACTTACTGCTTTGGTTGTAGCCATTTGCTTTGCTTTTACACTTTTTTTACTTCCGCTTTTTAAAGCCATTCCTGCAAATGCCATATATCCTGTATTAGTAATGGTGGGAATTTTAATGTTTATGGAAGTTAAAAATATAGACTTTAAAGACAGTGCTATTGCGGTAGCTAGTTTCTTTACCATCATTATGATGCCTTTTACTTATTCGATTACCACGGGTTTTGCCTTTGGTTTTCTTTCTTATTTATTGGTTCGAATTTTTAAAAGAGAATGGGATAAGATTAATCTTGGCATTATAGTTTTAAGTCTAATTTCCTTAGGAAATTTCTTACTCATTGCTTTACAATAAAAAAAGGGGACAAAAATGATTTTTTATTCTTATGAAGAATTTAAAGAAGATGTTAAAATTTTAGCTAAAGAAATCAAAGAAGATTTCGATCCTGATGCGCTTTTAGCCATAGCAAGAGGGGGGATGAGCTTAGGGCATTCTTTGGCAGTTGCTCTTCAAACACGCAATCTTTTTGCTCTAAATTCCATCCACTATGATGATACAAAAAAACTTGATACTATTGAAATTTTTAACATTCCTGATCTTAGCAAACATAAAAAAATTCTACTCATTGATGATATTGTAGATAGTGGGGAAAGTTTAGCCGAAATTAAAAAAGTTTTACTCAAAAAATTTCCACATATTGAACTTAAAATTGCTACGATTTTTTATAAAAAAACCGCTCTTTTAGAACCCGAATTTAAGATCAAAGAAGCTAAAGAATGGGTTGAATTTTACTGGGATATCCACATTTAATTTAAAATCTGCTATAATCTAGCTTAAAAAATCACAAGGTTGTAAAATTGAAAAATATTTCATTCCTATTGAGTATAGGAATTTTCACTCAAGCTATGGCTTTAAGCGATTTTGAACTTATCAATGTTTCAAAAGCGCACGATCAAGGTATAACAGGGCAAGGTATTATCGTAGGAGTGATTGACTCTCCTATAAATCAAAATCATCCTAACTTTAAAGATAAAATTTTAGATCAATCTCTAGGCAAAACAGGCAATAAAGCTTATACACCTGATTTTAACTCCGATGTTCATGGTAGTCATGTTGCTGGGATTATCGGCGCAAAACGCAACAATACTTATCCTTATGGGGTAGCTTATGATGCTAAAATTTATGGATTGCAAGCTACTGGAGCAAATGTTGGAAGAGCGGTTCTTGTACCTGCTAATGCTTATGAGTATTTTAAAGACAAGGATGTAAAAATCATTAATAACAGCTGGGGTTCTGCTATTTTCCCTGTTGTTGGTATGCAACAACTTGGATGGTATAGCAGTGCTCTTAAAGAACAAAAACCTGATTATATTATAAGCACTGCTTCAAGTAAAAATATCACCAAAGAGCTTATTCAGCTTTCTAAAGAAAAACAGGTTTTAATGGTTTTTGCCTCACATAATCAAGGCATAAGCTCTCCTGATCTTGAAGCAGTTTTGCCTTATTATGATGAGTCTTTAAAAGCATGGTTGAGCGTGGGTTCCTTAGATTCTTCAAAAATTTATAAAAATTCCGAAGGTAAGCTTGTTGTAGAAGCTAAAGGCTTATCTGATTTTGGTAATGCTTTTGTAGGAGCTGAAAATTTTTCTTTAGTTGCCCCTGGTTCAAATATCAATTCCATCAATGCTTCTTACGGAGTTAAAGATAATATCTTTGGCAGTATAGATAAAAAACCCTATAGAACACTTAGCGGTACTTCTATGGCGGCTCCTATGGTAAGCGGGGCAGCTGCTTTGGTTTCTCAAAAATTTCCTTTTCTCAATGGAAAACAGATTGCCGATGTTTTATTAAGCACTGCAAATAAAAATTATCAAGCTCCAAAACTTACAGTTAAAGTAACTAAGAATTTATTAAACACTCAAACCCGCAAAAAGCAAGATTATTACACTATTATCTATATAGATCAACCGGTGCCAAATAGCAAAGAACAAATCAAACAAGATCTTAAATCAGAATGGTATTTTGATACAGATAAAATTCTTAGCAATCTCATCTCTAGCTATACCCTAATGAAAGATGCAGGTGAAAACTACAAAGGCATTCAAAGCCTTAGCAAAGAAGCACTTTTTGGACAAGGAATTTTAGATGTCACAAAAGCTTTAGGCGGTATAGCCATACTTGATGCCAATCGCCTAGAAGCAAAAGATGTAAATTCTAAATATAACAAAAACGAAAAAGAAGCTTATTATAGCTTAGATACAAAAGGATATAATGCTACTTTTAGCAATGATATTTCTCAAAAACTATGGGATGATAAAACCCATTTAGACACTGCTAAAAACTCTGCTAGAAATGAATTAAAAGATATTCAAAAAATAGGAATTTTAAAGACAGGAGATGGAATTTTAATTCTTAGTGGAAACAATAGCTACAAAGGCATAACCCTTGTTGAAAAAGGAGAGATAGCTCTACACAAACGAGAAGATAAAAGCGGAGGAATAATCGCTGGCGATGTCAAAGTTTTAAATACAGGTTTATTTAGCGGAAATGGAACCATAAATCAAAACCTACACAACGAAGGTATAGTAAGACCGGGAAATAAAGATTTAAGCGATTTAACCGTTAAAGGAAGTTATACACAAACACAAAAAGCAACCTTACAATTAGACTTTGGAAATTCAGGAAATTCGAAACTGATTGCTAATTCTTACGATATCCAAGGTGGAAAATTAGAATACATTCCTTTACCACAATTTTATACAAGCGGCACTGAAGTAAATATCGATTTAGGCTCTTTAAATAAAAATTTAGATCATTTTACTGAGGTGAAAATAGCAAGCAATAATTCGGTAGATTTTATAGCTGTACTAGATAAGGATAAAACAAGTATCAATAAAAAAGTTACAGAATCTGAAATTTCAAGCCCTAAAGAACAGGAAAAAAATACCTCATCAGAAATTAAACCTTCAGGAAATAAACATGAGGAAAGCAAAAATGACATTGCTTTAGATGTTAAACCTGAAAAACCCATACCTGATGTCACTATAGCCCAACCTAAGCCTACAAAACCTGAAATTCCACTCCCTGAAAAGCAACCTGAAATTTTAGCTCCTGAAAAACAAGAAGAAAACACCCCGCCACAAACACCTGAAGCTAAGCCTGATGATACAAATTTAGCAAAACCTGTAATTAAACCTATTCCTGAAATTAAACCTGAAGAAAACAAAAATGATACTTCTTTAAATGATAAGTCTAAAGAACCAATATCTGCACCTGATAGCACTACACCACAACCCCAACCTGAACCTATAAAGCCTGAAATTTCAGCCCCTGAGAAGCAACCTGAAATTTTAATTCCTGAAAAACAAGAAGAAAACACTCCATCACGCACACCTCAAACCAAACCTGATAATACAATCTTAGTAAAACCTGTAATCAAGCCCGATGCTTACAATACTTCAAATACGACTATGGGAGCTGCACTAAGAAATATTCGTTCGCAAAACACACTTAAAAACTCTTATAAAAATTATTTTACATTCTTAGACAGTGCCGATAAACCAACGATGCAAAAAGCCTTAAAAAGTTTAGAATCAATCGGATATATCCAAAACTTTTCAGAGCTTTATTCTCAGCACTATCAAACCTTACAACACAATATGCTTTTTGCCTTAAATCCAAGTTTTCAAAATGATATTATGGCAAATTTAAAAAGCGATCCTATACTTTTAGCTTATAATCCAAGCGATGCTTTTATCGATCTTGGTTTAAGTGATAGAGATAAAAAATACATCTGGTATCTTAGCCCTAATTTCAAAAAAATAAGAGCAAATGATTTTGATGGGCAAAGCGTGGGGCTAAATTTTACCCTTGGGGGAAATATCGATGATGCATCCTTGCTTACTTTTAGCGCAAATGTTTCAGATTCTTCATTCAGTTTTGAGAATGCAAATTTTAAAAATCAATATTTTAATCTTTCAAGCAACTATGTTTTGGATTTGCAAAGTTTTAAAATTTTAAGCAGTGCAAGCATAGGGATTATAAAAAATGACTTAGAAAGACAAATTCTGCTAAGTACGCAAACACTTAATGCAAACTATAATAGCATTTTAAATTCATTACAACTTGGACTAGCGAAAGATTTTGATTTTAACAATATCACTCTAACACCCTTGATTTATTTTAATTATAATTTCATTAGACAAAATGCCTTTGATGAAAGCGATGGACTTTTTGCTAAATCTTACGAAGCTATAAATCATCACAGCACATCTTTAGCAGGGGGTTTAAATTTTGCCTATCTTTTAGAACAAGAAAATTTAAAAACAAAATTGTCAAGTTTTTTCGTTTACGAATATAGACTTAGTGGAAAGAATATACACAGCAAAGTTAGTTTTAAAGATTTTCCGGATCAAAAATTCATGCAATATTATAATCTTCATTCTAAAATGATTACTTGGGGAATTAGCTCGAGTTTTAATTACCCTAATTCTTTCTTTGTGAGATTTAATTTAATTAATGAATTTACCAAAAATCAATATAATATCAATTTTTCAACTGATTTAGGATTTAGATTTTGAACTTAACAATGATAAAACAATTATTTTTGAAATTTTTTCTTTTACTTTGCGTTACAAGTTTTTTATCTGCACAAGATCTCAATGATTTTGAAGAAGAGTATCAAAGCTATAAAGTAAACGATCCTCTTTCTGGATACAATAAAGCAATGACAAGCTTTAATGTTACTTTATATGATTATGGTTTTCGCCCTATCCTTAAAGGCTATAACGCTATCACTCCTGAATTTATTCGCTTAGGAGTGAAAAATTTTTTTGATAATTTATTTGCACCCCTACGCTTTGTAGGAAATATCTTACAGTTTAAGTTTGAAAAGGCGGGAGAAGAATTTAAAAGATTTAGCGCCAATACCATCATGGGTTTTGGTGGGATTATGGATCCTGCAAGCAAAATGGGACTTAAAAAACACCCTGCTGATCTAGGAACTGTTTTAGCACATTGGGGAGTGGGCGGAGGATTTCATATCGTCTTACCCGTGCTTGGCCCTAGCAATCTAAGAGATATGCTAACCCTACCTGCAACTTGGTATGCAGTCCCTACAGCCTATATAGATCCTACTTGGGCAAGTATGGCTATAAACACTTATGGCTTTGCAAATGAACTCAGCTTTAAACTAGATGAGATTGATGAAATTTATTATAATACTCCAAATTTATATCCATTTTTACGCGACGCTTACGAACAAAGACGCAATGAACTTAGTAAATAAAGGAAAAAAATGAAAAAAATATTTTTAATTTTAGCCCTATCTTTAAATATTTTTGCCTTGCAATTGGATGAAATTTCTAGCACCATGCAAAAAAATATCAATAAAAGTCTACAAGTTTTACAAAACAACAAAGAAAACAAAAAACAAGCTGCTGATGAAATTTTTCAAATTTTTGATCATGTAATTGATTATAAACTCATGGCTCAACTGAGTCTTTCTAAAGATTATTCTAAACTAAGCCCTAAAGAACAAGAAAAATTTACTATTGCTTTTGAAGCGAGCTTGAAAAAAAGCTTCACAGATAAACTTGATCTTTATAAAAACCAAGTTTTAGTAGTAAAAAGCGGAGAATTAAAAAATGCAAAACGATATTTTTTAACCTCTTCAATGTTAGTGGATGGAGAGGAAAAAAATATCATCTTTAAATTTTACAATAACAACAATGATTGGCTTATCTATGATATCGATGTTTTAGGTGTGAGCATAGTTCAAACCTACAGATCTCAATTTGCAGATATTTTAGCCAACCAAGATTTTGACACTCTGCTTCAAAAGCTTGAAAATATAACCATAGAATAATGTTTGCAAAATTCTTAAAATTTTTTATTTATCATCCCAAAAGTACTTTTTTTACCACTCTTCTCATATGCTTGTTTTTAAGCTTTTTTGCTTCTAAACTAAGCGTAGATGCAAGTGCTGAAAGCTTGCTTTTGGAAAATGATAAAGATTTAAAAATTTTTAGAGAAATTTCTAAACATTACAAAAGTGATAATTTTTTACTTTTAGCCTTTAAACCTGAAGATGAAAATCCTTTTTCAAAACAAAATTTAAATAAATTAAAAGAGCTTCATCAAGAATTAGAACAAGTTTCATTGGTTGAGCGTGTTTTTAGCATCATCAATGCTCCTTTGCTTCAAAGCTCTGAAAATACAGATTTAAAAGAACTTTTAAAAAATATCCCTAATATAGAAAGTAAGGATGTTAATCTTACCAAAGCCCAAAATGAAATTTTAAACAGTCCTTTTTACAAAAACAATATCATTTCAAAAGATGGTAAAACAACAGGACTTATCATCTATCTTAAACCCGATACAATCTATAACGAACTCATAGAAAAACGCGATCTTAGTACAGATGATAACGAAAAAGAACAGATTCGCCTAGCGATTAAAAAACATCAAGAACAACAAAAAATCATTACAAAGCAAAGCCTAGACACGATCAAAAATATCATCAAAAAATACGAAAAAGATGGAAATAGTTTCTATCTTGGCGGAGTGAGTATGATCGCTGATGATATGATAACTTATATAAAATCCGATCTTATGCTCTATGGAATTTCTCTTGTATTTTTGTTAGCTTGTGCGCTTTATTGTTTTTTTCGATCATGGCGCTTTGTTTTTTTACCTCTCTTTATTTGTTTTATAAGTTTAAGTGCAGCAAGTGGTGTATTTACTCTTTTAAATTTTCAAATCACTGTTATTTCTTCAAATTATGTTGCCCTAGTCTTAATCATCACCCTAAGCGTAGTTATCCATCTCATCACACATTTTATAGAAATTAGTAAGCTTTACCCAAAAGCTAAAATTGAACGCCTTGTGCTTCAAACCCTACTTGCAAAAGCAAACCCTAGTTTTTACGCTATTATTACGACCATGATAGGCTTTTTCTCTCTCATGCTTTCAAACATAGAACCTATTATAAAACTTGGTATTATGATGAGCATAGGCATAGGACTTGCACTCATTTTTAGCTATTTGTTTTTAGCAAGTATTTTAGTGCTTCTTAAGCCCAAAAAATACTACAAAAAAGAATTTAAATTTAATTTCTTAGCTTTTTGTGCCAAGACAAGCTTAGATCCTAAAAAACGCTCTATTATATACACACTCTCAGTCGCTGCGATTATCTTAGCTCTAGTGGGTATTTCTAAACTAAGGGTTGAAAATTCTTTTGTGAATTATTTTAAAGATGGAAGTGAGATCAAAAAAGGCTTATTAGTTATTGATAAAAATTTAGGTGGAACCTTGCCTTTAGATATTATCATTCGCTTTCCTGACAATAACAAAAACAATCATAACTCAAATGATGTATTTGATAGCTTTGAGAGTGAATTTGACTCTTTAGCAAGCAAGGATACTTATTGGTTTAACTCTAAAAAAACACGCATTGCAAAAAAAGTGCATGAATTTTTAGAAAATAAAGAATTTATAGGTTCAGTTTTAAGCCTTAATAGCCTTTTAAGCCTAGGAAAAAGCATCAATGATGGTAAAGATTTAGATGATTTTACTCTTGCGTTTTTAAATGAAAATTTACCCCTAGAACTCAAACAAGAACTTCTTTCACCCTTTGTCAATATAGAAGAAAATGAGCTAAGATTTAGCATGCGTATTATAGATTCTGATCCAAAACTAAGGCGTAATGAATTTTTAATCAATCTCAAGCAAGAACTTGAAACACTTTTAAAAAATGATGGTGTAGAAATTCAAATCACAGGCATTATGGTGCTTTATAACAATATGCTTCAAAGTCTTTTTTCATCGCAATTTGATACACTTATTTTTGTTATCTTGGTTATTTTTGTATTATTTATAGTTATTTTTAGAAGTTTGAAATTTTCAATTATTGCCCTACTGGTTAATATCATCCCCTTAAGTGTAGTTTTTGCCCTTATGGGAATTTTAGGCATTCCTTTGGATATGATGAGTATTACCATAGCAGCCATAGCTATAGGCATAGGCGTGGATGATGCCATACACTATATCTATCGTTTTAAAGAAGAGATTAAAACCAAAAGCGTAGAAGAAGCGATTTTAAATTCACATCTTAGCATAGGATCAGCACTTTATTATACAACCATTAGCATAGTCTTAGGCTTTAGTGTTATGATGAGTAGTAATTTTATCCCTACGATTTATTTTGGAGTTTTGACTGTATTTGTAATGATTTTACTTTTAAGCGGGAGTTTATTTTTACTTCCAAGCTTTTTAATTACAATTTATGCTAGGAAAACCAAAGATTTAAACCTACATAAACCGCATAAATTAACACAGCCGCCGCAATATACTTAATGAAATTTTTCATTATTTTCCTTTATTTAAAACTTTTAAAACAATCCTTGCAAGCTCTAAAGCTTTAAAACGATGAGAGAGTTGATTTTTTTCATCATTGCTAAGCTCTGCTAAGGTTTTATCAAAACCTTTAGGGATAAAAAGACTATCATAGCCAAAGCCATTTTCACCTCTTTCTATGTTAATTACATGTCCGTGCATAGTACCGTGCACTGTCCATTCCCCCTCTAAACTCACCAAAGCGATAGCAGCCACATAGTGAGCTTTACTTGTTTTAAAACCCAAAGCCCCCATTTGTTTTACAAGCTCATCACGATTGCTTTTATCATCTCCCTTGCCGCTAAAACGCGCAGAATAAATTCCTGGCTTACCACCCAAAACATCGACACAAATTCCACTATCATCGCTTAAAACAATGAATTCATTTTTTTGATTTTCATTTAAAGCATTAAAAACCGCTCTTGCTTTTATAAGAGCATTTTCTTTAAAGCTATTACCATTTTCTTCTATTTCAAAGACAGTTAAAATTTCATCAAAAGCATAAATTTCGAATTCTTTTAGAATTTCTTTTAATTCTACAACCTTGTGTTTATTACTTGTTGCTAATAAAATTTTCATGAATTTTCTCCAAAAAATAATCGAAAACAAGTCCTGAAAAAGTAGGTACTATATCAAAATAAGCGCTATAAAGCCATATTTTTAAAATTGAAATCTTACTTTTTTAAGCCTTTTAAAAAAATAAAAATAAAAAACTTAACTATCATTAATATAATTCATAGTAAAATTATCTTTTTTTGTAGAATTTTAAGATTTTTAGGAAACCAAAATAATGCTAAATAATGTCTTACCCTTATCTTTTATCGTTGGAACAAGGTTTTTTGGACTGTTTATAGTTTTACCTGTACTTAGCTTTTACGCTCTTGAGCTTCAAGGCGCAAATGAATTTTTAGTAGGACTTCTAGTGGGTGTTTATGCTCTAACTCAAATGGCTTTACAAATGCCTTTTGGGATACTAAGTGATAAAATTGGGCGTAAAAAAACTATGCTTATAGGACTGATTGTCTTTATTATAGGGTCTTTAATCTGCTCTTGGGCTGATAATATTTATACAATGCTAGTAGGTAGAATGCTTCAAGGCGCAGGTGCTATCGGCGCAGTAGCCACGGCAATGATTAGCGATTTTATCACTGAAGAAAATCGCGGTAAAGCTATGGCGATAATGGGATCTTTTATAGGACTATCTTTTGCAGCTTCTATGGTAATCTCACCTTTAATGAGTGCTAAATGGGGGCTTTCTAGTCTTTTTGATCTTAGTGCTGCTTTATCGCTTTTGTGTATCATCTTGCTTTATACTGTCGTTCCAAAAGAAAATAAAATCACTCATGAAAATACTAAAACTCCTTTTTTACATCTTATCAAACAAAAAAATTTAGCTCTAATGAATTTTACTAATTTCATGCAAAAAATGCTTATGAGCATAGCATTTTTAAGTATTCCTATCATTTTAGTAAAACATTTAGGCTTTGATGAGCATAAACTTTGGATTGTCTATACAGCATCTATGATAGCAGGGTTTATCGCCATGGGATTTTCAGGAAGTTTGGGCGAAAAAAGAGGCTTAGCAAAGCAAATTTTACTTTTAGGGATAGCTTTTTTTATCCTTTCTTATGTCTTTTTTATTTTTTCTAATTCCATTGCTTTTTTCATCGTTGCGGTTGTGATATTTTTTATAGGGTTTAACTTGCACGAACCCATTATGCAAAGCTGTGCTTCTAAATTCTGTAAAGTGCATGAAAAAGGCGCAGCTTTAGGACTTTTTAATGCTTTTGGATATGGCGGAAGTTTTATAGGGGGTATAATAGGGGGTATATTTTTACATCTTAACAAATTAGAATTACTGGCTATTATTTTAGTAGCTTTGTCTATTGTTTGGTTTATAGCTCTGCTATATTTAAAAAATCCTTCTGAATTTAAAAATATTTATTTGCCTTTAGAAACAAGTTTAAATTTTAGCGAATTTAATAAAAATTTAGGTGTTGTAGATATTTACAAAAACTCAAAAAACCTAGTTATTAAATTTGATAGCAAGCTGACAAACAAAGAAGAATTAGAAAGTAAAATTTAAATCAAAAATAAAAAAAGCTTGAAATTTGATCTATGATTTTATTTTCTAAAGAAAGCTGACAACGCTTTTTATCGCTAAGATAAGCTGTGCGAGCAAATAAGCTCGTTTTTTGTGGGGTATTTTTAGAGCTGATTTGTATATTTACTTGCATGGTATAATAATTTTCAATATACCATTCTCCATTATTTTCAAAAGGATCAAAATCATAAAAAAATCTTCCCGAGCTTGTAATTCTTTGAGCATAAGAGTGCTTTTTAAAATCTACAAGATTGATTAAAATTTCATAATCAGCATTCAAAGATACTTCTTTTAATCCTAAATTTTTAAGCCTTAAAGCTAATTCATCTTTTAGAGTACTTTGAATTTTGCTTGGATTTTGCAAAGTGATACTAAAACTTTGCCCTTGTTTAGCCTTTAAAAAAATACCTTCATTGCTTGTTTGTATAGAGCTTTGAACAAAGGCAGACTGTGCACAAGCACTCAAAAAGAGTGCTAGAAATAAAGCTGAAATTAGATGAATTTTTCTCATTATTTGATGATGGTTGGAGTAGCACTAAGGCCTAAAGAACGATATTTTTCATAAAGAGAAAATACTTCTTTTAACTCGTTATCGCTCACCTTTGGATAAGATTTGATATTTGCGTCATAATATTTATTTAAAATAGCTATTTTCTCATCATCACTCTTAGCTTTTTTGCTCTCTTTATAAATCAATGCTGATTTTTCAAAAGCTGATTTACCATGCACTGGGGTTAAGATATAATTGACTTGATAATTTTTAAGTTCATCTTTAATCTGTGCCAAATGATCTCTACAATAAGGACATTCTGGATCTGAAAATACATAAATAGCAGGTTTATTTTTATCGCCTAAAGCTATAAGCATTGTTTCTTTTTGAACTACGGGTTTAACATTTTTAGTGAAATTTGCCCTAGCCTCTTGGAATTTTTTCATTTCATATTCTTGAGCATAAGAAGTTTTAGTTTTTAAATCAATAATATCAGGAACGATAAGATTGTCTTTTGTAAAAAGAATTTGCTCTTGCTTTTGTCCTTCAAGCGTTATCGTAACAATCACGCTTTCGAAGCCTGTATTTCCAACCTTTTGGCGATTACCTACGCTCACTGTTGCATTTGGAAATTGCGCCTTAATACTTTTAGAATAAAAATCACTGATTTCAGAATTACTAGCAGCAAATAAAGACATTGAGCAAGCAAGGATTAAGCTTATTTTTTTCTATTTATTTTCCTTAAAATCAAATATTAATGTTTTATTTTATAATGATATTCTAAATATTTGTTTTTAAAAATCTTTTTTCGTCCTTTTTTTGCACCCTCTCATCTTTATCAAGATATTCTAAATAAGCTATGGCATATTTTCTTGAAAGATTAAAACGCTCTTTCATGCTTTGTATATCAAGGCTTTGACTCTTTAAAATTTCTAGGCATTCTTGCATAAGTTTGTCTAAGGCATTTTTTTCTACAAAAAGATTGTGAGAAAGTCTTATAACGCGATTTTGCTTGGTAAGTTTTTTTAAAATTTCATCTCCACTTTTTCTGTCTAGTTCTAAAAATTCATATAAATTATAAGGGGCTTGAGGTTTTATGCCTTGTTTTTTAAGTATATTGTATAGCTCATCATTGTTTCTTTCTCTAAGCTTTTCATAATCAATTCCTTTTTTAAAATACACTCCCTTTTCAAATTCAAGTAAATTTGATAGATTTTGAAGTCCAAATTCACAAAATTCCGCACTGGCCCAAGGAAGTCTTAGAGCTAAAGAAGTTGCTGAAAGCATGGCATAAGGATTTTTTTCAAGTATAAAAGAAATGAATTTTTTAAGCTCATCTAAGGCTAAGAGATTATAAATATTAAGATTTTTTTCATCTATAAAAACTCCACTTAGCTCTTTAGCTAAATTTAAAGCTTCTTCGTGACTTAACTTAAATCTTTGATAACTTGAAAGCAAGCCAAAGCCATATTTATGTGTATTTTTTAGAAATTCAAAAACTTTTTTTAATTCTTTATTTTTCAAAAGCATTAAAAATTTATTTTTTTGTTCCTTTTTCAAAGGCTCACTCACAGGATTTAAAACCTCTCCTCCGCCCACAACACGATTATTTTGCAATAAAATAAATTTTTCATTAAAACATAAAAAAAGATTTTTTTCGAATTCAAGATGAGCAAAAAATTCATTGTTTTCCAACTCTTTTAAAATGCTTATCTTGCACTCTATGCTTTTTGCACCCACGCAAAAAAGCATTTTTTCATTTTTTAATCTTTTAGCTTTAATCAAAACATCACATTCTTTAAAGCCCTTAAAAAAACCTTTTTTACTTAAAACATAACCTTTTTTTAATTCTTTATAATCACAATTTAAGCTCAAAGCCACACGGTTAAAAGCTGAAATTTCATCAAAATTACTTTCATGATTTTGTATATTTTTAACTACAAGTTCTTTTTGATTGTCAAGACAAATGATTTTTTCATTGAGAGAAATTTTACCTTCATTGAGGCTTCCAGTAACTATAGTTCCTATACCTTTTAAAGAAAAAACCCTATCGATATAATAACGGAAAACAAGATTTTCATTAGCATTCTTACACTCTAAATTTAAAAGATAATTTTTTAAGCGCTCAATGCTTTCTTGATCTTTTATCGAAGTATGAAACACTTTCATAGGTGTAAACTCAAGTGAGTTTAGAATTTTTTGCTCTTGCTCTTTGGGATTTTCACATAAATCGCATTTACTAAGCACTAAGATAATATCTTTCACACCTAAAAGTTCAAGTACTTCTAAATGCTCTATGCTTTGTTCTTTTAAACCCTCATTAATATCGACTACAAACAAACAAGCACTAAAACCAAAAGCTCCGCTTATCATCGTTTTAACCAAGTCTTTATGGCCTGGCACATCGATAAAAGAAAGGTGTTTTTGCTTATAATTTAAATTAGAAAAACTTAAATTAATCGTGATTTGTCTTTCTTTTTCCTCTTTTAAACTATCCCCTTCAAAACCATTTATAGCCTTAATCAAAGAAGTTTTTCCATGATCAATATGCCCTGCAGTACCGATTAGTAGTGAATTCATAAATTTTCCATAGTATTGATAATTTGAATTAATTTTGATAAATCTTTTTCTCTAATTGTCCTAAAATCTAGCACAAAAGCTTCATTTTCTATACGACCTATGATATTTTTTTCTCTAAATTTTTCTTGCAATTTTAAAGCATTGCCATTAAAAGCTAAAATATAAGTTTCTAAAGTTTTATCAGGCATAGAACCACCCCCTACCAAACTTTTACTCATTTTCAATTCACTTTTAATCTGAATTTCATTTTGCACCCTTAAAGCTTTTTCTTTAATATGAGTAATTTCATCATTTAAAAGCTTTAAACTTGTGATTTTTTCGTAGTCTTTTTCAAGATAAGCCTTAAGACTTTCATTTAAAAAAGCAAGTGTGATTTTATCCACTCTTAACATTCTTAGCAATTGATTTTCTTTAATTTTATCAATCAATTCTTTTTTACCAAGTATAATTCCAGCTTGCACACTGCCAAAAAGCTTATCCCCGCTAAAGCTCAAGATATCACAATGCTTTATCAAATCTTTGATTTTAGGCTCGTTTTTTATCAGTTTTGGATTTAAATTCTCACACCAACCCGAACCTAAATCATAATAACTCAAAAGTCCTTTCTCTTTTGCCAAATTTCCCAAATCTTTAATACCAACCTCGCTATAAAAACCAATCAAAGCAAAATTAGATTTATGGGTTTTTAAAAGCATTTTAGTATTTTCGTTTATAGCTTTTTCATAATCCTTTAAATGTGTTTTATTGCTCGTGCCTACTTCGCAAAGCTTTACCCCTGCAGCTTTAATCACTTCGCTCACACGAAAACTTCCGCCAATTTCGACAAGCTCACCCCTTGAAGTAATGAGTTCTTTATCAAAACAAAGAGAATGAAGCACCAAAAAAACTGCGGCGGCGTTATTATTTACAACCAAAGCATCTTCACATTCAAAAAGCATTTTAAGCTTTTCAAGCACTAAAGCATAGCGACTCCCTCTTTTACCGTTTTCTAAATCAAATTCAATATTAGCATAATTACAAAGCACATCTTTGGATTTTTCAAAAATACTCTCATCAATAACACTGCGCCCTAAATTTGTATGAATAACCACACCTGTAGCATTAATGACACTTTGTAAATCTTTGAGTAAATGTTTTTGAATTTCTTGCTGTATTTTTTCTAAAATAGTATTTTTATCCCATGAATCTTCGCTTATATTCGCCTTGAGTTTAGCGACAACACTTTTGCAAAAATGAGATCTTAAATAAAAAGGATATTCTTTTAAACTCTCATCATCAATCAAGCTTCCAATTTGTGGAAAAGTTCTAAATTTGTTCATCTTAAGCCTTAAGAAAATATTTGGTTATTTTACCATAGAATTTGACAAATTGACAATCAAGGAAAATCAATGAAAGACTTTGTTTTCATACAAAATGAAAATCTTATTCCCTTGCCTGATGAGATAAATATTTGGGAAAAATGCAAGGATGAAGAAGTTTTAATTTCTAATGAAAAAGCACAAAAAGCACAAATTTATGCTCCAGAAATTAATTTTTATCTTAAAAATTCACAAGATGGAATTTTAGAAAGAAGCAAAAACGTATTAAAGCTTTATGAAGCTAGAGCAAATGTCTATGATTTAGGACTTGATTTAGAACAAAATAAAGAAGTAAAAAACCGCATTATTTTGGTAGATTCCGATGATGCTATGGCTGATTTTTTAAAAAAACAAAATTTTAAAATCATAAGCTTAAAAAATGAAGAAATTCTAGCAGTATTTGGCAGTATAGGCGAACTTTGTGCTGTGATTTTAAATCAAGGAGAAGAAGTAGAAATTGATTTTGATATTTTACTTTTTAATACAAATTCTAACGAAATTCGCAAGGATTTTACAAGACAAAGTGGTTGTTATAATATTAGCAATTTTAAAGATCAAGAAAGTTTGCTTGAATTTTTACAAGATAAAAGTCCAAAATACACATATAAAACCTATATCACCTATGATTCTAGTGTGTGTCAATACCACGAAAGACGCAGTGAGCATTGCGCAAAATGTGCTGAAATTTGTCCTACGGTAGCTATTTTAAAAGATGATGAAAGCAAGCATTTAGAATTTTCTCAAGTAGATTGTCTAGGTTGTGGAGGCTGTATCAGCGTATGTCCTAGTGGTTCGCTTGATTATGCACCCATGCCTAGGGAAAGTTTTTTTGAACTTTGTGAATTTTATAAAGAAAAAAAGATTTTAATCATACCTAAAAAAATGTCTTTAGAAAATTTAAACATAAAACTACCCAAAGATGTTCTACCTTTTATGATAGAGGGTGAAAAATGGCTTTCTTCCATGCATTTTCTAACTCTTTTGCAAAGTAGTGGTGCAAATTTGGTTTTTTATACGGATTTTATTTCGCGAGGAAGTGCTGAAGCGATAGATCTTTTAAACACTTTTTTTGAAAGAAAATTTCAAAAAGAAGCTATTTTTACAGCCAAAGATGAAAAAGAATTGCAAAACGCTTTAGAAAAGCAAGAATTTATAGAAAATTTAAGTTTTGATTTTCACAATAACACTCTTACTACCAGAGAAAATTTTGCCAAAAGAATACAAAATTTGATCCAAAATGATGATTTTGGCGTAAAAGAAAGTGGCGAATGGTTAAGATATGGAAAAATAGAAATCAATGCAAACACCTGTACTCTCTGTCTTTCTTGTGTAGGAGCCTGTAATGTAGGAGCTTTGATTGCCGATACTAAAGAAAATGCACTCAAATTTAATGCTTCATTATGCACCACCTGTGGATACTGCGAAGTAAGTTGTGCCGAAAAAGATACTCTAAAACTTACGCGTAGTGGAATGGAATTTAATCCAAGTTATTTTAAATACCAAACCATGGCAAAAGATGAACTTTTTGCTTGTATAGAATGTGGAAAAGAATTTGCTACCAAAAAAGCGGTAGAAAAAATTGCAAATTTAATGAAACCTAAATTTGGCAATGATGAAAATAAAATAAAAACTCTTTATTGCTGTGCAGATTGTAAAGCAAAATTAATGATACTGGCTATGCAAAAAAGATAGAACTAATTTTTAAACTATAATTTTAGTGATAATATTTGATTTTATAATAGAAGTAATTTTTGAATAAATTTAAAAAGATAGCTAAAACAAAATATCGGCAAAGAAAGCCGATATTTTAAAAATTAAGCAAAATGAGCTTTGATTTGCTCTACCCAAGCGTCAATTCTTGCTTCAGTTTGATCTTCTTGATTGTCATTATCAAGCGCAAGACCTACAAATTTTCCATCAACAACTGCATCGCTTGATTCAAATGTATAACCATCAGTTGAAACTTCACCTACTAAATTTGCACCTGCATTTTTTAAATTTTCTGCAAGTTTTCCCATGCCGCCGCAGAAAGTATCTGAATAGCTTTCGCTATCACCCATTCCAAATACAGCTACAGTTTTTCCACCAAGGCTAAGACCTGAAAAATCAAAACCATCCCAATCATCTTGTAAATCGCCGCTTCCCCAAGTAGAAGTTCCACAAATTAATTTATCGTAAGAATTAATTTTAGCTGCATCAATATCTGCAATATTTAAAACATCACTAATTCCTAATTTTGAAGCAATTGTATTTGCTGCTCCTTCTGTATTTCCCATAGCACTTCCATAAATTACTGCTACTGACATTATTTTCTCCTTATAAGTTTATTTGTTATTGAATACGGGACTAATTTTAACATAGTTTTGTTTAAATCGCATAAAAAATGTTTTATTTGAATAAAATGTGTGAAATTTTTGTTACGCGGACAAACTATATAAATTTGATCAAAATGATTTTGATATATAAATTTAGATATTTTTTGAATTTCATTCTCGATATTTAAATTTTGAAGATCTACTTCTTTGCAAAGAGGCAAAACGGCGATTTTATTATCTATGATAATCAAGTTATCATTTTGAACAATGCTTCGATTTTGATTTTGATGGGAAATTTTATCATATACATAAAAATCAAACAAAACTTGCGAATCAAAACAAACACCTCTAAAATAAGCCCTTAAAAGCCTTAAGATGTCGACATTTTGAAATATTTTAGTTTTAAAAATCAAACTCTTTCTTTTTTGAAAATAAGAAATACTCAAAGTAAGATTTTTGTTAATATTTTTTATTTTGCCAAAAGGCATGTGTATCACATCCTGCAAGAAGTTTTGAAAAGGCATTTTTAGATCTTTTGCACTTCTTGCATATGAAAGTGGAATTCTTAAAACACTGTCAACACTGGCGTTGTATTGAATCAAAAAAGTTTTGACAAGCTCTTGCTTACACAAAGAACTATAAACTTTAGGGATAAATTCTCTTTTATCATCAAATCCAAATAGCATTATTCTGCCTTAGAGCAAGAAAATTCTTTATCTAAATTAAATATCTTACAATACTCACAATACACACAACTTACACTTCTTTTTGCACAAACTAATGGAATTTTTCGTTTTTTAGCTTCATTTTTAATTTTTTTCATTGTATTGTGATTTAAAAAACTCGTAAGCATTACTATACATTCTGTATCACAAGGAATAGGTTTGCGATTGACTCTATTTTCATTGCGTGCATCCCAATGCTCTATTTTCTTTGCACCTAAATCATACAAAACAGCCTTAATAGGTGTTATTTCATCTGCACCAATAACCAAAACTGACATAAGCTCTCCTTTGTGATTTTACTTTATATTATTTTGATAATAATTATTATAATATAATCAAACTAAATTTATTTTGAATTTTATTATCAATAATGTTTTTTATCTATAATTTTAAGTTGTTTTTAATATTTAATAGATATAATTTTTCAACTAATAAAAATTATTATTTAGGAGAAAATGATGAAAAAATTAACTAACGACTTCGGAAACATTATAGCCGATAATCAAAACTCTTTAAGTGCGGGTGCAAAAGGCCCTTTGCTTATGCAAGATTATCTTTTACTTGAAAAACTTGCCCATCAAAACAGAGAAAGAATTCCAGAAAGAACAGTACATGCAAAAGGAAGTGCAGCTTATGGCGAAATAAAAATTACAGCAGACTTAAGTGCTTATACTAAAGCTAAAATTTTTCAAAAAGGCGAAGTTACTCCATTATTTTTACGCTTTTCAACAGTAGCAGGTGAAGCAGGTGCAGCAGATGCTGAACGCGATGTTAGAGGTTTTGCTATTAAATTTTACACCAAAGAAGGAAACTGGGACTTGGTAGGAAATAACACTCCGACATTCTTCATCCGTGATGCTTATAAATTCCCTGATTTTATCCACACTCAAAAAAGAGATCCAAG
This sequence comes from Campylobacter coli 76339, assembly GCA_000470055.1. Taxonomy (NCBI): domain Bacteria; kingdom Pseudomonadati; phylum Campylobacterota; class Epsilonproteobacteria; order Campylobacterales; family Campylobacteraceae; genus Campylobacter; species Campylobacter coli. Next base: position 702,373 of record HG326877.1, on the reverse strand, counting down.
AACACATTTAAGAAGCAATAATGCTGCTTGGGATTTTTGGAGTTTGTGTCCTGAAAGCTTACACCAAGTAACCATTCTTATGAGCGATAGAGGAATTCCGGCAAGTTATCGCCATATGCACGGTTTTGGAAGCCATACTTACAGCTTTATCAATGATAAAAATGAAAGATTTTGGGTAAAATTCCATTTTAAAACCCTACAAGGTATTAAAAATCTTAGTAATAAAGAAGCAGCTGAACTTATCGCTAAAGATAGAGAAAGTCACCAAAGAGATCTTTACAATGCTATAGAAAACAAAGATTTCCCAAAATGGAAAGTTCAAGTTCAAATTCTTGCCGAAAAAGATGCTGATAAACTAGGTTTTAATCCTTTTGATTTAACTAAAATTTGGCCACATAGCGTAGTACCTTTAATGGATATAGGCGAAATGATCTTAAATCAAAATCCACAAAATTATTTTAATGAAGTTGAACAAGCAGCTTTTAGCCCGAGCAATATAGTGCCTGGTATAGGTTTTAGTCCTGATAAAATGCTACAAGCTAGAATTTTCTCATATCCTGATGCACAAAGATACAGAATAGGAACTAATTATCACCTTTTACCTGTAAATCGTGCTAGAAGTGAAGTAAACACTTACAATGTTGCGGGTGCTATGAATTTTGATAGCTATAAAAATGGCGCTGCGTATTATGAGCCAAACAGCTATGAAGAAAGTCCAAAAGAAGATAAAAGCTATCTTGAGCCTGATTTAGTGCTAGAAGGTAACGCACAAAGATACGCTCCTTTAGATAATGATTTTTACACTCAACCAAGAGCATTGTTTAACATCATGAATCAAAACCAAAAAGAACAACTTTTTGAAAATATAGCAGCTTCTATGGAAGGCGTAGAAGAAAAAATCATTGCTAGAGCTTTGGGACATTTTGAAAAAATTTCACCTGATTATGCACAAGGTATTAAAAAAGCTTTAGGAAAATAATTTTTACTTGCCACTTTTTAGGTGGCAAACTAAAGATTATAAATAAAGGAAAAACGATGATAACACTTAGCCTAGAAGAAGAAAAAAGATTTGCCGAACTTTGCAAAATGGCTTTTAATTTTGCTAGAAATAACGAATATGAAAATCTTAAAATCATGATAGAAGCAGGACTGAATGTAAATTTAAAAACACATAAAGGAGATACCTTGCTTATGCTTGCAGCTTATAATAATTCTTATGAGTGTGCAAAAATGCTTTTAGAAAAGGGTGCGCTTGTTGATGAAAAAAATGATCGTGGACAAACACCTTTGGCAGGGGTTTGCTTTAAGGGATATTCGTCCATGTGTGAGCTTTTGGTAAAACACGGAGCAAATATAGATGAAAATAACGGCCTAGGTATGACGCCTTATAGTTTTGCTATCATGTTTGGCCGTAAAGATGTGGCTGAATTTTTACTCAAAAGCTACTAAAAAAAGCTTAAGCAAACGCCTTTCTTTAGGAATTTTGAAATTATTTAAAAAATAATTTCTATGATTTAAAATTTTTTAAATACCTATAAACACTAGGCTCTGAAATTTTTAAGAGTCTAGCCACTATAGGCACAGAACCTTTGATATTAAAAATACCCTTTTGATATAAAGTTTTTGTAATCTCTTCTTTTTGCGCTATACTGAGTTGATAGTCTGAATTTAAATAATTCATATCAATACTTTGAGCTAAAATTTCTTCTATAGAATGACTTAGGGTTTCTATATTTCCTAAACTGTCTACACTGGTATTATTTTCTTTATTTTGATTTAAGAATTCACCCATATCATCTAATTTTTCTATATCTATAATCTTACAAACCAAATCTCTCATTATGCTAGTATCATGATTGATACATAAAATTCCCACCAATTCATCAGAATTTTTTATAAAAAATGTCGAACCTCTAACAAGTTTTGATTTTCCAATCAAAGCCTTATAATCACACAAAAAATCTTCTTTTAAATAAGCTTTATTTTGCACAAGCTCGCTTGCAAAAGCACTCAAAGGAGACTCAAGAGTCCTGCCGCTAATATGACTATTTGCGATAGCTGCTATATAAGCACCCTCTTTAGAAAGTACATGAAAAACCACTTCATACTGCTTGCCCAAAACTTGCCCTAAAAAATTCGTAAGCTTTACAAATTGCTCAATTTGCTTCTCATCCATGAAAATATTCCTAAAAAAATAATAAATTTAAAATCTAAAAGTTTAAATTTTAACTTTAAATTTTTAAAATTTTCTTAATAAAATTATGCATAAATAATATTTTATTATTGTAATAATAAAATATTGACAGATTATTTTTATAGTGATAAAATATATTTCGTTTAATCTATATTAACAAAAAAAGGAGAAAAAATGTCAAATTATCCAAAGGCTATAGGCCCTTATTCGGCTTACAGAGAAGCAAACGGTTTGCTTTTTATCTCGGGACAACTTCCTATCAATCCAGCATCAGGAGAAATAGAAAGTTCTGATATCAAAGAACAAACTGCACAATCTCTAAAAAATATAGGAGCTATATTAGAGGAGAATGGAATTTCTTATGATCAAGTCATCAAGACAACTTGCCTTTTAGCAGATATTTCAGATTTTGCTGCCTTTAATGAAGTATATGCGCAATTTTTCAAATCTCCATACCCTGCAAGAAGTGCATTTGCGGTAAAAGATATACCTAAAGGTGCTAAAATAGAAATAGAAGTTATCGCTAAAAAAGGATAAAACATGTTAGGTTTAACTTTTTCTTTATTTAGTGTTTTTTTACTTGTATTTATGCTTTATAAAAAAATCAATGCTCACATGGCATTGCTTTTAAGTGGTTTACTTTTGCTTTCCCTAGCTGCTATTTTTGGACTTTCGCCACATATTGTCGCAAAAGGTTCTTTAAATTTAGGTTTTTTTGATATTTTTCAAGTTTTTAACCAAACCATGTCAAACACCTTAGCAGGTCTAGGACTGACACTGATGGCTATAGCAGGTTTTTCTGCTTATATGGATCATGTTGGTGCATCTTACGCACTCTTTAAAGTTTTTGAAAAACCTTTAAAAATGGTAAAATCCCCTTATGTTTTACTTTTAGTTGCATATTTTATCGTGCAATTTTTAGTTCTTTTTATCCCTTCTCATGCAGGCTTAGGACTTTTACTTATGGTTACTATGTATCCTATATTGGTTCGCTCTGGAGTTTCTAAACTTTCAGCTCTAAGCGTAATTGGTATTTGTCAATATATCGATCATGGTCCTGGAAGTGGCAATGTAATCATGGCTTCAAAAGTAGCTGAAATTGATCCTGCTATTTATTTTGTTCATTATCAACTCCCTACAACTCTACCTATCATTGTAGCTGTAGGTATTGCTATATATTTTTGCAATAAATTCTTTGATAAAAAAGATAATTTTGTTTTTAATGCTCAAGAAGTAGAAAAAGAACTCAGTGAAAATAAAGATAAAGAAAATGAACTTAAAAAACCTCCAAAAATTTATGCTATCTTGCCTGTTATACCTTTGGTATTAATACTTGGATTTAGTTCTGTACTTGATAGCATTTTAGTTTTAATGGGAATTAGTAGTGAAGAAGAAGTAAAAGCTGCAGCTAGTTCAGCTATCAAAATGAATGTTCCTGTGGCTATGGTGATTTCAACTTTTGTTGCGATTGTTTTTGAAATGATACGCTATAAAAGCGTAGTAGAAACACTCAATTCTATTATGATATTCTTTAAAGGAATGGGGCATTTATTTGTTATCACTGTTTCTTTGATAGTATGCGGTCAAGTATTTGCAAGCGGGCTTTTATCGGTTGGTTTTGTGGATACTTTAATAGAATTTTGTAAAAATGCAGGATTTGGAGTACTTGCTATCATCATCGCAGTTTCAATTTTGCTTGCAGTTTGTGCTTTCTTAATGGGTTCTGGAAATGCAGCATTTTTTAGCTTTGCCCCACTTATCCCAAATATAGCAAAACATTTTGGCATTGAAACTATTACCATGATAGCACCTATTCAAATCATGACAGGCTTTGGAAGATGCGTGAGCCCTATAGCACCTGCTATTTTAGCTATCTCAGCTATCGCAAAAGTAAGTCCTTTTGCCGTAGTTAAAAGAACAGCTATTCCTATGCTTGTAGCGGCTATTGTAAATATCATTATGACTTATATTTATCTTTAAAAGGAGACAAAATGAACTCAAAAACCAAACTTATTCATTGCGGTAGAGGTGATCAAAATGTTGAAGTAAGATCAGTCAATCCTACGCTTATGCGTGCATCAACTATACTTTTTAAAGATCATGCCACTTGGCAAAAATATAGAGAATTAAGAAAAACCGATCGTGTATTAAGCTATGGTGCTAGAGGAACGACTACCAACTTCGAACTCGAAAAACTTATCTGCACTTTAGAAGGTGGCTACAGAGCTCAGCTTTTCCCTACAGGACTTGCAGCACTTGCTATGGTGCTTTTAAACTATGCTAGCAAAGACGCACATTTTTTAATTACTGATGCAATTTATGGGCCTGTGAGAACAATTTGTGAATTATTTTTAGAAAAAATGGGTGTTGAGATTGATTTTTTAAAAGCCGATGCAAGCGATGTAGAAGAAAAAATCAAGCCTAATACTAAGCTCATCCTATGCGAAAGCCCTGGTTCTATACTTTATGAAATCATAGATTTGCCAAAGCTTTGCAAAATTGCACACTCTCACAATATCCCTGTAGCTATTGATAATACTTATTCAAGCGGATACTTCCTAAACCCACTTGAGCTAGGTGTAGATATTTCAGTTATAGCTGCGACAAAATATCTTAGCGGCCATTCTGATGTGACTATGGGTATAGTGGTTATCAATGAAAAAGAATGGAAAAATTTTGACAAACTTCCTGAAGCTTTAGGCTTTACAACAAGCCCTGATGATGCTTATTTAGTTCTTCGTGGTATGAGAACTTTGGATGTAAGAATGAAAGCTCATGAAAAAAGCGCAGATGAAATCGTGGAATTTTTACAAACAAGAAAAGAAATTAAAACTATTTTCTATCCAAAACTCAAAACCCATCCAAACCATGAAATTTTTATGCGCGATCATAAAGGCGCTAACGGTATGGTTACCATCGAATTTGCAGAGGGTTATAGCAAAGAAGATGCTATTAAATTTGTAGATGAGTTAGAATATTTTTCCATAGGTGCTAGCTGGGGCGGCTATGAAAGTTTAGCAACTGTAACTACTCCACCAAGAACTGCAACAGACTGGAGTAAAAGAGGTCCATTTGTAAGATTTCATATAGGACTTGAAGATACTAAAGACTTAATTGCTGATTTAACTAAGGCTTTTGATAGTATTAAAAAATAAGGAAATAAAATGACTGGAATTAGCGTATTTGATCATAAATTATTAGCAGATTCATGGAGCACGCAAGATATGCGTGCTGTTTTTTGTGAAGAAAATCGCATACAAAAATGGCTTGATGTTGAAGCAGCATTAGCAAAGGCACAAGCAAAACTTAACATCATCCCTCAAGAAGCAGCAGATGAAATCGCAAAAAAAGCTTATTATAAATTTATGGATATGGATTTTATTTTTAATGAATTTAAAAAAACCAAACATCCTTTAGTTCCTACTGTTAGAGGCTTAGAAAAAGCTTGCGATAATAATTTGGGTGAATATGTACATTTTGGAGTAACCACTCAAGATATCATTGACACAGGACTTGTTTTGCAATTTAAAGAAGCTATGACTCTTGTAAAAAGTGAATTAAAAGCCATTGCAAAAGCTTTAGCAAAACTTGCTAAAGCACACAAAAATACTGCTATGATGGGAAGAACTCTTGCCTTACAAGCTTTACCTATCACCTTTGGGCATAAGGTAGCTATTTGGCTTAGTGAGCTTGATCGCCATTTTGAAAGAATACTTGAACTTGAAAAAAGACTTTATGTAGGCAGTATAGTAGGAGCTGTTGGAACTAAGGCGAGTTTAAGTGATGAATGCAATGAAGTAGAAAAGCTAACTTTAGAAAATTTAGGACTTGAAGTACCTAATATCTCTTGGCAGCCTGCACGCGATCGTTTTATAGAGCTTGGTTTTGTGCTAGGCAATATCAATGCAACTTTTAACAAAATCGCTCATCAATTGCTCATACTTTCACACAATGAAATCGATGAAGTAGCAGAACCTTTTGGCAAAGGGCAAGTAGGATCTAGCACCATGCCGCATAAAAGAAATCCTGCAGTAAGCGAAAATGCTGTTACTGTAAGCAATGCCTTTAAAGCAAATTTAGCAATCTTAAGCGACATAGAAAGACACGAGCATGAAAGAGATGGACAAGTTTGGAAAATGGAATGGAAACTTTTACCTGAAATGTTTTTAATGCTTTCTGTGGTTTTAGCAAATATGAAATTTGCTCTTAGTGATCTAGAAGTTAAAAAAGATAAAATGCTTAAAAATCTTGACACTCTTAAAGGCTTTGTATTAGCGGAACGCGTTATGTTTGCACTAAGTGATCATTACGGCAAACAACACGCTCATGAAATCGTTTATGAAAACGCTATGCTAGGTATCGAACAACAAAAAACTTTCAAAGAAGTATTGCTTGCAGATACAAGAGTATCTCAAGTTTTAAAAGAAAAAGATATCGATGCTTTACTTGATGCAACAACCTATGTAGGATATGCACCTAAACTAGTGGATGAATTTTTAGAAAAAATTCAAAATCATGCTATTTTACAATAGGAAAAACGATGTTGTATAGCGAAATTTTAGCGGATTTTATTTTCAATCTTCAGTATGAAAATATCCCTGATGCAGTCGTTCAAAGGGCTAAAGAGCTTATGCTCGATAGCCTTGGAACGGCTATAGCAGCAAGCAAGGAAGAATGCGTTTTAAATGCCTTTAAAGCTTTTGAAAAATTAAGCACAGAAAAAAATACCCCTGTATGGGTAAATGATAAAAAACTAGATCCTATTTATGCAGCTATGCTAAATGGTATTGCTTCTCACGCACTTGATTTTGACGATACACATACAGAAGCGATTTTGCATGCAAGTGCGATTTTAACTCCTCTTTGTTTAAGTTATGGTTTTCATATCAGTAAAGATGCTAAAAAAATTATAAAAGCTTTTATTGTTGGCTGGGAAGTTGCTGCTAGAGTAGGCATTGCAAGCAAAGGAACTTTCCACAAGCGTGGTTTTCATACTACAGCTATCACTGGAATTTTTGGAAGTGTGAGCGCGAGTGCAGTTTTACTTGATCTAAATAAGCAACAAATTATCAATGCTTTAGGACTTGCTGGAAGTTTTGCAAGCGGAATTAATGAGTTCTTATCTAATGGTTCTAATTCAAAAGTCTTACATATAGCAAATGCTATTAAAAATGGAATTTTAGTCGCTAACTTTGCTAAAAATAACATGAGTGGACCTTTGAGTATTTTTGAAGGTAGGGATAATATCTTTAAATGTTTTGGCATAGAACAAGAATGCGATAAAACAGAACTTGATAAAGGCTTGGGTGAAATTTGGCAAAGTATGCAAGTTTCGATAAAACCTTATCCAAGTTGTCACTTTGCTCATGGTCTTATCGATTGTGCTATAGCTTTAAAAAATGATGGTTTAAAAGCAGATGAAATCAAAAGTATTCGTTGTTTTGTAGATGAAGTTCCTATTTCTTTTATTTGCGATCCTTTAGAAGCAAAATACACTCCAAATAGTGCTTATGAAGCTAAATTTTCCATGCCTTTTTTGATGGCTTTAGGTTTTTTTGATGGCAAGATTACTCTTAAATCCTATCAAGATTTAAAACGAAAAGAAGTGCTTGAATTTGCACAAAAAATCACTTATGAAAAAAGAAAATCTCAAGGTTTTCCAAAGTATTTTCCTGGACATATGGAAGCTATTTTGCAAGATGGAAAAGTGATTTGCAAAGATGTTTTTATCAATAAAGGCAATTTTGACAATCCTTTAAGCTTTGAAGAATTAAAAGATAAATTCATCAACAACGCAAAAGAAAACCTCACCATGGATAAAATTTACGATATTTTAGAACAAATAAAACATTTAGAAAAGCAAACTGATCTTTCACTGTAAGTCTTAAAAAGACTTACAAGACTTCTAAACATTTTTTTAGTGTATATTTTATACAATTGCATTAAAGGAAATATATCAATGACTCTCAATGAATTAAAAGATGGACAAAGTGCGATTATAAAAGAAATTAAAGCTTATAAAGAACTTCATTCTAGGCTTTTGAGTTTTGGTTTTATGAAAAATAAAACATTAAAAAAAGTACACTCTTCTTTAAAAAATGCAACCATTATGGTGGAATTTGAAAGCACTTGCGTGATTTTAAGATCAAATGAAGCTGAAACTATACAAGTGGAACCCTTATGAAAAAAATTACTATTGCACTAGCAGGACAACCTAATGTTGGCAAAAGCCTACTTATCAATACGCTTTGTAAAGCCAATATGAAAGTAGGAAATTTTAGCGGAGTTACTGTAGAAAAAGCCGTAGCAAAAACACGCTATAAAGATTATGAGCTTGAATTTATAGACTTACCTGGGACTTATTCTTTGGATGGCTATAGCGAAGAAGAAAAAATCGCTCGTCAATTTCTAGAAAGTAAAAATTACGATATCATAGTCAATGTTTTAGATGCTACAAATTTAGAACGCAATCTCATTCTCAGTGCAGAACTTCTAAGTCTTGATAAAAAAATGCTCCTTGCTTTAAATATGTGCGATGAGGCCAAGCAGGAAGGTATAGAGCTCGATACTTCAATTTTAAGCAAAGAATTTCAAATCAGTGTTGTTGAAATTTCAGCTAAAACGAAACAAAATTTAGAACTCTTACTTGAAAAAATCATTATTTTATTTGAAAATAAATTCACACCCAAATCAAGATTTTCTACTCCACTTTGTGAAAAAAGCTTAAAAAAAGAAGATATACTAACCCTAGTTAATGAGCTTTCGAGAAAAATCATCACCTATAAAAAAGAAGAAAGAAATCTTACTAAAAAAATCGATGCTTTACTCATCCACAAATTTTTTGGTTTGCCTATATTTTTATTTTTAATGTGGCTTTTATTTCAACTCACTTTTACCCTAGGACAAATTCCTATGGATTATATAGAGTCAGGCTTTAATACTTTAGGCGAATGGGTTAAAGGCAATATTCAAAACACCCTTATTGCTTCAGCTTTAGCCGATGGAGTTATCGCAGGTGTTGGAGCTGTAGTGCTTTTTCTGCCTAATATCATTATTTTATTTTTAGGTATCGCACTTTTAGAAACTACAGGTTATATGTCAAGAGTGGCCTTCTTATTGGATGGAATTTTGCACAAGTTTGGCTTGCATGGAAAAAGTTTTATCCCGCTTATCACTGGTTTTGGTTGTTCTGTGCCCGCTTTTATGGCTACACGCACACTTAAAAATAAAAGAGATAGACTTTTAACACTTTTTATCATTAACTTTATGAGTTGTGGGGCAAGACTTCCTGTTTATGTCTTGTTTATCGGTGCATTTTTCCCAAGCGAAGAAGCAGGGAATTACCTTTTTGGAATTTATCTTCTGGGTGCTGTTTTAGGACTTATTGCGGCTAAAATCTTAAGAACAACTGCATTTCGCGGCATTAACGAGCCTTTTGTAATGGAAATGCCAAAATATCGTATGCCAAATTGGCATTTGGTATGGTTTATGGTATTTAATAAGGCCAAAATGTATCTTAAAAAAGCAGGAACTTTTATACTTATGGCTTCTTTACTTATATGGTTTGCGAGTAATTTTCCAAATAATGAAAGCAATTTAGAAGATTTCAGCGCCCAAGAAAGAGCTATTGAGCAAAGCTATCTAGGGCAATTTGGCAAAACAATTGAACCTATTTTTTCTCCGCTTGAGCTTGATTGGAAATTAAGCGTATCCTTAGTCAGTGGTTTAGCTGCAAAAGAAGTAATGATTTCTACCATGGGAGTGCTTTATTCCCTTGGAAAAGAAGTGGATGAAACAAGCAGTGATTTAAAAGGTATTATCGCTAAGAATATCCCTTTGCCTAGCGCAGTAGCTTATATTTTATTTGTAATGATTTATAATCCTTGCTTTGCTGCAACCATAGTCTTTTCAAAAGAAAGCGGAAAAATAAAATATACTTTTTTCCTTTTTCTTTTTACTTGTATCAGTGCTTATATAGTAGCTTTTATAGGGTTAAATATTACAAAATTTGTAATTAATTAACCCGCTTTTTGTTTATTAAAGTCTATTACGCTTTTGATATTTTTTTCAAAAGCCTTCAAAACACTATAAGCAAGAGCTTCAAAATCAAGTCCTCCGCATAGATAAATCAAAGGCATACGAAAAGATTTACTCACATCAAGTTTTGATTTTTGCTCATTAAGAGTAAGTTTAAAATCATAAGGACTTGCATGCTTAAAGCTATAATTTTGCGCCGCTTTTAAAAAGTCGTTTTTATCTTGTAAAAATTCACCCTTTGCTAAAATGAAATTGATCTCAAAATACTTCCAGATATCACTAGAGGGCATAGGATTTTCATCGAAATTTTGCTCTATAAAAATAAAGTTTTTTTCAAAAGATGTTTTATAATTTTCTACAAGCAAAGCACCTAATTTATTTTTAGCGATATTTTGCAAGATAAGCTTTAAATTACTTTCAAATTCAAAATCCATCAAAGACAAGATTTGGATTTGTTCTTCCAGGGCAAATTCTGCGCTAAATTCCTGATTTATAAGCTTAGCATAAGAAAAAGGATTTGCCATAGGTTTTTCATAATTTCCAAATTCATCCCAGAAATTCTTTTCGCTACAAGCTATACAGCCATGTCCTGCAGCTACAGGCCAAGAAGTTTTAGCGTTAAATTTTACTTTAGGGCAATTATTATAAGTATAAGGACCTTTACAGCCTATTTTAAATAAACAAGCTCCACTTTTGGCTTTTTCATCATCGAAATGCTCTGCAAAAATTCCGCTCTCAAATTTAGCCTTTCTTTCGCATAAATCATGCAAACACTTGCCATAAGCCCAAACGGGACGATTTTGCTCATCAAGCTCAGGCAAAATTCCAAATAAGGCAAAATAAGTCAAAGTTACGATGATATTTACATCACTTGGTGGACAACCTGGGATATTAACTACCTTTTGTGTTAAAACTTCTGAAATACCGCAAGTCTTACTTGGATTTGGATAAGCAGCTTGAATTCCCCCGTAAGAAGAACAGGTTCCCACAGCAAAAATAGCCTTAGCCCTAGCTGCTAGTTTTTCCAAAATTTCATAACCACTCTCACCCTCTGCACCTATAGTAAGAAAAAATGTATCAATAGCAGCAACACCGCCTTCAACAGCTAAAACAAAATCTTCTTTTAAAACATGCTCTAAAAGTTCTTCAGCCTTTGTTCCATTAGCCATCATTAAAGTTTCATGATATTCTAAAGAAAAAAAGTCAAAAATCAACTCATCAAAACTTGGCAAATCCGCACGCAATAAGCTCTCACTACAGCCTGTGCACTCACAAAGATGCAACCAAACAACCTTAGCTCTAGGAGCAAGCTCAAAAAACTTTTGCGCAAGAGCTGGAATTTCATTTCCCAAAGATAAATGTTTAGCAAGGGCTTTTACACTTTCTTCATTGATGGTTTTTTTATCTACCAAGTCTGAATTTTCGATTTTTTCAATGCGTTTTACAAGTATATCTTTTAACTCTTCATTGCTGAGTTTTGCCATTATTGTCCTTTTTGATTATCCCAACAAAGCACAGTATTTCCATTTTCGTCTTTTGTGACATCCCCCATTCCCATGATATTATATCCTGCATCAACATAATGCACCTCACCCGTAACACCACGAGCTAAATCACTGAGTAAGTACATCGCTGAATTTCCCACATCTTCAATGCTTACATTGCGTTTTAGTGGAGCATTGATTTCATTGTATTTTAATATCATTCTAAAATCGCCTATTCCACTTGCTGCTAAAGTTTTAATAGGCCCTGCTGAAATCGCATTTACACGAATTCCTTTAATGCCTAAATCTCTTGCTAAATAACGCACAGAGCTTTCAAGAGCTGCTTTTGCTACACCCATAACATTATAATGAGGCACATATTTCACCCCGCCAAGATAGCTTAAAGTCAAAATTGCACCATTTTCTTTTAATACTGGCAATACCGCACGCGTTAAAGAAAGCAAAGAATACACAGAAGTTCCCATGGCTATATCAAAAGCCTCTTTTGAAGTCTCTAAGAATGAATTTTCCAAAGCTTCTTTTGGTGCATAAGCAACAGCATGTACTATAAAATCAATCTCTCCTAGATCTTTTTTAATTTTTTCAGCAATAGAATCTAAATGTTCGCTGTTATTTACATCAAGCCCATAAACAAAGTTTGATCCAAATTCTTCTGCTATAGGCTCAACACGCTTTTTCAATGCATCATTTAAAAAAGTAAAAGCTAAACTTGCTCCTTGCTCATGGCAAGCCTTTGCTATACCATAAGCTATAGATTTATTATTGGCTACGCCTACTATAAGGCCTTTTTTGCCTTTCATTATCATCATTTATCCTTTAATTAATTTTATAAAATTTTCAGCTTTTAATGCAGCAGATCCTACTAAAACACCGCTGCAATGTTTTATATTTAAAATATCTTTAATATTATCCTCATTTACACTTCCACCATAAAGTAAAGGAGCTTGCGTAAGCGAAGAAACAAATTCAAGCACTTTAGCAATATCTTCTTTTTTGGCACTTACGCCACTTCCTATAGAGTAAATAGGCTCATAAGCGATAATGAGATTTTTATAATCTAAGTCAATAACTTCAAGTTGTTTTTTTAAAAAATCTAAGGTTTGATTTGAGTTTTTAAGCTCCAAATTCTCACCTATACAAAAAACGATTTTATAAGCATGCTCTTTAGCAAAATCAAATTTAGCTTTGATTAAATTTTCATCTCCTAAAGCTCTTCTTTCAGAATGCCCTATCAAAACACATTTGATTCCAAATTCATCCAAATGCTCTTTTCCAAGCTCCCCTGTAAAAGCCCCGTTGATACAAGGATAAAAATTTTGCGCCCCTTGTATAAAATTTAATTCATTTTCTAAAAAAGCTATACTAGGTGGAAAAACGATGATATCATCGCTTTTTGCTTTTAAATACTGATTTAAAATATTTGCATAAAGTTTAAAACTTGATCTTGTGTGATTGCATTTTAAATTTGCGGCAAATATCATTATGCTCCCCTAGCCCTTAAAACTTTTACACCTGGTAATTCTTTACCTTCAATAAGCTCAAGAGAAGCACCTCCACCCGTAGAAATAAAAGTCATTTCATCTGCATCTCCAGCACGCGCAACAACATCAGCTGTATCACCACCCCCCACAACAGTAGTAGCATGTCCATCGCTGATAGCATGGCTCATTTTTATACTGCCTTTTGAAAATTTATCGATCTCAAAAACACCCATAGGCCCATTCCACCAAATAGTCTGCGCATCAGAAATTGCTTCTTTAAAAAGTCTCACACTTGCAGGTCCTATATCTAAACCCATCCAACCACTTGGAATTTCTTGCGAAGGCACAAATTTCATAGGTGCTTCTTGAGAGCAAGCAGGAGCAGCGACTACATCCACAGGCAGATAAATTTTAACACCTAAATTCTTTCCTTTGGTAAGAATTTTATTGGCTTCTTCTAAAAGTTCTTCTTCTAAAAGTGAATTTCCTATATCAAAACCTTGAGCCTTTAAAAAAGTAAAAGCCATACCACCGCCGATGATGAGCTTGTCAACTTTTGGAAGTAGATTTGTAAGAGCTTGAAGCTTTCCACTTACTTTTGATCCACCCACAACAGCAACAAAAGGACGCGCAGGACGCTTGATGAGATTTTCAGCAAATTCAATCTCTTTTTGTAGTAAAAATCCCGCACCCTTATGATTTTCATCAAAAAATTTAGTAATGGCCTCTACGCTAGCATGTGCTCTATGACATACTCCAAAAGCATCATTGATATAAACCTCAGCCATAGAAGCAAGTTCTTTAGCTAAATTTTCATCATTTTTAGTTTCACCCTTTTCAAAACGCAAATTTTCAAGCATTAAAATTTCACTTGCTTTTAAATTTGCTGCTTTACTTTTTGCATCTTCACCTATAATATCTTTAGCCATAATCACTTCTTTATCCAAAAGCCTTGCTAAACGCTTAGCTACAGGCTCTAAAGAATATTTAGAACTAATCTCTTTTGGGCGACCCAAATGCGAAGCTAAAATCACGCTGCAACCATTGTCTAAACAATATCTTATCGTAGGGATAGCCGATCTGATGCGTCTGTCATCGGTGATGTTTAAAAAATCATCCTGAGGGACATTAAAATCGCATCTTATAAAAACTTTTTTTTGCCTAAATCAATATCTTTTATAGAAATAATATCGCTCATTTTTAAGCCTTGTTTGCAATATATACTGCCATATCTACTAGGCGGCTTGAGTATCCCCACTCATTGTCATACCAAGCAACAACTTTAACAAAATCATCTGCTATAACTTGAGTTAAATCACTTACCACAACCGCTCCATAAGAACAAGTGATAAAATCGCTCGATACTCTTTCATCATCATCGACCATTAAAATGCCTTTTAAATTTGTAGCTGCAGCTTTTCTAAAGGCTTCATTAAGCTCCTCTTTGCTTACTTTTTTGCTAAGCTGAGCAGTTAAATCCACACTTGAAACATCAATAACAGGCACGCGCATACTTTGTCCATGAAGTTTACCATTAAGTTCAGGCATTACAAGCTTCATCGCTTTTGCTGCACCTGTAGAAGTTGGAATGATGTTTTGAGCAGCAGCACGCGAGCGGCGTTTATCTTTAGTCTTTGCATCGATAATACTTTGTCCATTTGTATAAGCATGTATGGTTGTCATAAGTCCTTTTTCTATGCCAAAATTATCTTGCAAAACGCGACAAACAGGACCTAAGCAGTTAGTTGTACAACTTGCATTAGAGATGATATTTTCACCCTTATAATTTTGCGAATTTACACCTAAAACATAGGTAGGAGTATCATCTTTTGCAGGAGCGCTCATGATCACTTTTTGCACTCCCATATCTAAAAACCCTTGACATTTTTCCATTGTCAAGTGAGCTCCTGTACATTCTAAAACAATTTGCGCGCCATATTTTGCAAAATCAAGTTCTTTTATATCACGACTCTTAAATACTTTAATTTTTTTACCATTGATAACTAAATCATCCCCCTCATTTTCTACACTACCTTCAAATTCTCCATGTACTGTGTCATATTTAAAAAGATATTTTGTAAGTTCAATATCTGTAGTATCATTTATCGCTACAAGTTCGATATCATCTCGTTTTGAAATAATTCTTGCTACGCACCTTCCTATGCGCCCAAAACCATTTATAGCAACTTTTACAGCCATTTTGTTTCCTTTTGCGAAGTTTTTTGTGCTAATATTCTAACTAAAAAAAGGTTAAAATTTTAATGAAAATTGCACTTTTTGGTGGTAGTTTTGACCCACCACATAAAGGACATGACGCTATTGTCAAAGAGGCTTTAGCAGGACTTGATATCGATAAGCTTGTCATTATGCCCACCTTTATCAATCCTTTTAAAAAAGGATTTTTTGCTGATGAGAAACAAAGGTTTGCTTGGGTAAATAAGCTTTGGGGGAAATTAGAAAAAGTAGAAATTTGTGACTTTGAAACCAAGCAAAAACGCCCTGTACCAAGTATTGAAAGTGTAGAATATCTTTATAAAATTTATCATCCTAGTAAATTTTATCTTCTCATCGGTGCAGATCATTTAGAAAAACTTCATCTTTGGCATGATTTTGAAAAGCTTAATTCTTTAGTGGAATTTATCATTGCAAATCGCAATGATATAGAAATTCCAAAAAATTTCAAAGATTTAAAAACCGATATAAAAATCGCCTCATCTTTTATAAGAAGCACTCTAGATACTCACGAAGTTTGTGATGAAATTAAAGATGAAGTAAAAAAATACTATGAAAAATTACAAAAAAATTGATACAATTTCAAAAATTTAAAGGAAAAAAATGCAAGAAAGAATAGATTTAATCGTTAAAATTTTAGATGAAAAAAAAGCTGAAGATATAAAAACCTTTGATATGAGCGAGCAAGAATATTTTGTCAAATATGTTATCATCGCAGCTACCTTAGGCGAAAGACATGCTTTATCTTTGATCGACGAACTTAAAACCAAACTCAAGGCTGAAGGTGAAGAATTTTTAAATATAGAAAGCAGTGAAGAATGGAGTGTGATTGATCTAGGTGATATACTCATCCATCTTTTAACACCTGAACACCGTGGAATTTACAATATAGAAGAATTACTAGAAAGTCTTAAAAAAAGCAAGGTATAAAAAATATATTAGAAATTTTCAAATCTTAACAAACTTTTTGTGTATTTTTGCCTTTGCTATAAGGCAAAAATATTATTTCGTAGCTTTTAAAGACCGTCAATATAAGCTCTAACTTCTTTTTTAATCTTATCTTTTTCTTCTTTTAAAGCTTTTTTCTTGGCCTTGTATTCAGCCTTGCTCATATAATCTTTTTGATCCTTTAAAGCATCAAGTTCTTTTTCTATTCTTTCAAGCTCTCTTTCTTTCATTTTTTTCGCTTCAAGTTTTTTATCATAAAAAAGCGGATCTTTTGCGCAATCTTTTTGCACTTCTTTTAAAGAAAGTTCTAAACTTGATTTTCTTGCTGTGTCATTGTGCATTTTTGCAAATTCGATTTCTCTACCAATACGATCGATCTTTTTATTGCATTCGTTTGCAAATAATGCACCACATAAAATCAACAAAATACCTATTTTTTTCATATATTCCCCTAATTTTTAAAATAAACTCAAAATACTATTCTATTATTTCTTAATCGACTCTTTAATATCATTAAAAAGTTTAAATACTCTAGCTTCAAGATCTTTAGCTTGTTCTAAGGATTTTGCCTCAAAACGTGTGATAAGATAAGGACTGGTATTAGACGCACGAAGCAAGGCCCAGCCATAACCAAAGTCAATCCTAGCTCCATCAATTTCACAAAGACTCTTTACACCCTCTAGCGCACCTCTTTCTATCGCTTTTTTAAATTCATCCACGAGTTTAAATTTTTCTTCTTCACTTACTGGAATTTTAATCTCAGGTGTAGTATAAAGCTTTGGCAAGGCACCGATCATAGCTTCTAAATCAAAACCCTTATAAACAAGCTCCAAAGCTCTTAAAAAGGCATAAATTCCATCATCATATCCAAAATATCTATGCTTAAAGAAAATATGACCACTTACTTCAGCTGCTAAGTCAATATCTCTTTCTTTCATCATTTTTTTGATATTTGAATGCCCTGTTTTTCCCATGAAAATAGTTCCAAATTTTGCTACCTCATCAAAAAGATTTTTAGAGCATTTTACCTCACCTAAAATTCTAGGATTAGGAATGTTTTTTGCAAACAAATAACAAAGCTCATCTCCGCAAAAAATATGAGTTTTACTCAAGGCCACCATTCTATCTGCATCACCATCAAAGGCAAACGCTAAAGGATATTCTTGATTTTCATTTAAAAAATTCTTTACAGCATTTAAATTTTTTTCTTCCGTAGGATCAGGCTCGTGGTTAGGAAATTGCCCGTCAGGATTTGAAAACATAACATGAGCTTTTAAATTTAAAGCTTTTACTAAAGGTTCTATAACAACCCCAGCAGCTCCATTAGAGCAATCAATTACAAATTTATAATTAAAATCCTTTAAAAAGCTAAATTGCTCACATATAAAATTCACATAAAGACTTAAAATATCGTATTTTTGAGCTTCTAAATTTTCTTCAATCTCATCTTCTAAATGCTTATAAACTTCTTTCGAAAATTCTTTAAGCTCAGCTCCAAAAAAACTTTCCTTGCCTATAGTGATTTTAAAGCCATTATAATCCTTTGGATTGTGCGAACCTGTGATCATAATATTTGCATCAAATTTCATGCCCTCGTAAAGACTAAAGTATCCTAACGGAGTGGGAACAAGTCCTATATTGTAAATTTGTATACCCGCTTTATTAAGCCCGCTAACTAGATATCTATAAAGCTCATCAGCGCTATATCTTGCATCATAACCCACGCTTACATTTTTACAGCCTTTTGCAAGCATGGTTTGCCCCAAACAAAAACCTATAGCCTTAACACTTTTTTCGTTAAGTTCCTTGCCATAAAGTCCGCGTATATCGTATTCTCTAAAAATCACATCTAGCATAATTTTTCCTTAAATCTTTTTAATCAATTTCTTTTTATAATACAAAATTTGGATAGAAAAGAAAATTCTGCTACAATTTTACATTAACTTCACTAAATAAAGGAAAAATGAATGGATGAAGAATTAGAAAATGGCGAAGAAAAAAAGAAAAAAGGTGGTTCTCTTGTTATCATTATAGTAATTTTACTTTTTGTTCTACTCCTTAGCATTATGGGTGTAATTGCATGGCTTATTTCAAGTAGCTCAAGTGATGAAAGTGAAGTCAAAGCAGCTCCAAAAGAAGAAGTAAAAGCAGATAAGGCTAAAGTGACAGCACCGGCACAACGCGGGAGTGATTTTGCAAATATAGGACCTATGTATCCTCTTGATCCTTTTACTTTAAATTTGCTTAGTGATAGTGGCTCAAGATATGTAAAATGTACTATAGAACTAGAACAAAATACAGAGCTTTTAAAACCTGAACTTGATAAAAAAGTAGCAGTAATTCGCGATATCATTATCCGTACCTTAACTGCAAAAACCTTTGAAGAGGTAAGTACGCAAAAAGGCAAAGAAAGACTCAAAGACGAGCTTGTCGGAAAAATCAATGAAATTCTTACCGATGGCTTCATCAAAAATGTTTATTTTACCGACTTTGTAGTTTCTTAATGCGTATAGGTTGCGATATAGTTGCCATTTCTAGGATAGATACAATCTATCAAAAACATGGCAACGCCTTTCTTGATAAATTTCTTAACAAAAACGAGCAAAAATTGATAAAATCTAGCTCAACCCTAGCAGGTTTTTGGGCTGCAAAAGAAGCAGTTAGTAAAGCTTTGGGCGTGGGAATTTCGAAAGAATGTGGCTTTTTGGATATAGAAATTTTAAAAGATAGCAAAAATGCTCCTCATTTAAAACTTGCTTCTCATGTATTAGAAAATTTTAAAATCAACTCCACTTCTCTTAGCATCTCGCACGATAATGGTTTTGCTATTGCCGTAGTTGCTTTAGACTAAATTTACCTTTTTCCTATAGTTTGCTTATCTAAATTTCTTGAAAGTATAAAATCAACCACAGGCTGTTCTCTTTTATTGGCCCTTTTACAATGATCTTTTTGAAAAAAATCTGTGATTTTAATCACTACTTTTGCCCATTTTTTCCTATTTCTTTCACGCCACGCATGTGAAGATACACTTTCCCAAGCATAGCCATTAAACAAACTTGCATTTACGAAATGATCTAAGGCTCTAACACCCTGCCTTGCTCTGGCTGTATTAAAAAAAGTTCCCACTATCACTATGAGCAAATATCCACAAATTGCCAAAGGTACTATAGCACAAAGCAAGATTGTCCCTGCTAATTTTTCTTTTAAATTTCCTTTTAAATTACGCTCAATGCGATTGCGAAAATTTGCACGGATTCTTGCTTTGGTTCTTTTCATGATTCCCTTTTAGTAAATTTTATATTCATTCCATTTGCAGAACGCACCGTTAAACGACCCACTACATCTGGAACAAAACCTTCTTCAAGTTCTAATTTATATTTTCTTAAAATACTGGCTAAAATCAAAATGGCTTCTTGCATCGCAAAACCCTGCCCTATACAAATTCTTTCTCCTGCTCCAAAAGGTAAATAAGCATCCTTTTTATACTCGCTTTCAAAACGAGAAGGTTTAAATTCATGCGGATTATTCCAAAAGCTTTCATGTCTGTGTATCAGCCAAGGTGCCACAACCACACCCGAACCTTTTTTAACCATCTTATCTCTTATTTTTGTGTCTTTTTTTGCTTCTCTTGCAAAAAAACCTACAGGTGGATAAAGTCTTAGAGACTCTTTAAAGATATTGGTCAGGTATTTAAACTGTCTTAGATGTGAAATTTGTATATTTTCACCTTGTAGCACCTGAATGATTTCTTTATAAGCTTTTTCTTGTTCATCAGGATAAAGGCTAAGCAGATAAAGAGTCCATGTTAAAGAACTTGCCGTTGTTTCATGTCCTGCTAAGAAAAGCATAGCCACTTGATCTAGAATTTCTTCAAAAGAAAAGCGTTGATTGGTCTGCGCATCTACTACTAAAAGTAAAGATCCTAAAATATCCTCAAAACTTTGTGCTTTTCCACTACTCACCGCATCATATCTTGGCTTTATAATATCGCTTAAAACTTGTCTAATCACATCACCTGCTTTAGCACGCTTACGATCACCCAACACATAAGAAAGCCATTTAGGAAAGCGGAACATACGACGCATGGCTGTATGTACGCTTTGCTCTTGAAAAGTCACAAAAGCATCTAGAATTTTTTTTCCTTGCTCTTCATCTAATTTAGAAGACATAATAGTACGAAAAATTACATCAGCAGTGATGAAAGTCATAGCTTCATCCACTTCGATAATAGAACCATTAGGATATTTTTCAAAACGCTTCATCATATCTTCTACAGCTTCACTCATGAGATTAAAGACCTTTGAAATGCGAGTCATTTCAAAACTAGGGCGTAAAAGTTCGCGTTGCTTTTTCCAAACTTCACCATTTGTTGTAAAAATACTCTCTCCCAAAAGAGGACTTAAAAGTTCATGTAAAAATGCGCTTTTTGGAAATTCTTTAACCTCATCAACCATCATTCTTTTAACTTCTTTGGTATCATTGATCACATAAAGATCAAAATTTGGCATTTTTACATAACCTGTTTGCATTTTATAACTACGCTCATAAAGGCCATCAAGCCATGATCTACGCTTTAATAAAAAAGTTAAAAGCGTTGAAGCTTTATTTTTATAGGGTTTTGGGAAAAATGGACATTGACTCATATCTTTACCTTTTCTTCTAAAAATTTAGGCGCTACGATGAAAGCAAAAAAATCATAACTCCCTTTAATATGGGGGCTATAAAGATATAAAAAATGTGCTTTATTTTTATCTCTTTTAATTTTTTTATATTCATTTTTTTCATACAAAGTATGAAATTTAGCACTTAAAAACGGTGGGGTAAAGTTAGCCTGCACCCCGCTTGTACGGAAAAAATCCACTTGTGGAAAACACGCCCCATCGATTATCGAGGTGTAATCATACCATTTTAAATCAAATATAGAAACAAATTCAAGTTTTTTTCTAAAATCGTCTGCATTTTTTTGATAGCTTGTTAAAGGGATGCATTCTCCTAGCGTAAGAATTTTTAATTTATCTAATACTGCTTTATCTAAATTTTGTTTTAAAATATATTCTAAAACTTCTATACAAACTATAGTTCCAACACTATGAGCTACCAAGATGAGTTCATAATCTTGTTTGTTTTCACTTCGCTTTAAAGACTTTAGAATTTCATCTGCAAAAAGCTTTATTCTTTGCTCCATAGCACCCAATCTTTTTTCTTTCCAAGTAGCACAAAAAGCACATATCCTTGCTATCCAAAATACAGCCAATTTTCTACCTAGCTTGAATAAAAAATGATTGAATAAAAATCCTAGAAATATGCCTATAATAATAGCTAAAAAAGAAGGGATATGATTTTGCAAAAAAACAAAACCCCCCAAAGCCAAACATAAGGATAGTAGCAAAGAAAAAAGAACATAAAAGAAAGGATAATAACCCGTGATGAGCTGATAAATCGACTCTTTACCAAATTTAAGAAAAAGTCCTGTGATAGTATAAATTCTAAAAAAACTATAGCAATCTAACAAAGCATCTTTGTAGCTTTGAGACCAATTTTTTTTGACAATATCATTCCAAGTTAAAAAATGATAGCGCGTTTGAGTATCTTTATGGTCAATCTTAAAAGAAGGAAAATTTCCACTCTTTTCAATCCCGCTTATCTCTACTTTAAAATCAAATCTATGAGAATAATCTTTTAAATTTTTTTTAAATAAATCATAATAAAATCTATAACTCTTAGGGTCGTAACCCGCTATATAAAATACTTCTCTATCCATAAAAATTCATTTCTTTTTTCGATTGATTATAACATTTTGTTTTAAAAGCTGTCTTAATCGGACTTTTATCAACCTAAAAACGAATTTTTGTAAAAATTACCATTGAACTGATTTGTACTTAAGAGATAGTTTTTAAAATTTATAACCAAGCTAGGATTGGGTTTATAAGCATGAGCTTCACGCCAAAAAAATTGAAGTTTTTTTGGATAAGCTAGACCTTCAAAATTGTAAAACGCATCCCCGCAAACCTTAGTAGGACAACCCTCTAAAATAGCGCTTAAACCCACTGTAGAATTGATCGTAATGCAGCCTAAAGCATTTTTTAAAAGAGTAGGCAAATAAGTATCGTGCACATAGAAAATTCTTCCTTCTACATGATATTTTTGACTTAGCTCATCTATGAGTTTAGAATAATTTCTATATCCCCTATCCATAGGATGATGCTTAAAGATAAGATAAGACTTTGCTCTTGCATGATTTGCAAAAGAAAGGATGGTTTCTTCTATAAATTCTTCTATACTTTTTTTATAATGGTGTTTAATTTGCGTATCATTATAAACTTGCAAAATAGCCAAAAAGTACTTTTTTTCAAGGCTGTAAATTTTTTGATTGAGTTTTTTTTCTGTGAATTTATAAAGATATTTTCTATATAAAGATCTAAACCAAAATAAAAATTCAAAAGGAAACAAGGTGCGATGATGAAGCTTGTTGTTAAAAAAAGGTGCCAGGAGAAAAGAAAAAAGCCAATACAAAAAAGCACTAAAGGCCATAAATTTAAAACCACCTGGAATTTCTTTTATGCTTTCTTGTGTAGAAATACTGCAAGAAAGGTAGAAATTTTTATCACGAGGCAAAGAAGAATTTGCATTAACCCCATCTTTTTCAAAAGTAATACAATAAGGCCTTAAATACCCCTCTTCAAAAATCCAAATGCCGATACCAAGTTCCCTAGCTACTTTGATAGCTTTTGCATGAATCAAACGGCAATCATTATACATCACAATGGCATCTATTTTTTTCTCTTTGAAAAAATTTTCATAAAAATTTTCAAGATCTTTTTTATCACATTTACATCTTTTCCCACTCGGATAAAAAAAGAAATCTCCCCCGTTAAAATTAAGCTTGAAAATTTTGGTTTCATTTTTTCTCATTTTTAAAGCAAGACGGTGAAAAAAAGTTCCTACAGGCCCTTGCAACAATAAGATATTTTTACCACTAAATTCTTTTTTAATTTTATCGCTAAATCTCATCTTTTTATAAAAAATTCATATATTCTTCTTAACTTTCTGAGCATGAAAATTCTAAAATCAATTAAAATTTTTAGCCATCTTTTTGAAAAATAATCCCTTTGCAAAGCTAACATTATATCTAAAGCAAGCTCAACTTCACATAAATTTTTACTCTTTGGATGAATATATCTTGGATAAAGGATCAAAACCCCCGCAACAAGCTCTTCCAAGTTGAGCATCCTTGTGCGTCTTGAAATTCTGTGCAAATCCTGAGTCAATCCCCAACCTGCATAAAAAGGCTTTCCATAAACCACTACTTTCTTACCCCGCAAAAGAGCATCAAAACCACTAGTAGAAGTGATGGTATGTACTTCATCACACGCATTTATCGCACTGTCTATACTGACATTTTCTATGATTTCATCGCAGTATTTTAAAATAATACCCTTATCTTTTAAACCCTTGCGATTTCCACTTAAAACATCGGGATGAGATTTAAAAACGATAAAAGCGTCTTTATTTGCAGCTCTTACACTTTGTAAAAGTTTTAAGGTATCAAAACCTGCTCCACCTAAAATCATCGAAGCATCATCTTCTACTTGAGCAGGAATAAGGATGATTTTTTTATTGGTATTAAAGTTAAGTTTTTCATGCTTTAGGCCGTTGTATTTTGAAAATTTATTTTGTGTTATGGTAGTAATGAGTTTTTTGGCTCTTTGTCTTAAACTATCATCAAATTCATGATTTTGTAAAAGTTCTTCTAAATCACTAGGATGATTAGGATCTACATACAAACCTTTGCTATCTACTATCAAAGAAAAAGGGCGCGTAAGGTCTGAACCTAAAAAAACCGAGCGCAAAAAGCCATCTTCGACTAAAAAAATTTCATTATTAAAATCTTTAGCTAATAAAGCTTTATCATACTTTTTGCCCCAAATGAAAATTTTATCTTTAGAATTTAGCTTGATGTTATAAAGCTCTTTAAGTGAGTTTAAAAAAATGATTTTATTGTTTTTGGCTTTGAAAAATGGCTTCATAAACCAACGCTTCCACAAAGTAAAACCTAAAAAATACAAAGTATGAGAATTTACCTGCTCTATCCTTTTGTATCTTGCTAGGGTAAAAATAGTATCAAAAATATCACTTTTTTGATTTAAGTAGGGATTAAAATACTCACTGTATAGGATATAAGCAGCATAAAAAACTTCCTCTAAAGATCTTTTTTTAACCCTTCTTTTACAATCTAGCCTATCTTGAGTTAGCCCCCATCCTGCATAAAAAGGCATACCATAACACGCACATTCACACCCTTGCATCAAAGCTTCAAAACCCATGCCTGAAGTCTTAGTATAGACTTTTTTAAAATGGCTTAATAACTCTATGGGATTATAATTTTCTTTTAAAATCACACATCTATTAGGTAAATCTTGCATGCTAAAATCACTTTGTTTTTTACCGCTTAGTACATCAGGATGGATTTTAATATAAATTTTAGCTTTTGGATTTTCCTCTAGAGCGTCATTTATGATATCTTGGGTCGAAAAATCACTCGCTAAACCAAATCGAAGTGAAGTGTCATTTTCTACTTGGGTAATAATCAAAACACGTTCTTCATTGACACCAAAAAGCTCTTGAGGTATGCAAAAATTGTTATTGTATTTACTAAGCTTTTCTCTTTTAATAAGCTCTATAGCTTTTTTTGTCTGCTCTAGTTCTTTAGAGCTAAATTCATAGGTATTTAAAATATTTTCAAGCCTTGAAAAAGTGCTCGCATCATAATAAATCCCCACATCATCTTTAACTATAGAAAAACTCGGACTATTTTCTACACCTAAATTTAATGAGCGTAAAAAACCATCTTCGAAAAGCATAAATTTAGCATTATATTTTTTAGCTAGAGCCATAGCTTTTAAACCTGAATTTTTTCTACCCCAGCCTACAAAAACATCTTCTTTATTTATGTTTTTATAGGTTTTATATAGGGTTATCTTGTAAAAATCTTTAAGATTTTTTATAAGTTTTTTTGAAGTGGTATGATATTCCATAATCCATGCTTTAATCTAAAAGAGAGTTATAATATAATACTTAATATCTTTTGTCATTAGAAATATTATACCAATATTTATTTTCCAAATACTCTTCTGGAGCTCCAAAAGAAAAATAATTATCAACAATTATATAACCCACCTTACGTGTTTTGATTAATAATTCAAACACATTATCTATATAGAATTCACTATTAGTTTTTATATCTTCTTGAAATATTTTATTTATATATTCTAGCAATAAAGAATTTTCTTTAAAATAAAAACTTCCTATCATTACTAAGTCTGTATCATTTGACCTATTTTTAACAGATATAGCATCTACCTTACCATTTTTTCCATCTACCCAAGTAAAATAATGTGGATTATCTATATTATACCTAGAAGCTTGCGTAACAAATATAATAATTTCGCATTCTTTTTGTAAGCTTTTAAATTCCTCATTAATATGTTTCGCAATTAAATCACAAGGAAGAATCAACACATCACCTTTTAAATCTCCACAAGACTCTTTATAAGAATACGCCGCACCAATTTTATTTGGCTTGACAAATCTTACCTCTTTGGATATATTTTCCCAATATTTTTCATGATCTTGTGCACCAACACATATGATATTAGTCTCAATATTTTTTAAAGTATTAATTATATTTTCTATAATAGTCGAATCGCCAAGAGGTAAAAATGGTTTTGGTTGACTAAAGTTAAGATTTAAAAATCTTTCCCCTCTACCCGCAGATAATATAACAGTATTTTGTATTTTTGCTTTTTCATTGTAGACATCTTGCGAATTTAATTTATCTTTTGCATATTCAAAATCTTTTGGAGTACCAAATTGATAAAATTTTTCTATGAATGGATAACATAATACATTTTCTAAGTAATTATTGGTCACGGAAATATAATATTCTCCAGAAGTCATATCTTTAGCATCTATTTGTTTTGCTATTGCCTCCGTGGCTAATTTTAAACTTTTAAAATAATATATACCCGAGGAATAATACTCTTCAAATTTATTTTTAGAGTTGTATTTTTCTATAACTTCATAAACTTTATAAGTATTATCATACACCTTGCATGCCGCATACACATTTTCTAAAGGTATCAAGTGTGGATGATAACCAGTGTAGCAAGGGATTACCGCTTGAGCATCTTGATTTTCTTCTATAAAATTCAAAAAATCTTTATAATTCCACTCTTGCCCAAAATCACAATAGCTGATAATAACTTCCTCATCTAATATATCTTGCAATTGCGAAAACACTCCATATAAACTTCCAGCAGGTCCTAATTTTTCCCCAGTATAAATAATAACTCTTGCGTTGATATTTCTAGATGAAATAAAATCTTCAAATTTATTTTTTTCAGATTCTTGTACAATAAAATAAAAAGTATCATTTTGAATGTCAAAACATTCAATCACATAATCTAGAATAATCTTATCTTCTATAACTTTAATAAAAGGTTTTAAATCTTTATATCCAGCCTCTTTAAACCTTTTTCCTATTCCAGTCGCAGGTATTATAATATTCATCCTAAACTCTCACTTTCTATAATTTTTTTTCTATATTTTTCATCGGGCAAATTTAATAATTTATAAATTTCATTTACTTTTAATGGAACTAAATTGATTTGTTTTTTTGAAGCAATATTTTCAATTGCATTTCTAAATAACCACAGCTCCCCATTAGTCTTATCAACCGCATCATCTGGAGTATATGCAAAATCATTTTCCTCAAAAAAATCATTTTTTAATTGATTATACAACTCCGATACATCTTGAATTTGTTCTGCATAAATAACAACGCCATGATTTCGTAGCAATACTATACCTTTTTCTTCATAAATATAATTCTTGCTTAACATCTCATATAAATCATTTCCAGGTAAAACAAAATCAATCACATTGTAATTTGTAAAATTATATTCTTTAGCACACAAATAAGGTAAAATATAAACAGGATGATAATGCGCTACATATTTATTTTTAAATACCCAATGCATTTTAATTTCCATAGATGGCTTTATAATATCCATAGAATAATCTTTATAATAACAAAAAGAATTAACATTATTTTTAAAAATAGAAATCCTATGTTCTTTTTTTAAATCTTCACCCGAAGCTTTAATGATGAAATATTCATTATCTTTAATAGAAATATTTCCACCCTTTGATGGTGCATCTAAAATATTTCCAAAAATCTTACATAACCTTTGATAATCTTTAATACAACTATCTAGTCTTTCTCTATCGTTAATCATTTTTCTATTATCCACCGATTTTGTAAAATTAAACTAAAAATATCTTTGACAGTGTGAATTAAATCTTCATATTTACCAATATACTCTTTTTGCAAATAATCGTTTAATAGTATATCTTTTAATTGAATTTTAAAAATACCCTCTCTAATTAAAATCAAAAAATTAGCGTTATCCTTTTGTTTTTCGAGATACTTCTTGTAGTCCTCTTCTCGTTTTTGTATATTACTAATAATTTTTGAATATTCATAGTTTCTCTCCTTACTATCCCTATTGATTTTTTGATTATCTGCTTCATCTGAATCAATATATATTTTTATCTTTACAAAATCACCTATTACCTCTTGATATAAAGTATGTAAACCTTCTATAATTACTATATCCAAATCTTTAACTTTAATCTCATTAGATTTAATAATCACTCCACTTTTATGATCATATATTGGTATATGCAACTTATTTCCAATATCTTGATAAATATGTTTTATATCCATAGCCAATTGAAGAAGATTATTTGCTTCTGGATTATAATGCGTGATCCTCTCCCACATTTTAGAATGTCTTTCATATTTATGATAGCCGTCTGTACTAATAATAAAACTTTCATATATTTCATCAATAGCCTTACTTAAAGTAGTTTTTCCACTCCCGCTTTTTCCAGAAATAGAAATCAATAATTTAGAGCAATTATAAGGATAGTAATTTATCCTATACCCCCCTCCTAAAAAGTTATCTACAACAGAGTCTCCAATCATTACAATCTCTTCCTCGTCGATCAAATCTTTATATAACTCCAAGGCTCTGTTGATAAGAGCTTTATTTGGTTTTTCAAGCTCAAATTCTTCAGAACATACTAAATAATCGATCATACTTATAAGATTTGCGCAATTTAACTTATAAATTTGCTCTATAAAATAAAAATTAGTAATAGCTATAACTTTTTTGTTTAATTTTTTTACATAAAATAAAAAATCAGACATTGTTTTATCTACTTTTAAATTTTTTATAAAAGCAGAAGTGTAAAGATTAAACATTTCGCTAGCTTTTGAAAAATGAATATTCTTATTCTCGCAAATAATTTTGAAATATAATTCTTTTTTATGATGGTTTGCTGATAAATTTCTTTTCTCAATCATTATTTTTGCTAGATTATACTCTTGTAGTGTAAAACTATATTGATCCATTACAACTTCTAAAGCATTTTTATGTGCAAATGTGTAATTAAACAAAGTATTATCAATATCAACCATAACAAGCTTATATTTTTCAGCTATTTTTCTTAAATTAAACATACATACTCCATAGCTCAGGTTTTTTAGTGCACACAGAAAATCCTTTTGGTAGAATACTTTGGATAGGCTCTATAAGCTCTATATATGATAAATCATACAGCTCTGGAGAAACTAATATGGGTTCAACTTGTCCTAGCTTTGGTTTAATACCGTAAATAAATTCTTGATAACTTTGAATATCAAAATTAGAAAATTGCGAATAATCTACCCAAACATATTTAGGTTTGACAACCCCCATAAGTCCTTCATTATAAGACTCAACATCCGAAATTCTAATGATAAATTTACCTTGATATCCATTTTTTGACAACCTTAAAATATCTGGAATTTGAGAGTCTAAAAAATAATATTCAAATTTACTACCAAGTAATTCCATAACCCTTTCTTCTAATCCTGCTTCTTTTATATTACAAATTATAGGAATATTTTTCATAAATTGAATTTTTTCTTCAAAAAAAGGATACGAAAGATCTTGTTCTAAAACATCATGGTTTAGCACCAATCTGTCTTTATATCTTAAATCAATTTCTATACCATAACCCTTAATAGTTTTTTCTAAGTTATTTTGACGATGCAAAAATATCACTTTAGCCCCCTTTTTTTAATTCCTTCTTCAATTTTCCAATCTCAAACCATAATTTAACATATCCTCCCTTGCGCCAAGTTTTATCAGCTTTTACTAAAGCTTCGCCTAATCTATAAGTTAAACATTCTTTTTCTTTCAGAGCTTCTTTATAATCAGGATAGTCTTCCAAAGGAGGTAGTTTTAAAGATGGATCTTTTTTTATTTTTTCTTGATAGATTTTTTGCTCTTGTTTATGTTTGTCTTTTATATAAGATAATACAAAAGGCATTCTTATATAACCTAGTAAAGATTTAGAATTTACCATCATAGCTTGTCCTAGTTTATAGGAAAGTTGGTTTTGAATACGGAATTTGGCCGTATTTTGTAGAAAATACAAAGTTGGCTTTTTATTTTCATCCTGTTTTTCTTGGATGCACTCAAACCCAAAAGGCCTTTTAATATCACATTCTATACCTATACGATATTTTAAATAAATTTTCATTTTATCTTTATTTTCAGCATTTGGAACGCAAGAATTACTTGTTTTTGCAAACCACAAAATATCATTTGCTGGAGTCCATCTTGGATCATATAACGGAAATCTCTCTAAAATTCGAGAGGCGCACATAACAAATTTCTCTGGCAATCCAATCTTTTTTAATGGATTTCTCGAATATAAACCTAAATAGTAAGACAATCTAAATTCTTTAAAAAAAATAATATCTGGCCTAGTAAAAAGCATATAATCATAATTAATATTATTTTGTCTTTCATATTCCTTTCTAAGCTCATTTACCCGTCTAACAGTTATATCCAAACCATAATCCTCTTCCAATGTTTCGATACTTATTTTTTTTGGATGATATATTTGATGAAGTTTTTCAATATCCATGTTTGTTATTTTTCTTTCATTAAATTCATACTTACCCCTATGCCAACTTCCTACCGAAGAACTTAAAACATCCCAAGTGTGAATAAAAATATCAATTTTCCATCCATCTTCAGCATTAGGATTTATAATATAATCTTGGAAACTTTGATATGTCATCTCATATGTTCTTAAATGACCAAATAAGTGTATCGCCAATCTTTTCATAATAATACTCCGTAAAAATAAATTTTATTATCTAAAGCAACTTCAAAATCATTAACACTATCTCCAATTAAAATTGTTTCTTTATTTTTGTAATTATTATTTATTAGTAAATTTTTTACCAAAATTTCTTTCTTCATGGGCGAACCATGAATGCTTAAAAAATATTGAGTCAAATTCAGCCTTTTGCAAATTTCAATCAAATCCTGCTCATCAGCACCCGAAGCTATATGCATATTGTAATGCGTTTGATTTTTTTTAATAAACTCAAAAGTTTCTTTTATAATATACTTGGGATTACATAATTTTTCTTTTGTGAGTTGAGAATATGATTTTGCATAGTTTAAAATTTCTTTATCTGAAATTTCTTCACAAAGGATATTTTCAAAAAAATATTGAATTTTACAATATCTAGAAATGCCACCATTTTGCACATGAAATTCTAATAATTCTTGCACTTTATTTTTGGGAAATTCTTTAAAAAGCTCAGCAAAAGCTTGTGTTTTTAATTCTACAGAGTCAAGTATAACCCCATCAAAATCAAAAATAATATTTTTTATATTTTCTACATTTATCATATTTTACACTTTATCACAGTTTTTATCACATAAGAATCATTCACTATACTTAAGCCTGGCATATGTACATCTTCAGGATAAAAAACAGCAATCTCATTTTTATTTAACAACAAGCTAGAAACTAGAAAAGTGGGTTGTTTATATATGATTAAATCTTTAGATTTATCATATTCTTTTTCAACTTCAAACAGATTTTTATTACCAAATTTTATTTTTTCTTTGCCGCTTATAATAAATTGAATATCCATATAATCCCTATGAGATTCAAAAAAAGCCTGACTTTCATTTTTGGTAAAATAAGCTTGCTCCAAAGCAAAAATATCTTCAGTAAGTTTGATTTTTTCAAATGCTCCTTCTCTGTAAGCGTGCAACCTTGTAAATTCTTTACTTTCTGGATTAACACAACAAGATAAATAATTAAAAACTATATCAAAATCTTTTAAATTATATCTACCAATATCTCTCAATTTGCAAAAAATAGCCATTACTCTACCTCTGCTATAACCGTACAAGGTAGTCCATCAGAATTTTTAATTCTTAATGGCGCAACTATAAGTTTTTTTATATTACTCTTCTCAGAAAGATTATTTAACTTCATATCTTCTAAAAGCAATATAGGTTTTTTAGGATTTAGAAAACTCTTATGTGCAACTCTGCCTAATTCTCTATTTGAAAAACTTGAAACAGAAATGCTATCAAAACCAAATAATCTAACATTAGGGAAAAATTGTCTGATATAATCAGCTATGTTTGGGTGAAAACCAAAATTTTCTTTCCAATACACCTCTTGATCTCTTTTATAACAAAGTCCTGTTTTGACAACAATAGCTTCAAATTTTATTTTATTTTCCACCTCTGACATTTTTTGTATTAAATTGTGATTAACAATAAGATCGCTAGAATCAATTTCGATAAATAAAACTTGGTTAAAAATAAAATCACTACAACAAAAATCTTCTATACTTTGCCCACTGGAAAAGAAATGCAAAGGCATATCAAGATGGGTTCCGTTATGAACACTTATTGTCACTATAGTATGATTCGCAATATCACCACACTCTATAGAACTTTTTTTTGTTAATTTCATTTTATCACGATTGCCATAAGTTGGAGTTGTTTCATCTAGACAATAAGATAAATATATATAGTTATTTTTCATAGATATTTCTTTTCTATATTTTTCATGCACTCTAAGATACCTTGTCCCATATCAATATGGGGATTTGCTACTAATTTTTTACTTCTAGTTGGATGAAAAGAATATGGAGTAGTTTTATAATGATTGTGATAGTCCGAAACCTTAATTGAAATTTCTATTTTTCCTCCAAGCATCTCATTTATCATTTCAAATAATTCTTTTCTCTGCATTCTTTCCGTACCGGTTAAAATCAAATATTCATTTTCAAATTCACTATTTTCTATAATTTGCAAGGCTAATTTTGCAACATCATAAGCATGTATATATTCCCTAATCTCCTCACCATCGCCACCATGAGAAATCTTCCCTTTAAGCATCGCCTCTTTAACTAAATTATAAATATAATTATTATAATACTCTCTTTCCCCATATACTGAACCATAACGAATAATAGTAAATTTTAACCCAAATTTTTTAAAATATTCCTCAATAAGTTTTTCGGATGTTAACTTACTAATACCATAAAAAGAACCTTTATCACTCATGGCGTAAGCACTACTTGCGTAGATGTATCTTTTTATTTTACATTTTCTACACCCTTCTAAAATATGCATATTTCCCATAACATTTAATTCTAAAGTTTTTAAAGGATTTGCAATAGCGTCATCTAAATTGGCAAAACCTGCAAAATTAAACACTATATCCATATCTTGACATAAAGACTCAACATCTTTTCTTTGCATAATATCACATTTTCTATAGTGTTGCATTGAGATACTATCGCACGAATTTATATCAGCATACAAAACATTATAGTTATTAGCCAATAGCTCTTCAACAACATAACTGCCTATAAATCCTCCACCACCAAAAACCAAGACATTTTTATTCATTTTTAAAAACCTCATTTTTTAGAGAGATGTGATTTTTGTATCTTATAGCTTCTTCAACCGCTTGGGTTTCCATCTCTGTTCTACTTTCTATAGTACTAGCGCCCATATGGCAAGTCAAAACAACATTGTCAAGCTCTCTTAGCTTACCCTTATATGGCTCCTCTTCAAAAACATCCACAGCTGCACCTGCGATAATATTATTTTTTAAGGCCATATATAAATCATCCTCATTGACTATACCACCTCTTGCTGTATTAATTAAAATAGCATGCTTTTTCATAACTTCTAATTCACTAAGTGATAAAAAATTTGCAGTATCTATTTTTAATGGTAGATTTAAAGATACAATATCAGACTCTTTTAGCAATCTTACCTTATCCACCAATTCTATATTGTACATTTTTAAAAAAGCAAAATCTGGATTTGGTTCACATACTTTAAAAGAAACATTAAAAGAAGACAGTAATTTAATCAGACTTTTTCCTATTCTTCCCATGCCGACAATACCGATCGTTTTTCCATAAAGTAACATACCCATATGTCTATTCCAAACACCTTGTTTAAGGTTTGCATCAGTAAAGCTAATTTTTCTTGCCAAATCAAGCATTAAACCTACACATAATTCTGATACTGCCATAGTAGGCGCATCAGGTGTATAAGCTACTCTTATATCATATTTATGGCATAACTCGAAATCAATACCATCCAATCCTATTCCAACTCTTGATATAAGTTTTAAATTTGGAGCATTTTTTAAAACCTCTTCTGTAATTTTTTCAGTACCCGCTATCAAAACTTCAGCATCTTTAATATCCTTGGCTAACTCTTGTGAAGTGATTTTTCTTCCATGATTATTTAATCTAACCTCAAATCCATTTACATCTAACAATTCCAATGGCTTCTTAGAAGTTTCTCCAAATGGATGAGTTGATACAAATACTTTCATTTAAGTTCCTTTTTGATAAGCTCCATACCTTTCCTTGCGCTATCGCTTAAAAATAGAAAATCCAAACTATAGGCCAAAAAAGTACAACCTTCATGTATTCTTTCCTGAAGTTTTTTTGGTATCAGTTTCTATTACATGAAAGCCCGAAGGTATATTATACTTTTTACAACATTTTAAAACTCTAGCAATAGCCTCTTTTACCTCTATTCTATGATACTCCCCAGGAAAACCCAAACTCCCAGATAAATCATACGGACCTATAATAACTCCATCAATTCCTTCTGTTTTTATTATTTCTTCTATATTTTCAACGGCTTCATAATGTTCTATTTGAGCAATGATAATGAGATTATCATCAACCCATTTTTTATATTCTTCAAATTTTGATCCATAACCTTGAGCCCTAAACAATCCTACGCCTCTTTTGCCAATAGGGGGATACTTTGCGAATTCAACCGCTTTAATTGCATCTGCTTTACTCTTAATCATCGGAACTATAATACCATCGGCTCCCATATCTAAAACTTTTTTTATAATCACCTCTTCATTTTTGCTTACCCTAACCAAAGCCTTAATATTCTTAGATTGAATAACAATAATTAAATTTTGAACTGTCTCATAATTCATAGAAGTATGTTCAAAATCTATCACAAGCCATTCAAAACCAGCATCTGCCATCACTTCAACAATACAAGCATGGCCAATACTAATCCAGCTGCCTATACTTAACTGATTATTTTTTAGTTTTTCTTTTAATTTCATATTAAATCCCTATTTTTATATAGCAATTCCGCTAGAATAAAATCTTCTGGATTATCTATATCTATGGCTTCAAGCTTATTCATAGAAAATATCTGAGGCTTTAGACCAATTCTTTTTTTACCAGCCAAATTAAATGAATTTTTAGAAAAAATATAAAAATTTGAATTCTCTTCATACATAGACTCTAAATCCTGTGTTCTTAGAAGCTCTTCGGGATTATGATTTATAGCTTTTGCATTTTTATCGTAAAATCTAGCCTGCACCTTTGTAACACTAAACAAACTATCATATACATCTAGATTATCAAAAAACTTTTCAATAGCAAAATCAATAGTAGATGTTTTCAGTAAAGGATTTGTGCTATGCGTTTGCAAAAAATACTCTCCATCACATTGCATTAAATCATAAGCTATGATATCATTCATGGATACAAAATCACCTTGAATTTCCAAAGGTCTTTTAATAATAACAATACCATCCCCGAAACTTTTCTTCGCATCAGAGGCTATAACATCACTATCTGTATTTATAAATATTTTATTTATATAAGAAGATTCCAATAAAGCTTTCATGATTGCATGATACAAAGGAAATCCATTAAAATCTTTCATGTTTTTATTTTTTACTCTTTCTGAATTCCCTTTCATTGGCAATAATGCATTTATCTTCATTTTCCATCCCCCTATTTTCTTCTTTTATGCTCTATAACAATTTTTATTAATTTATATAATAAAAATGGATTTTTATAGTTAGAAACAATGCACCTCCCTAGTCTATAGGAAAAATATTGTTGTATTTTTACAGCCTCAGAGTAATCACTATACTCTCTTAGATTTTTGCCAATATTGTTTTTATCTTTATTATGTTCTTTAACAATTCTAAATATTCTAAAAGGAAAATTAATTATATTCTTGAATTGCTTTGTATCATGAATAATAGCTTTTCCAAGTTTATAACTCAAATGCTTTTTAACCTGCTCTACAGCACCGGTATTTGGTATATTTGTTTTTTTAAA
This sequence comes from Campylobacter coli 76339, assembly GCA_000470055.1. NCBI lineage: Bacteria > Pseudomonadati > Campylobacterota > Epsilonproteobacteria > Campylobacterales > Campylobacteraceae > Campylobacter > Campylobacter coli. The sequence continues at coordinate 666,400 of HG326877.1, read as the reverse complement.
TATAGAATAATAATCTACTCTATCAAAAATTTCCAATTTTCCTCCAATAGTAGCGTTATAAATCTTCCTTCCTGAACTTTCATAGATTAATTTTGCTAGCTGATAGTTTCTTGGAACAAAATGAATTAATGGATCATGCCAACTCTTACCTTTTCCAAAATAATCTTTATGAAAATGATTTGGATCATCTGTATCCGATATTAAAGTATAACCTCTTCTTTTGTGAGATTTAGGAATGACATAGTGAAAATCCATTCCAATAAAATACACCTCGCTAAAACCCATAAAATAAGCCAATTGTAACGCAATATAAGTAACACTTTGTCCACAAAATAACTCTTCAGTAGCATCCAAAGAAAAACGTGGTATACGATAATATCTAGACTTATCATGATAAAATCCCAAATTCATCTTAAAAAAAATTTGATTCGAAGACGGTTTTTTTATCCAACTCTTATAATTTATAGGGAAAAATTTATATTGAACATCATAACTCTCAATAATTTCAATATTCTCTCTCATTACCAAATTATCTTCAACAATGTAAAAATTTGGTTTAAATTCATCTCTTTTGTAAAAAATAGAATTAAACCCAAAAGTAATTTCGTTTTTTAATAAAGATAAATCATGCTTATTTAAGGTTGGTCCATTTCCAATAATAAAGCATCTCTTGCCTTTATAAATATTTCTAAAATTATTTAAATTATACAAATCATCAAAAGATATATTGTATACACTATCTTCATATTCTGATTTTTTTGTATAAAAATTTTCATTATTCCGTGTAGATATGTATGAATTATCTACATAATATACATCATTGGAGTTATATAGCTCCATATCTTCAAAGAAAATTTTCCTTAAATTATTATACCTTTCTATTGCTTCAATATTAATTTCACCTGCTAAACAAATATTATTATATTTTTGTTGATTTTCAATATAACTATTTCCATATTTTTCTTTCAAAAAAATTAAATTTGAACTATGTTGCACCTCTCTTTCTTCTGGACTCCATAAACAAAAATAAGTCGAATTAGATATTCTAATTTCATTTGCTTTACAAAAATATCTAAGCATATTATCCATCACTCTATTTTCTATATCATAAGATGCGTGACAAACAAAACCTTTGATATTTAAAAAAAATTCTTTATTAAAAATACACAATCCATAAGCAATTGATTTAATAGGATGATAATCACGCGCAATAGATTTGATAAAATTTGGGTTTATTTTTATTTCATCTAATTCAATTTGATCCAAATGACAAATATCGCTAAATGGGGAAATAGCTTTATACCTCCCTTTCTTGCACAAATAAATCTCGTCCACAAAATTATCTCCAACAATAAAATCAAAATCATAAAATACAATCGTATCTGTATTTGAGAAATACTGTGCAGATATATTTTTTCCCCATCCAGAATCAAATTCGTATGGATTATAAAGAAAAAATTCATTTGTACTACCATCATTTACAAGTATGATTTCTAGGTTGGTATAAGTTTGATTGATAACACTATCTAAACACTCTTTTAAATATTTTTCTACATTATAGATAGGAATTACTACACCTACAGTCTTCATAATTTCATTTTCCACCCTTATCTTTTAAATTTATAAATTTTATATTCTTTCATTATATCAAAGGGCAGCTTAAACAAACCACCCTTATACCACATCTTACAATCCCTAATTAAAATTTGACCCAATCTATAAGATAAATGATTTTTAATACTGATCGCTTCATGATAATCAGGATAATCTTCTATACAAGGCAAAACTAGAGATGGATCCTTTTTATTTTTTTAAATAAATTTTCTTTTCCTGCTTATATACTATTACTGTTGATATTAAATAAATAGGTAAAAACAAAATTCCTAAAATGTTTTTAGAGTTAAAAATTAGAACTTGACCTAACTTATAAGAGAGTTGATTTTGAATACGGGATTTGGCGCTTCCATATCTGTTTTGAAATATTGTTGTATTGGTGCTATTTTTGTTTATGTATATAATATCAGATATAAAATTTATTATTAATTCTAGATTAATAGTTGAATTATCAGACATTGCATAAAATTTTTTTATTATCAAAAATATTGCTTTAATAAAGTACTTATCTTCAAAATCAATTAAACCAATTCTCCTTTTTTTTGACTTTAAACAAAAAGTCTTTTCAAATAAAGATATCCCATCTAAATATCTATTTTTTTGTACAAATTTAAGCACCATTAACATGGTTAAAACCTTGCTAGAAAATGTTACATATTTTCTATATAAAAAATAATTTTTGTCAAAAATTTCGTATATAAACCTATTATATTCTGGTATATATATACCGCTAGAATCATAATTCATGATACTATTTTTCCTTATGCGATAAAAATATAATTTTTCTACTAAAACATAAATAAAGCTTGACTGAAAAAAAAGAAGTTTCCCAAAATAATGATCTTCATGAATAATACCATCTAGAAATTTAAGTTTTATAAATTTTAAATATCTAAAATCAATCATGCCCGTAACAGAAAACCAAAAAGTATCACGATTTAATTTTAACATCCTTTTAAAAAAATCCGTTGAGCTTTCTTTACAATTAAAACCATATTTATGATGCTCAAGAATGGTTAAGTGTGATTTTAAACAACTTATATCATCATAATAAATATGATAATCAAACCAAACTACTTCAACTCCATCCATTCTAGGTACGCATTCTTCTATACAATTTAACTCCCAATAATCATCAGAATCTAAAAAGATGATATAATCGATATCAGGATAAGTAAAGTTTGTTAATTCTTGTTTATTTTTAAAAGCTTTACAACTTTTATAAACACTATGGATTTCATAAGAATTTCTACCTTCTATATCAAATTCTATCAAAGAATTTTCTTTGATATCTTGCGTTCTATTATTGAGTTTATATTCTCCACTAAAATATTCTATGCCCACATTTCTAGCACTACTTAAACCACCATTTTTTTTATCAAAAAGAGTAATTCTTTTATCTTTTAAAGTATATTCTTTGGCTATATTGAGTGAACTTTCATCCGTACTACCATCATTTACAAGTATGATTTCTAGGTTGGTATAAGTTTGATTGATAACACTATCTAAACACTCTTTTAAATATTTTTCTACATTATAGATAGGAATTACTACACCTACAGTCTTCATAATTTCATTTTCCACCCTTATCTTTTAAATTTATAAATTTTATATTCTTTCATTATATCAAAGGGCAGCTTAAACAAACCACCCTTATACCACATCTTACAATCCCTAATTAAAATTTGACCCAATCTATAAGATAAATGATTTTTAATACTGATCGCTTCATGATAATCAGGATAATCTTCTATACAAGGCAAAACTAGAGATGGATCCTTTTATACAAGGCAAAACTAGAGATGGATCCTTTTTATTTTTTTTAAATAAATTTTCTTTTCCTGCTTATATACTATTACTGTTGATATTAAATAAATAGGTAAAAACAAAATTCCTAAAATGTTTTTAGAGTTAAAAATTAGAACTTGACCTAACTTATAAGAGAGTTGATTTTGAATACGGGATTTGGCGCTTCCATATTTCAAAATATTTATCTTATACTCATAGTCTTGAATTATTTCATTTATTCTATCTTTATATAATACCTTTGGGATTTTCTTATACGCTTCCAATGGATCGTGTGTCAAAGAATTTAAAGCACTCCATAAGGCATCAATTCTATCCCTTATTATAGAAGAATAATCTAAAGAATTCTCTTTTTTATTGTTATTTATAAATTCAACCAAATAACAAGTGCTTAATATTACGCTATATAGTTTATGATATTTTTTAGTTTTTTTTACATTTGAACCAAAATATAAATATGCTTTCCTAAAATAAGGATTTATCCATGCACGATTATTATTTTCATTTCGATCGCAAATACTATTTTCTCGTATTCTATATTTATATATTTTTTTTCTAAGAACATATATAAACTTTGAATACATAAATAACAAAGTACCGAAGCATATATCTTCATGTATAGCATTATCAACAAATTTTAATTTTATAGATTTTAAATACCGGAAATCTATCATACCATGCCATGCAAAGATAAACCACTTTCGTCCAACATTAGAATATTTGCTAGCCCATTCAGTAGAGCTAATTATTCCACTTTTAAAGCCATATAAATCTTGATAAGTTTCATCACAAAAATATTCACTTATTTCATGTTTATACACCCAATCATAATCAAACCAAACTACTTCAACTCCATCCATTCTAGGTACGCATTCTTCTATACAATTTAACTCCCAATAATCATCAGAATCTAAAAAGATGATATAATCGATATCAGGATAAGTAAAGTTTGTTAATTCTTGTTTATTTTTAAAAGCTTTACAACTTTTATAAACACTATGGATTTCATAAGAATTTCTACCTTCTATATCAAATTCTATCAAAGAATTTTCTTTGATATCTTGCGTTCTATTATTGAGTTTATATTCTCCACTAAAATATTCTATGCCCACATTTCTAGCACTACTTAAACCACCATTTTTTTTATTCAAAAAGAGTAATTCTTTTATCTTTTAAAGTATATTCTTTGGCTATATTGAGTGAACTTTCATCCGTACTACCATCATTTACAAGTATGATTTCTAGGTTGGTATAAGTTTGATTGATAACACTATCTAAACACTCTTTTAAATATTTTTCTACATTATAGATAGGAATTACTACACCTACAGTCTTAGCCAAATTCATTTTATTAAACATTTATTTCTTTTTATATTCCTTCTTTAATTTCTTGATCTCGAACCACATCTTAACATACCCTCCCTTATACCATTCTTGATCAGCCTTAATTAAAGTTTGTCCTAATCTATAAGTTAAACATTCTTTTTCTTTTAGAGCTTCTTTATAATCAGGATAGTCTTCCAAAGGAGGTAGTGTTAAAGATGGATCTTTTTTTATTTTTTCTTGATAGATTTTTTGCTCTTGTTTATGTTTGTCTTTTATATAAGATAATACAAAAGGCATTCTTATATAACCTAGTAAAGATTTAGAATTTACCATCATAGCTTGTCCTAGTTTATAGGAAAGTTGGTTTTGAATACGGAATTTGGCTTTTCCATGGCGACTTTTGAAGTTTAGCAAGTTTTCTTTCACAATTAGCAGCTTGTCCTTATCTTGTAAAATCTTATTTAAATTAGAAATTTCATTTTCTTTAGTATTGATAGTTTTATAACTGTCTTGTAAAATCTTATTTAAATTAGAAATTTCATTTTCTTTAGTATTGATAGTTTTATAACTGTCTTGTAAAATCTTATTTAAATTAGAAATTTCATTTTCTTTAGCGCTAATCATATTTTGAAAATTGAGTAATAGAATTTCAGTATTATTAACTTGTATTTGACTTTTGTAAAAATTTATTCCCGGTGTATTATTGGTTAATAAAATATCATTTATACAATCATCACTCTTATTTTCCAAAACAAAACTATTATCAGTATTCACTAATAGAGGAAAATAATTTGCCAAAGCAGAATTATCACATAATGCGTAGATGTTAACCTTGTATATTGATTCTAGCAATTTTAATATTTCTATATCATATTCTTTAGAATGAAAATTTGATGGATTAAAATCTTTTATCCAAGGAAATATTTTTTTTATATTTTTACTCATAGCCTTAAAAGGATAAATGGTTTCTCCTTCATAAAAATCAATTCCACATAAATATATATTTTTATATCCCAATGCAATTGCTATGGCGCACATATAAATACCAGAAGTAATTCTCTTATTTAAATAAATTTCATTATATTTTATATAGGCATAAAACTCTTTAAGATTTTCAATGATCTTATGGCCAAGTTTTGCATCAGGAAAAAAATCATAAAATTTATTTATAAAATTATCCTTTTCGATAAAAGGCAAATTGAATGTGGAGCAAAAAATATTTTCTATCTTGTATTCATTGTTAAACACCAATTGCTTAGCTGTGTGATATTGCTGTAAGAAAGGGTATGGATTAAAAAATGCAGCTTTGATATTTTTTCCTAAATAATATTTATCTTCAAAATAGAACTGATTGCATCTAAAAATATCATATTCTTTCGGTAGTCTTTGATAGTTAATACTTTGAAGACTAGGCCCATTTCCTGCTATAATTACATTTTGCATATTTGCTTCCCTCCCGTTTTTTAGTAAAAATTTGTTTTATATCCTATTATTCTGATTTTAAAGCGATTAAAACTCCCTCTATCATTTTTTTAATATCTCCATCAAGGATATTATCTACTTGAGAGAAAGCTTCTCCACTTCGATTGTCTTTAACTTGTTGATAAGGAAAAAGTACATAAGAGCGGATTTGATGCCCCCAGCCTATCTCACTTTTTTCACCTGCATTAGCACTATCTTGTTGTTTCATGAGTTCAAGCTCATAAAGGCGTGATTTTAGCATTTTAAAAGCGGTGGCTTTGTTTTTGTGTTGGCTTCTATCGTTTTGACATTGTACGACTATACCAGTTGGAAAATGTGTGATTCTTACGGCTGATTCTGTTTTGTTGACATGTTGTCCACCTGCCCCACTTGCTCTATAATAATCTATTCTTATATCTTTTTCTTCGATTTCTATTTCTATATCATCATCAAGTTCAGGGCTTACCATAACGCTTGAAAAGCTTGTGTGGCGGCGTCCTGCGCTATCAAAAGGAGAGGTTCTTACCAAGCGGTGAATTCCATTTTCAGCTTTTAAATACCCATAAGCATTTTCACCCTTAACTAAAAAGCTTACATCCTTAAGTCCTGCTTCCTCGCCCTCTTGAAAGTCTAAAGTTTCGACTTTAAAGCCCTCTCTTTCGCAAAATCTTAAATACATTCTATAAAGTATACTTGCCCAGTCATTGCTCTCTGTTCCACCTGCACCAGGATGAATAGAAACAATAGCATTTTTGCCATCATTTTCTCCGCTTAAAAGCATGGAAATTTCAAGACTTGTGATGGTATCTTCAAGTTTTGGTGCATCATTAAATAAAGCTTCAAGTGTTTCTGTATCGTTTTCACTGTTGGCTAGATCGAAAAGTTCGCTTGCGTCATTTAGAGCATTGAAAGCATTTTCGTAGTTTTTTAGCAGATTGGTAATTTTGGTTTTTTCTTTGCCTATAATTCCTGCTTGCTTGACATCATTCCAAAAAGAAGGAGAATTTTCAAGCTCTTCGATCTCTTTAAGCCTTGTTTGGATGTTTTCAGGCTTGATGATAGAGGCTATGTTGCCGACTTTGTTTTTTAAAGTTTTTAAAAGTTCGCTAAATTCGTAATTATCCATAAAATTTCTTTGCTATAATTATATTTTAAAATCGAAGATTATATCAAAATAAAACTTTAATATAGGAAAAAAATTTGAGTTTATCTATAAACTATAGATATTTTTTTAGTTGTTTTATTTATATTCTATCACCTTATAAGTTCTCCAACAAGAATCACCATTTTTGAAAGCAAACGTTGAATTTATATTATCTTTATAAGCATCAAAAAGCCTGTAATCATTTTGAAGTAAGTTTTTAAGCTCCTTTAATAAATTTTCTTCGCTTTCTACAACTGGACCAAAGCCATTTTTTTTATAATTAAAATAACCACGAAAATAACTATGATTTATAAAAAATTCTTTTTCATCAAACTGATAATAAATTACTGGTTTTTTTAAATAAGCCATCTCAAAAGCTACGCTAGAGTAGTCGGTAATCATTAAAGATGAGTTGCAAAATAATGCTTGCAAGCTTTCATTTTGATTGGCGAATTTAACATAAGAAGGGATATTAAAATCTTTTAAATATGGTATAATATTAGGATGAGGATTGAAAATTATAGTAAAAAAATATTTTTCTTGCAATGCTTTTAAATCATTGGAATTTAATAAAGAATTCCATTTTTGAAAATATTCGCTTTCTTTAAAATTATCTTTTAATTCTCTTGTGCCAAAATTTATGACCATTCCAACTATATTTTTCCTCCAAGTAGGCATAATTAAAATTTGTTTTGTATTTAAAACATTATTTTTAATTAAGGCATCCCACCTTGCTAACCCTGTTAAAACTACTTCTTTTGTACTAAATTTATATTGATTAAAATCACCTGCTATAGAATCATACTCTGCTTTTGTGCTTGTAATAAATATATCTATTTTTCTTTGATTAAGCCACCTAGATAAATCATCTTTTGTTACCCCGTGTTGTAAAAAGATAAAATCCTTAGTTTTCAAAGTATCTCCGCCCAAAGCATTGAAAATATATCTATCTATATGAGAAGAAATAATTTTATCAGCTTTATAAATCAAATATTTAGAATAAAAGCCTTTTGGATCAATCAATCTAAAGCCTTCTTTTTTAAGTCTTGGATAATCAATTGAATTTTTACTTAAAATAAAAGCAATTTGTTGTTTGGGATGATTGTGCATTACATATCTGTACAAATGTTCAGCATTATCATCGGCTCTCCAGCTCATATCAGCAAAAAGCCATAAATTAGAATTTTTTGATCTTTGTTTTTTTTGCTTGTTTAAAGCTTTTAAAACCCCATTTAAATCATTTATAAAATTATTGTTAAAAATAAGCTTTAGCTTTTGCGAATTTACAAAAATATCAAGATTTTTAGTATCGTTTTTGAGCTTTAGCCATATTCTTTTTTCATATAAGAAAACTTTATCCAATAAATCATATTGCCTTATCTTAGAATGCTTTATGATAGCCACTTCATCGTCCAATAAAATCTTGACTTTATGATCGATATCATTAAAATAATACTTTACTAAAATTTCATCGTTCTTATCATCAATATCTTCTATAAAAGCTATATTTTCACTTAAATCTTCATTTTTAAAATAATTTAATATACCTTTTTTATAAAAAAAATCAAAAGTATTGAGATTAAATTTTTTAATATTGTAACTATCAATAAATTTGAAATTATCAAATAATAATTCCTTGAAAAGCTTTTTTTCATCATTATTTAAAATGGCTAGTTTTTCAGGATTTGAAATCAAAGTTTTAATTTGCCAAAAAATATCATACAGAACGACATTTTGAATAAAAGAAGGAATTGTTATTTTTGTATCTTTAAAAAGTTTCAGATAGCCTAAATTTAAAACCGTAATATAATAATCCTTGGTTTTATCTCTATCATCTAAAGTTGAACTACCATCTTCTCTTTTTCTATAAAAATATTTTGCTTTTGGTAAAAAAGCACTTTTTAAATTGATATTTTTTAACAAATACTCATTGATAAATTTGGCATCTTCAAAATTGGGTTTTAATTTTTCATCAAACCTTATATATTTTGCTAAATAACTGGTATTTATAAAACTTGAATTTGTAAATAACTGTATAAAAACATCAAGATTGTAATTTTCTTTAACTTGAATACCATTCTTAAATTTAAAATTTAAAGCATGATTATCTTTATATAACTTTTGTTTTTCGTGATAAAATATTACATTACAAGAAATCATACAAATATTATTATCTTTGTGGGTTGATAAAAATTTATCCACTTCATAAAAATAATTTCTATCTAAAAAATCATCGGGATCAGCAAATGTAATCCAAGGGGTTTTATAGCCATTTTCTTGCATATATTTTAAACCTAAATTTCTAGCACTAGCCTGCCCGCTATTTTCTTTGTAAAGATAAACGATATTTTTAGGATATTTTTTTTGGTATGTTTTGATTATTTGTGCTGAATTATCAGTAGAACCATCATCTACAAGTATCATAAAAATATTTTTCCTAAAATCAAGTCTTTGACTTATTATGGATTTAAAATAATCATCCAAATATTTTTCTACATTGTATACAGCCGAGATTATAGTATATTGAGTGAAAGCCTTGTATTTTTTGGGTTTAAAATTGGAAAAGAGTTTTGCTAAATATATTCTAAAAAAACTATCTAATACAACTTTAATAAATTTTTTATTTTCACTCGAAAGTTTTAGCATCTACAGTCTTTTTAAAAAAAGTAAAATATGCTCTAAGGTAAATTTTTTTGGTTTACAACCGTCAAATAAAACACTATATTTATCTATGCTTATATTATATTTTCTGCATAACTCTTCATAAAATTTTATCAAACTATCTCCATTTTTTTCTAGACTAGAATCAAATTTGATCTTTTCTTGTAAAAGATTTGAATTTCTGTGGTATTGTTTAAAGTATCCACGCAACTTGCTTCTATTATGATGAAGGTGAAAAACGATCTTTTTATCAAAAAAATATGGCAAACCATTAAAGCTAAGATATTTTCTAAAACCTTCACTTAAAAGCGGAGCTTTATAAAACTTATTAAGCATCAAGTCCCTGGTTGGCTTGATTACATTTTTATAAAGTGCAAGTTTTATCATAAATTCAAAATCTTCTCCACCATGACCTATAAATTCTTCATCAAATCCACCTATATTAAAATAGTCAGTTTTTTTCATAAAGATATTTGCACTTGGAGAAGCTAAATGCAAATATAAATCTTTTCTAAATGTAATATATTTATCAAACATTTCTTCTCTAGTATACCTAAAAATCTCTCTCGAACCTTTTCTTGAAAGATATAAACAAAATAAAATTATAAAGGGGATTTTGTTATTTTTAATATCATTAATACAGCTATCGCTTAATTCTTTATCAAATAAGCAATCCACATCCATAAGATAAATAAATTCACTCGAGCATTGTTCTACTGCCCTATTTCTAAGCAAACTTTGACAAATTAATCTAGTATAAAATTTTCCAGAAATTAATTTAACATTGCTTTTTTTAGTAATTTTTTTAAGATATTTATCAAATATGCCTCCACGATCATTATGTCCAAAAACAATCTCGACTTCTTCGCTAGACCTTTGCAAAATGTTTTTAACTTTTCTTAATATGTCAAAGGGTCTAAGAGCTAAATCAATAGGAATAATGACACTATACTTATACTTCAACTATACATTCCCTATTGCATAAAGCTGTATAATACCTACTACTTTATCTTCTTTAGAAACGACAATTTCTTTGATTTTATACTTTAGCATAATCTCTTCGGCCTCACTTGCCATAGCATCAGCATTGACCACCTTGGGATTTATACTCATGATCTCTTTAGCTTTAAAATCGAATCTTGGTTTGTCATTGGTCTTTAAGGCACGGCGCAAATCCCCATCGGTTATAATACCTACTAGCTTTTCATTTTCAAGTACTAAACAAAGTCCTAGCTTTCCGCTCGTCATTACATCAACAAGATCGTTAAATTCGGTATCAGGATGAACTATAGGAAGATTTTTGGATACCATTAGATCACTTACTCTAGTTAAAAGCTTTCTGCCTAAACTTCCACCCGGATGAAAAAGAGCAAAATCATCAGGTCTAAAATTTCTAGCCTTCATTAAAGCTGCTGCTAAAGCATCACCCATTACCAAAGTAGCAGTTGTCGAAGACATTGGAGCAAGTTGCAAAGGGCAGGCTTCTTCTTTTACGGATATATTTAAAAAAATATCCCCTTGTTTGACAAGAGTAGAATTTTCCTTTCCACACATAGTTACAAGAGGGATTTTACGTTTTTTAATTGCAGGGATGATTTTTAAAATTTCTTCAGTTTCACCTGAATTTGAGATAGCTATCAAAATATCATCAGGGGTAAGCATCCCAAGATCCCCATGTAAAGCCTCTCCTGGGTGGATAAAAAAGCTAGGCGTTCCTGTGCTTGCTAAAGTCGCGGCTATCTTAGCTCCTACATGGCCTGATTTTCCCATACCACTGACTATACAACGCCCCTTTGTATGAAGCATAAGCTCCACAGCTTTAGAAAAATTTTCATCCAAATTTAAAGCCAAATCTTGTATAGCTTTGGCTTCTATGGCAAAAACCTCTTTGGCTATCTTTAAAGAATCAACTCTCATTTTGCATCACCTTGGTTTTCATTATAGTTTCAACACCACATTTGTTGCAACAGCAATTTGATATAAAATTTGTGTTAACATAGAAAAGATTTGCAAATTTTCACTATCAACTTTAGGCAAAACCAAGACAGAATCTCCAGGCATCATATCGATACTTCCACTATATTTTTGAGCTTTTCCATTGTTATGTATAACAAGTACTTTAGAAGCATCCGCTCTTTCCCCATAACCTCCAGCAAGATTGATATAGTATTTTAAACTTTCACCTTTATTGTAAACAAAGGCTCCTGGCAAAGTAACTTCTCCTTGAACTATAACAAGATTATTTTTGCTAGGTACATTTATAATATCACCTTCTTCGAGCAAAACCGATCCATAAGATTTTGGCTTATCGATAACAATTTGCCCCTTAGGCTCTACTTCTTTTGCTCTTTGAATGAATTCAAGTATCAATTTTGCTTGTTCTGCTTTGATAGCTGCACCCTGAGAGGTTACTGAAGAGCTAGTTAAAGCAAGAGTTTCAAGCTCTTTAAGCTGAGCTTTGATAAGATCTTTTTGAGTTTTAGCAACACTTTTTCTAAAAACTTGCAAAGCATTCATATCTGATTGCGCATTTGCCACGATCAGTCTTGAAACATCCTCCAGTGTCGTTCCCTTTCGAACTACTAGAGTTTTAAGCCCGCTATGTTCTCCATTGACTGTTATACTGATATTTTGCGAAATGTATTCGGGATTAAACTGCACTTCATCACCCGTTTTTAATAAAACTTTAGAAAATTGCATTTTATTATAAGCACTTATTTCAAGTCTATGATCATTTCCATAGCTTCTTAACACTGCATTGGTTACTATAGGTCTTGCACCCGATACTCTAGCCAAATCAGCTAAGGTTTTAATATCGTTTGCAAGCTCGAAACGAAAAGGTTTTTGCACATCGCCATTTGCAAAAACATAGCTTTGAACATTACCCACTAAAACTACATCGCCGCTTCTAAAAGGAAAAAGATCCATTTGACCCTTGAGTAAAAAATCATACAAATCTATCTTTTTAATCACGGTATTATTGCGCAGAATTTGAATATCTCTAAAGCTACCGTATTCTAAATTTATCCCACCTGCCTTATCAAGATACTGGATCACAGAATCTGAACTAAGACCTTGATAAAGCCCTGGAGAATTAACGCTACCTGTAATAAAAACGCTAACATTTTGATAAGCATTCATATCCGCATAAACAAAAACATTATTTTTGTAAATTTTATTTACCTGAGCTTTGATTACACTTACAAGAGCACTATTTTTTACCCCTAGTAAATTTACCGCTCCTACTTTAGGGATAAAAATATTTCCTTGAGAATCTACGACTAGTATTTGCTCAAATTCAACTGCACCCCAAATTTTAAGACTGATTTGATCACCCACTGCAATTTTATAGTCAGGATTATAAACTCTTTGAGTATAATTTTTAAAATTTCCATTAAATAGTTCTGATCCAAATACAGGAATTTGAGCAGGAGTACTCTTGCTGATATTATTTTCTATATTTTGAGAAGAACTGGTTGTGCTAGAATTTTCACTTGAGCCAATCTGTGAAACATCTACAGCTCCAAAACAAAAAATACAACTTAAAAATAAAATTAATATTTTTCTCATTTTAATACTTATGCTCCTCTATAATCATTTTAACAAATTTAATCACCCCAAAAATCAAAGATAATACTATAAATGCTGTCAAGATATTATAAATTCTCTCAGGATATTTTGCACTTTGAGGCATATCAGGGGTTTGAATGATGACTAATTGCTTAATCTTTCTTAAAGCTTCTATCCTTGCGCTTTCATAAGCTTTTAAAGCTGCTTCATAAGCACTTTGAGCAAAACCTACTTCTATGGTTAGATCTTGGAATTTAGCAGCCAAATCATTAAGTTTTTGGGAGGAATTATTGGCTGAAATTTTAGATCTTTCTTTGACGAGTTGCTTTTTTAAAGCAGTAATTTCAGCTTTTAGGGTTACAATTTCAGGTGCGCTATCATTCATATAGCTTTGCATGGTTGAAAGCTTGGCTTCTCTTTGAGCGACTTCTGATTCAAGCTGAGTCACCAAACTGGCTTTAGCTTCTGCTTGCTTTAAAGGATCAAAGACCCCATATTTATTTTGAAAAGTGATCAAATCATTTTGTGTTTTTTGATAGCGTTCTTTATATTTTGCTAATTCTTTTTCGGCAAAAGTCATTTGTTCTCTAGCCGCTTTGTGTGAAATTTCATTGATAAATTTTTCACTCTCTTGCATGATAGTTTGAGCGATTAAATGTGCAGATTCTGGAGTAAAACCTTCGACTTCAACATTTAAAAGTCCCGTTTTATTGTCTATATGTACCTTAACACGGTTTTGATAGTATTTTAAATAACTTTCTATAGAACTGGAGCTTGATAAGCTGTAAAATAGGTCGATATATTGTTCATCATAAAGTCGTTTTAGATGAATTTTTTCATCTAGAATTTTCAACATATCAAGCGATTCTATATAACCTTGTAAAAACTTGATATCCTCATTCGTATTAGAAGTCGCAGTTAGAAGCGATAAAACACCGCTTGCTTGAGTACTTCCAGTGGTTGATTTCACACTCATGGCGATAGTACTCACATAGCGATCTGCGGCAATTAAAACATAATAAATAACCACAAAAATCATTAAAATCCATACCATCTTAAAAGAATCAAAAATACTTAAATCTTTAATTTTATTAAAAAATGTATTTGTTTTTATCATTATTTTTTTCCTTGATAGACAGCTATACCCTCATCTACATCATCGTAAACCGTAGCTTTTCCATTTTCCATAAAAATAATTTTATCACACCATTCTTTAATTTCAGCTACATTGTGTGAAACCATGATTACTTTAGATTGGCTTAATCTTTCTTTATATATTCTATGGCTTTTTTCTCTAAATTTAGGATCCCCTACAGCTCCTGCTTCATCGATTAAATAATAATCAAAATCAAAAGCCATGCTAAGCCCAAAAGCTATCCTAGCACTCATACCCGAAGAATAAGTATTCATAGGCTCATCAAAAAATTTGCCAAGCTCTGCAAAATCTTCTACAAATTTGACTTTTTCATAAAGCTCTTCACCCTTATAGCCATAAACCCTAGCTACAAATTTAGCATTATCTCTAGCCGTTAAAGATCCTTGAAAAGCTCCGCTTAGACCCAAAGGCCAAGAAAATTTCTTATTAGTGATGATTTTTCCCCTATCAGGAAGTTCAGAACCACTTAAAAGCTTCATCAGAGTGGATTTTCCTGCACCATTTCTACCCATTAAGCCTATGCTACAATTTTCAGGAAATTCAAAAGTAAAATCTTTAAAAACATAATGCCTTCCACCATTAAACAAAGGATAAGATTTGGTTAAATTTAAAACTTTTATCATGTTCTTCTCACTGCTGTTAGAGCTTGCCTATTGTAATAATATAAAAAAAGTCCCATAAAAGAAGTACATATAATGCAAAATATAGGATAAGTATAAGTATAATCAACCTGCAAGGGATAATTTTCAAAAAAATTAAATCTTAAAAGCTCCATAATATGAAGCAAAGGATTATAATAGAAGATATCAAGCAGAGGTTTTGGCATAAGCCAAGTGGGAAAAATAACACCCGAACTCCAATAAAATACTATACTAAAATAATTCAGTAAAGTCCTTAAAGGTTCTAAAAAATATCCAATAATGGCAAAAACCATACCCAAAGCAAAACCTGAACACATAAGTAAAAATATACAAATCATCACACTTAGAAAATGCCTAGGAATAACTTCTAGTCTAAAAAACCAACCCGCTATAAACAATACTACAACAAATATAACAAAATAAATACAAAACTCAAGTAAAGTTCTAGCAATAAATACATGTATAGGCTTTACAGGCTTATAAGCAAAAAGAGCTAAATTTGCTCCTATGCCATTCATAAGTTGGGTGACTATGCTTCTAAACATAAAATAAGGAACTATACCTGAAATCAAAAACATAAAAATAGAAATTCCCTCAGGCATAAGCTGATGATGATATTCCCTAATAACAGTAACTATAGTGGTAAGTATCAAGATCACACTCATGGGTTCGCCTACAACCCAAAAATAACCTAGATATTTATTTTTACCAAATCTAGTTTTTAACTCTCTAAAAAATAAAGCGTGAATTACATTTAACATTACTTAATATACCTAAATTTTACATAAGCTATAATAATAACTCATTTTTTTAAACAAAATCATAAAAATTTATTTTTTATAAAATTCAAGCTTTTTACTAAGCCCTAAAGCATTATTTGTAAATTTGAGCCACTCAAGCTCTAAAGCATAAATTTTTGCACTTTTATTCAATTTTGCAAAAGGAAATTTTGAAAAATAAATTTTTATTTGCTCCTTGCTTGCACTTTTAAATTTGGCCTTGGCTTGGATACCTTTTAAAAAGGCTATTTTACTTTCTTTGGCTATATTTAGTGCTATATTAGGATTTTCGCTAGCTAATTTAATGTGCTTTGTATCTTCATGTGAAGCGATGACAAAAGCTAAGTTTTCTTCATCGAAAGCATAAAAAGCATTAGCTATATAAACACTCTTTTCATCATTCATAGCCCAAGATAAAAGCTGTTCATTTTTTATAAATTCTAAAATTCTTTCATCCATTAAGAAAATTATACTAAATTTTTTTAAAAAATAACCGATTTTCTATCATTAGAAAATATTAATACAAATCAAAGGGAAGCAAAATGCAAATTGATGCGAGCAAAAATCAAAGTTTTTCAATGGATTATACAACAAAAAGTGGCAAGTACTTGGCTTTGTCTATGTATGACAATCAAAGCTTAAGCTATACCAATGATGAAGACGGTAAAAGTCTTAATTTAAAACGCCAATATGGCTTTAGTTTTACTTTTGAAGGCTCTAAATTTACCCAAGCTGATCTTGATGAGATAAAAAATGCAATGAAAGAAGTTGAACCTATGATAAAAGACTTTTTAGCAAATTCTAAAGTGGGAGAATTAAAGCCAAAAGAAATCATAGAATCAGCAATGCAAATGGCCAATGTATTACCAACGCCAAAGGATGAAAATCATCAAAATGCCATCATGAATAATTTCACAAATAAACTTAGCGATTTGCTCAAACAAAATCAAAGCAATGATAAGGATATCAATGCATCCATGCTTGAAGATAGCAAAAAGCTACTAGATGAAGTGTTAGAGCAAATGAGAAAGCAACTTGAAAAACAGCAAGAAAAAGCTAAAGAAGATCAAAATAATACAGAAAAAGGTTTAAATCTTTACGCTTAAATTTTATAATAAGCCTAAAAAATTAAAAAAGGCACAAGATGAAAAATGTTGAAATTTTAGAAAATATGCTCAAACTCCAACAAAAACTCAATGATGAAACCAACGGTTTAAATTGGGAAGAGGGTTACACCAAAGAAGGAAAGCTCATCAGTTGGAGGCGTTGCATTTATATGGAATGTGCCGAACTCATAGACTCTTTTGCTTGGAAACATTGGAAAAATATTTCAAGCCCTACCCATTGGGAAAATGTTCGCATAGAAATCGTAGATATTTGGCATTTTATCCTTAGTCTTTTACTTGAAGAATGTACAAATAAAAAAGATAAAAATTTTCAAGCCATAGCAAATGAAATCATCTCAGTTAGCGTTTTCCAAGATTTTTGCAAAGAAGAAGGCAACCCTAACGAAAATGATATTTATAGCATTTTAAACGATATAGAGCTTATCATCCATAAATGCAGTGGCTTTGGATTTAATCTTGGAGAACTGCTTTCTAATTATTTTATCCTAGCAATCAAATGCGGACTTAATCTTGAAATTCTTTATAAAACCTACATAGGAAAAAATATTTTAAATATTTTTAGACAAAATAATGGCTACAAGCAAGGTACCTATAAAAAAGTTTGGAACGGGAGAGAAGATAATGAAGTTCTAGCTGAAATTTTAGAGCAAGAGCTTGATTTTGATACCATTTATAAAAAATTAGAAAAGTGTTATCAAAAGGTATAAATTGAGAATTTTAAAACTTGCGATTAAGGATTTTTTCTCACTTCAATTTTTGAAATTTGCCTTAATTCCGCTTACTTTTAGTTTTATTTTGATGATTTTTTTGGCAGTTTTTGGCTTTTCTTTTTTGCTTGATTATTTTAATTCTTTATTTAGCGTTGGAGAAGACTCGTTTTGGGCATGGTTTTATGCTCTTCATTTTGTTCAAATCTTAATTACGCTTATAAGTGTTTTATTTTCGGGCTTTGTTATAATTTTTGCATCAGTTTTTCTAGCTCTTTTTATTACTTCTTTTTTTACGCCTCTTATCGTAAAAAAAATCAATAACAAATACTACCATCACGAGGCACAAAGCATTTCAAATGCATTTATATTTTTTGAAATTTTCAAAATATTTTTAAAATTTATAGGAATTTTTTTACTTTGCACCTTGGCTTTATTTTTGCCTTTTATCAATCTTTTTGTGTACTATCTTGCTTTTTATTATCTATTTCACAAGCTTTTAATGCTTGATATAACGAGTTCTGTTTTAGATAAAGAAAATTTTAAAATTTTTAACACCCAAGCGTCTGCCTTTGAATTTAAATTCAGTACTTTATGTTTTTTCCTGCTCTCATCCATTCCGCTTTTAGGGATTTTTTTGCAAGTATTTTTTGTGATTTTTTTGACACATTTAGCTTATCAAAGAATTTTAAAATTAGAAGCTAAGAACTGAAATATCAATTTTGTGATTGTATAAATAAGCTCTTAAAAGTCTTGGTATTTTAGCGATTCTACAAGCTTCTTTAAATTCCTTAGGCAATTTTTGACAAGTTTCATATTTAAAAACAATAACCTTTCCATCCTTATAAACAATGCCTATTTTTCCACCTAAAACACAATCACCCTTTACAAATTCTTTTCTTTGTGCTGCACTTAAAAGCAAACCTTTCATTTTTACAGCCCTAGCAATCAAACTTTCATTTTTAGGGCAAATCATAAGACCTTGAATTTCTTTTATAGATTCTAAATCATAGAGTTTTTTTCTATCCTCATTAAGATAAAAAAAACTTCTTTTTAAGCCTTGATGAAATTTACTCACAAAGGCATTGGAAAAATTTTTTCTTATATAATTTCTAAAATATTTTTCATTCTCATTGCTCTCATCTTGAAAATAAAAAATATCATTCTCTTTTAAATAACTTAAAATTTCATCCTTACTCGTAAAAAGTAAAGGGCGTAAAAGTATGTAGTTTCGACGCTTTTCATACTCTTGCATACCTAAAATTTCAGTCAAACCCGCCCCACGAGAAAGCTGCATTAAAAACCATTCCAATTGATCATTGAGATGATGAGCTAAGATAAGCTTGTCATAATTTTGCTCAAGACATATTTTTTCAAAAAAATCATAACGAAAATCCCTAGCTTCTTTTTCAAAATTCCCCTTTATCACAGGAGCGCTTTTTAGAAAAATTTTTTTACGAAATTCCAAGGCAAGCTCCTTAGCTTTTTGCTCTTCTAAGTCGCTATTTTTTCGTGTTTTATAATTAATCATCACAAGATCAAAATCAATCTTTTTTTGCACTAAAAAGTGAAAAAGCGCGCTAGAATCACTTCCATAAGAAAAAGCAAGTAAATTTCTACCTTTTTTTAAAAAGGATAGAATTTCATCTTTAATTTGCATCTATTTTTCTTAAAGCCTTGGCTATGAGCTTTTTATCAACATTTTGAATGATTTCGCATTCATAAATTTGTCCCATTTCCAAATTTCCACATTCGCTTTCATTGATAAGAATTTCTCCATCAATCTCTCTATCCCATCTTAAATCTTTAGCTGCGATAAAAAACTCACCCTCACTACTCTCACCTGTACAAACAACTAAGCGCTTTTGTCCTACTTCTTTTTCAAAGCTTTTTTCTATGACTTCATCTACAATTTTTTCTATGGTTTTAAGTCTTTTATTGATCACTTTAAAAGGCACTTGCTCCATATCAAAAGCAGCCGTATCTTCTTCTTTAGAATACGCAAAAACACTCACTCTATCAAAACCAAAATCTTTGATAAATTCGCAAAGTTCCTCAAAATCCGCATCGCTTTCACCTGGATGTCCTACGATAAAACCCGTACGCAAAAAGCTATCAGGTGCACTTTTCATCAAATTTAACATTTCCTTAAGTCTTGTGCTATTTGCTCCGCGTTTCATAATCTTAAGCATATTGTCGCTAATGTGTTGTAAAGGCATATCAAAATAATTTACAAAAATTTTAGAAGCTATAATGCGTTTGATCAAAGCTTCGCTCGCACTTGTAGGATAAAGATATAAAATTCTAGCCGCTTTAATACCCTCGATCTTTTCTACCTTATCAATCAAGCGTATAAGTCCATCTTTTTCACCCTTATCAAACAAATAAGAACTCGTATCTTGTGCGATAAAAGAAAAATCCTTATAACCCCTAGCCACCAAATCCTTAAGCTCGGCTATAATGCTAGAAATTTCACGCGATTTTAACTTACCCTTAAAACTTGGGATCGCACAAAAAGAACATTTTTGATTACAACCTTCAGCGATTTTTATAAAAGCATGCGAATTAGATCCTGTGATGATGCGTTTGGAGCTTTCGCCCTGCAAATAAGTCGAATTGGAAAATAAATTGGTTTTTTTAAGTATCATTTCATCGATTCTTTCATAATCACCCACACCAGTAAAAAGATCAACTTCAGGAAGTTCTTTCATAAGCTCTTCACGGTAACGCTGCATCAAACAACCCGTTACAACCAAAAGCGAATCTTTTTTTCTTTGTTCATGTAAATCTAAAATCGCATTGATACTTTCTTTTTTTGCACTATCTATAAAGCCACAGGTATTTACGATTAAAACATCAGCCTTACTTGGCTCATCACAAAGCTCGTAAGCACTAAGACGCCCTAGCATAATCTCGCTATCGACCAAATTTTTATTACAACCTAAAGACATAAGATAAAGTTTTGACATTATATTATAAAAAAATATTTATTATACTAAATTACTCAAATTTATATGTTTTTAAAAAAAGGTTATTTCTAATAATGAACAACTTGCGCGAGAATTTTTCTCTAAAATAAACAAACATTATCGAGATGATAATATGATGCCTTAGTCAATAAAATTATTACTGCTTTTAGAAAAACTTATCCTAATTATCAAGAAACTTTAAAAATAAAAAAATTATTTTTATTATCGACTAGGATAAATTTATAAAGACAAGTAAAAGTTAATATAAACAAGGGTATGTTAGGCTTATTTTCAAAGATATACCTAAATTAAAAAGAGATTTTATACAAAAAAGATAAAAAATACATTTGAATTTCACTCAAATAAATTTTTATGTAAGATCTCTTCTAAAACTACGGTAGCATAAGAGCCTTTTTGTAAGAAAAATTCCATGCAAAAATGAGCTTTTTGCTCATCATAACGCCATTTAACATCTTCTAAATACGACCACATAAAGCGTCTTGAGCCTTGCATTTTAGCTTTAAATTCCAAAGCGTCTTTAAAAATTTCATTTTCCAAATTTAAAGCCAGTCCTTGACCTGCTTCGTAGGCTTTAGCACCGATTAAAAGTCCCATAGCACTGATATCTCTTGCCTTAAAGCGTTCAAGCTCGGTATTTAAATCCTCGCATAAAAAGCATTTTCCAAAAGGGTAATGCCCTAAAACTTCGCCTTTTAAAAGCTTAAAAAACTGCTCTTGTTTTTTAAGTTCCTTAGCTTCTTCTTTGGAGATGCTATAAATTTGTGCTAATTCTTTTTCACTAAAATCATTTGCAAAATGCGATAACTCCACTCTTTTGCTCAAATAACGATTAAAAAGCTCACTTTGAAAGGCAGAGATTAAAAACTCCTTCATTTTGACATTTTTCATCTTTTTGCCGCGTAAAATTTCAAGCCCTTCTTTGTAATTGTCCCCAAATTTTCCAAAGCGTTGATAACCAAAATAATTTGCAAAACCCTGTTTATCCAAATTGATTAAGGCCTGCTCTAGCTTTAAAGCATCGCTAGGTAAAACTTTTTTTAAGCGTATAAAAAAAGAATTTCCTTTTAAATGGCCTATTCTTAATTTATTTTCATGAACAAAAGTTTCTAAAATTTTAAGCTTAGGATGGGAAAAATTAGCCAAAAAATTCTCGAATTTTTTAGGCATAGAAAGATATTGAAAAGTAGAGCCTTGCTTGTCTTTAAGCCCAGCATAGCCAAAATCACGCATCTTAACCCCGCTTAACTCACTTAAAATTCTTAAAGCTTCACTAGTACTTAAATCTTTTTTATTGATATGCAAGATAAGATGTTCGCCCTTGCCACTAAATTCATACAAAGGCCTTTCACGCACCACAAAATCATCACTATTTTTACTAAAATACGCGTTAATAGGACTGTGTTTTAAACTATACAAAGGCTTAAAAATGGTGTTCTCTTCCGCTAAATTCATATTTTCCTTTCACTGCTTTTCCAAAAATATTGAGTTTTACGCCATGTTTTTTTGCGATTTTTTCTATCTTTGAACGCTCTTTTTCATCAAATGCAAATAAAATTTCATATTCTTCCCCACTATAAAGCGTATAATCATCAAGTGTTTTAAACCAAGAAATACCACATTTATTTTGCGCTAAAAGCCTTGATAAATCTTTACTCAAACCATCTGAAATATCCATAGCACAAGATATAAAAGGTGCGATTTCATAAAAAAAATCAGGCTTTAATTTTGGTTTTATAAAGACATGATTTGAATTTAAAGTGCCACCATTTTGCAAAATTTCAAGCCCTTTTAAACTCTTGCCTAAAACTCCTGTATGAGCAAGCAAATGTCCTTTTTTTAGTCCTTTTCTAAAAACAGCCTTATTTTTTATTTTGGAAATGATAGTAATACTAATATCAATCTTATCATTACTAATCGTATCGCCGCCTATGATTTTGATATCAAATTTTTTAGCCGTTTTTAAAAAACCTTTTTGCAAGGCTTTAATCTCATCTTTACTAAGGCTATTTGGCAAAGCAAGTCCTAAAAGTGCGTATTTTGGCTTAGCATTCATCACGATAGCATCTGAAATATTTACCAGCATTGCTTTTGTAGCAATTTGTTCTAAAGTCAGCCATTCTCTTTTAAAATGCACATTTTCAAAAAACAAATCCTTACTCAAACACCATTTATCAACAATAGCGCCATCATCGCCGTTTTTTTCATTTAAAAAAGCTTTGATTATAAAATCTTCTTTACTCATGAAAAGATTTTATAAAATTTCCTTTTAAATTCTAGTGAATTTTAAAAAAATTCTATATAATACTTATCAAAAGGAAAAATTATGAAAAATTTAGAACTTAGAATTTTTAGATTTGATAAACAAAAAGACTATGAAGCTTACTATAAACCTTATATTTACAACAATTATGAAAATTTTGCTACTCTTTATGATTTGCTTTTACAAGTGCAAGATGATGATATTTATTTTGATTTTGAAAAAAATGATAAAAGCTATATCGTAGTCAATAAAGAATTTTTACCATTAGACACAGCTTTGGATACCTTGGTGAAAAAATACGATTTTAATCTTATCGTAGAGCCACTAAGCACTAAAAGATCGGTAAAAGACCTCATCATCAATAAAGATGATTTTTTAGAAAAATTTAAATATCTTGCTCCATTTGCAGATGAAGAAGATAAAAAGCTCTATGAAAAATATGATTATTTATATTATTCAAGCGAAATTTTAGACTTTTTGCCTGATTATATGGGTGATGCAGTGTTTTATTTGGCTTCAAAAATGATAGAAAAATATCCTGATAAAAAAATAAAAATTTTAAAGACAATTTGCGACACACAAAAAGGTATCTTTTATCATCTGTCGAGTAAAAATGAAAATTTAGAAAATATCATCAAAAATTTACAAAAAGAAATCATAGACTTAAAACTTATCAATGAAACAACTTTAGAATTTGATTTGCCAAAAATCAATGCTTTTGATAATGAAATCAAAGAGCTTGGTGAAATTAAATATGATTTTGATAATTTTAATATCGCTTGTTATGGTTTTAAGATCAAAGATGATATAAAATCCAAAATCAAAGCCCATTTTATCTCTTATGAAAATAGTGATAAAAACAATGGATTTTCCCTACTTCAACTAAGCCCTGAACTTAGCTATAAAATGGCAGCAAATATCATCCTTGATGCTTATGATAGCGGTGCTGATTTTATGGTGGTAAATCAAGCAAAAGATTTTTATATGTTTGATACTTGCTCGAAAAAACTTATGCAAAGTAGCGGGAGGGAATTTAAGGATTTTTATGTTTTGAGTTATTTTGAATTCCTTTCTTTGATCCAAGGTATTAAAAATCCTTCTTTACAAAACCATGAATTGAAAGTAAGCTTGATATGAAAATTTCTCTAGAATGCAAAGATTTAATCATTGAAAAAGCCTTAGAACTTTTTTTAAAAGAACATTTGGTAATGAAAAAAGATTGTGATTTTATCATAAGCGATGAAAAAATCTCCACCCAAAAGCCTTTATTTATCATCGCCAAAAATTCACCCTTTTTAAGTGTGCCTTTTAGTAAAGAAGCACTCATGAATTCCTTAAATGAATTTGATAGTGCCCTAAAAACAACAGCTCAAAAGCTTGCCGATGAAAGAAGAAGGGTGTTAGAAGCAAGGATAGATGAAATCGCAAACGAATTTAAAAGAGACTATCAAAGCAAGATAGATCTTGCCATTAGCGAGCTTAAAGATAAATTAGTTAAAGCTTTGATGTATGAATAATGAATTTATAAGTGTTAAGGATTTTTTACAGGGCAAGAAAAATATCCGCTTTAACGACTCTACTCAGCCCAATAAAAAAGAAAAAACCAAAAAAACTTTGCCTAAACTATATACAAGCATAGAAAGTGGTATACATAAAGGCAAAAAACTGCTTTTACCTAGTCTTCAAACCACAAGAAGCACTAAAAGTATCGTAAAAAAATGTGTTTTTAATGTCTTAAGATCGGATTTAAGAAATAAAATTTTTATCGAAGCTTTTGGAGGAAGCGCTTTAATGGCTGCTGAAGCTTTGAGTAATTACGCTCTCAAGGCTTATGCTATAGAGCTTGATTCAAACGCTTATAAAATCGCTTTAGAAAATGCCAAAAACATAGATATGAATTTAAAAGTAATTCATGCTAATACTTTTGAAATGCTGCCTAAGCTTATAGAAGATTCTAAAGAAGATATTATTTTATATCTTGATCCACCTTTTGATATAAGAGAAGGTTTTAATGGAATTTATGAAAAAATTTATAATTTCTTAGAAAAATTAAAATTAGATGCTTTATTTTGTATCGTTTTAGAGCATAATTCCAAAATAAAAACTCCTGATAATATAGCAAATTTTACTAAAACAAAAGAAAAAAAATTCGGATCAACCAGTCTTAGTTTTTATCAAAAAAATACTCTAGAAGAATAAATCTTAATCTTGGAACACTTATTGCTTCTTTTATTCTAACTATCAGATTAAAGGAAGAATCGATGAGGGTTTTAACATTTTTTTTACTTTTGATGACAAGTGTTTTTGCAACACAAATAAAAGATATAGCCAATACCGTAGGTGTAAGGGATAACCAACTCATAGGCTATGGTCTTGTTGTAGGACTAAACGGTAGCGGAGATGGGACAAGCTCAAAATTTACACTACAATCCATATCCAACCTTTTACAGGGTATGAATATCAAAGTAGATCCTAACGATATCAAATCAAAAAATACAGCAGCAGTTATGGTAACAGCTAAACTTCCAGCCTTTGCAAAAAGTGGAGATAAGCTCGATATCACAGTTTCATCTATGGGTGATGCAAAGTCTTTACAGGGTGGAACACTCTTACTTACTGCACTTCGTGGAATCGATGGGGAAATTTATGCTATCGCTCAAGGCTCTATCTCAACAGGAGGATTAACCGCTAGGCCAGGAGGAGCAGGCTCTCATTCTACCGCCGCTACTGTAATGGGTGGGGCTAATGTAGAAAGAGAAATTCCGCAAAATTTTAGCCAAGAAAATGATTTAACCCTAAGCTTAAAAGTGGCGGATTTTAAAACAGCAAGCGACATAGAAAGAATTTTAAATACTATGTTTGGCGAAGATGTAGCTAGAGCTGTTGATTCTCGCACGGTAAAACTTAAAAAACCTGAAGATCTTTCTAATGTTGATTTTATGGCAAGAGTTTTAGAGCAAGACATTGCTTACACCCCACAAAGCAAAGTAATCATCGATGAAAGAACAGGAACGGTGATCGCAGGAGTAGATATTGAAGTTGAACCTGTTTTAATCACTCACAAAGACATTACTATAAAAATTGATCCAAACAATAATGCAGTGGCAGCTCAAAATGAAATCGATATGAAAGATGGTGGCTTTGTAGATCCTAATTCAAATACCCTAAGAATCAACAATGCCAAAAGTACAGTTGCAAACATTGCTAGAATGCTAAACAAACTTGGTGCAACACCAAATGATATCATCGCTATTATGGAGAATTTAAAAAGAGCGGGTGCTATCAATGCAGATTTGGAGATCATCTAATGAAAGTAGATAATTTTTTAAGTACTTATAGTATGAACAATGTCTTGCTTGAACGCGCAACTAAGGCAAGAAATTTAGAATCTGATTTTAAAGTCAATGACAATGAGATCATAACAAAAACCAAAGAAGATGAAGCTTTAAAAGAGCAAACCGATGCTTTTGAAGCTTTTTTTCTGAAACAAGTTTTAGATGTATCTTTAAAAACTCAAAATTCACTTTTTGGAAAAGATGCAAGTGATGAAATTTATTCGTCTATGTATAACGATACCATGAGTAAAGCCCTAAGTGGTGGTATGGGATTTTCAAAATTATTATACGATTTTTTAAAAGAAAGGGGTTAAGTTTTTTAATTTTTAGTCGATATAGTTTGTAGAGGATTTCTTACAAGATCAAAGGAGGCAGAAATGATCAATCCTATACAACAAAGTTATGTGGCAAACACCGCCTTAAATACAACAAAAACAGATAGAGAAACTAAAACAAACGATACTCAAAAAACAGAGAATGATAAAGCTGCAAGAATTGCAGAGCAAATCAAAAATGGTAGCTATAAAATAGACACAAAAGCTACAGCTCAAGCAATAGCAGATTCTTTAATTTAATCCTTATTCTCCTTTTTTGAGTTTAAAAAAAGGAGAATGAAATGCTTAAACAAAGACTAGATGAAGTCAATGCAATCTTAACAAAACTCATAGAATTAACACAAGAAGATATAGAAAATATAAAAATCGCAAAACATGAAACAGTTGCTTCAAGCGTTGAAGAAAAAAATAAACTCATTGCTGAATTTAGCGCTGCTAAAAAACGACTTGATTCTGCCTTAGTTGAGCTTAACAATAGCTCTACAAAAGGACTGAGTGAATTGCTTGATGAAGAAGATAAGCAAAAACTAGATCTACTTAAAAAAAATTTACAAACCCTTCATACCACAAACAAAGAATATGCAAAATTTGTTCTTATTGTCAAAGATTTTCTTGATGGCTTAGTCAATAAAATGTTTGATATGAATGATGGAACAAATAATGCTTATGGAGATAAAAAGACTACTCCAGAGTCAATTTTTAAGATCAATGTTTAAGGATTAAAGATGGGTATTTTTGGAACTTTATATACAGGAGTTACTGGTTTAAAGGCAAGCGAGATGCAAATTGCAACCACAAGTAATAATATCTCCAATGCAAATGCAACCTTTTATACTCGTCAAAGAGTAGTGCAAACTACAAATGGCTTTGTTACAACAGGGGGAGTACAAGTTGGAACAGGAACAGCCATAGAAAGTATAGTTCGTTTACATGATGAGTATTCATACTATAAGCTTAAGGGCGCCTCAAATCAGTTAGAATATACAAAATATATGGCTTCGACCTTACAAGAAATCGCTCAGCGTTTTCCTGATTTGCAAAGTACTGGAATTTTACAAGACTTAGAAAATTACAATAAAGCATGGAATGACTTTGCTTCAAATCCAAACGAAAATGCTACAAAAATAGCCCTTGTAAAAGCTTCCCAAACCCTAACAGAAAGTGTAAATAACACCTTTGCTACTCTAGATAAAATCCAACAAAAAGTAAATGATGATATTAAAAATACTGTGGATGAAATCAATAGAATTGGCGAAGAAATTGCTACTATTAATAAGCAAATTTATGGTCAAGAAGCTCTACCAACAGAACACGCAAATGAACTTAGAGATAGAAGAGATGAGCTTGAGCTTACTCTTTCAAAATTAGTCAATGCAGTAGCAAGTAAAAATGAAATCAATCAAGACAATAGGCTTGATACTACAATTAACGATCCAGGACATCAATACAATCTCAGCATAGAAGGTTTTAGCATAGTAGATGGTGTGAATTTTCATCCTTTAAAACTTGATTATGATGATAAAAATAAAGCCTACAGTATTTATTATGAAACTCCGGATGAAAAAGTTCGTGATCTGACTGCAAAAATCAATGGGGGACAATTAGGAGCACAGCTTGACTTACGCGGAAGAAACTATAGCAAGAGTGAAGGAAAATACAGCGATGGAATCATCCAAGGCTATATGGACTCTTTAAACACCTTTGCAAAAACCATGATCAATGAAACCAATAATCTTTACGCAAGTTCAGCAAAAAGTTCAGCAACTTCTGATTATCTTCCAGGACTTACAGAAGATATTCCTTTAGTAAATTATGACAGAACCATACAACCTGGAAGCTTTGATATAGTTATTTATGACGATAAGGGTGATAAAAAGCTTACAAAAACCATTACTATTGATGTTAATACCACTATGGAAGATGTCATGCGTCAAATCACTGCCAACACAGATGATAATGGCGATAAAAATTCAAACAATGATGTAGATGATCACATCAATGCAAGTTTTAATTACGATCCAAAAACAGGGGATGGTTTATTTCAAATCAATGCAAAAACAGGCTTTAAAATAGCCATAGAAGATAAAGGAACCAATTTTGCAGGTGCTTTTAGCATAGGAGGATTTTTTAGCGGAAGCAATGCTAGCGATATTAAAGTAAAAGATTCTATCTTAAATGATCCAAGCACAGTAAGAGCAAGCTTAAATGGTGTGGATAGTGGAAATGATATGGCAAATAAAATCATACAACTTCAATACGATAAAGTAAATTTTTACAATGAAGATGGAACGATTGATAATCTCACCATGGAAGAGTATTACCGCAAACTCACCGGTCAAATAGGTTCTGATGGGGAAAACAACAATGTTGTAAATGCGAGCAATCAAACACTTTACAACTCCGTTTATAGCGAATACCAATCTAAAAGCGGGGTTAATACAAACGAAGAATTAGCCGCTCTCATACAATGGCAATCAAGCTACGGCGCTGCAGCAAAAATCGTAACCACAGTAGATCAAATGCTAGATACCTTACTAGGGCTTAAATCCTAAGCTCTAGTGGTATCAAGTGAAAAATTTTACCTCGCTTAAAACCAAACTCGATTCTTTAGTCAAAGAAAAAAATACCAACAAGGCTCTTTTTGAAAGTCCTGATCCTTTGCAGATTGCTAAATTTCATAACGATGAATTTATTGCTTTACTTTGTGCTTTGTTTGCTTATGGAAATGCTAAAAATATAGTCAGTTTTTTAAAAAAGCTTGATTTTTCTTTGCTTGATTTAAGCCAAAAACAAATTCAAAAAGAGCTTCAAAATTTAAAATACCGCTTTCAAAATGAAAGGGATATACAAGAAATTTTTCTCACTTTTTCAAGACTTAAAAATGAAATTTCACTCCACGAACTTTTTAGCACAGCCTATGAAAAAAGAGAAAATACCACCGATGCGGTCTTAGCTTTTTTGCAAAAAATCAAGACTTTAAATTCGTATTCAAGCTATGGTTATGATTTTTTCTTTGGTAAAATTTGGCAAAATACTCCTAGCTCACCCCTTAAGCGTTACAATATGTATCTAAGATGGATGGTGAGAAAAGATGAGCTTGATCTTGGACTTTTTACCAAAATTCATACCAAAGATCTTTTAATTCCACTTGATACACATACGCATAAAATTTCCTTGACTTTAGGCCTTCTAAAGCGTAAAATATACGATTATAAAAGCGTTTTAGAACTCACGCATAATTTAAAAAAATTGGATGCAAATGATCCTATAAAATATGATTTTGCCCTTTATCGTTTAGGACAAAATAAAGAACTTAGCAAATTAAAGGGGTAAAAATGGGCTTTGAACATTTAGATACGATTTATTATTTTGTATTGTTTTTTGTGGCTCTTTTTGCAGGATTTATTGATTCTATCGTAGGTGGAGGTGGACTTATCACACTTCCTGCTCTTATAGCTTGCGGAATTCCTGCACATCTTTCTTTAGCGACTAATAAGCTCCAAAGTGTTTTTGGCTCTTTTACAGCAACTTTAACTTATTTTAAATCAACCACCCTACCTCATCTTGCTTATGGTATTTTTTTCACAGCCTTAGGCGCAGCTATAGGAAGCTACAGTGTGCTTTTTGTAAAAGATGAACATTTAAAACTTATCATTTTGATTTTCTTAACTTTAACTTTTTTATACACTGCTTTGCGTCCACATTTAGGCAAACACGAGAGTGAAGCAAAGATAAAAAATATCAAATTTTTTCATCTAGTTTGTGGATTAACTTTGGGTTTTTATGATGGCTTTTTAGGGCCTGGGACAGGTTCATTTTGGATTTTTGCTTGTGTAATGCTACTAGGTTTTAATATGAAAAAAGCAAGTATCAATACTAAAATTCTAAATTTCACTAGCAATATCGTTGCTCTTTTCATCTTTTTGTGGCAATATGAACTTTTATGGATAGTGGGTTTACTTATGGGTGCAGGACAAATTTTAGGAGCCTATCTTGGATCAAAATTAGTGCTTAAAACCAATGGAAAATTTATAAAAACCTTATTTTTAATCGTCGTAGGTGCTACTATCATCAAGGTTGCTTGGGATTATTTTTCTTAAAAATTTACTCCTGAGCTAAGTTCCCATATCGGCAAAAAAATTCCAAGCGCTAAAAACAATACTAAAATCGCAACCCACAAGGTCATTATAGGCTCTAAAAAGCTTAAAAACTTATCCATTAAATTTTCACTTTTGTTTTTATAATACTTTGCAATCTCCTCACTTAAAAGCTCAAGCTTAGAACTCTTCATAGCTATACTCAACATAGAAAAAACTAAAGGATCAAAAAGATCTACTTTTTTAAAAGCATAACTTATTTCAAGGCCAGAATCCATAAATGTTTTAATTTCTTGATAATATAATAATATCTTTTTATTATTTAAAGCCAAAGTGGCTAAGTTAAAAGCATCTAAAAGAGAAATTCCGCTTTTTAAAAGTAAGGAAAAAATCATAAAAAAAGAATAATTTTGCTGATAAATGATAAATTTAGACAATAAAGGAATTTTTAAAAGTAAGCTATCGCAAAAATATGAAAAGAAATAATATTTTCTATATAAAAATAAAGCAAGAAATAAAACAACTGTAATTAAACAAAGCACAAGCACAATATATTTGTCTAAAAAATTATAAATATAAATTATAAGCTCAGTTATAAAAGGTAGGGTTAGATTTAAATCCTCAAACAAATTTTTAAAATTAGGTACAACAAAAAGCATTAACAAAACAAAAGCTGCGCATACGCTTAAAAAAACAATCAAAGGATATCTTAAAGCTTTTTTGACTCTTTGTTCATTTTCTACATTATTTTGCCTTAATCTTGAAATTTGCATAAAGATTTCACTTAATTTTCCTGTGTTTTGGGAAGTTTTAATAAGAGCTAATTCCGCATGAGTAAGCCCAAAATTTGCATTTTCAAAGGCAAGGCTTAAATTTTGTCCTAAATTTAAATTATCACAAAGCTTAGCAATCATTTTGTGAGAATATATTTTATTAAGCTCATTTAAAGCATCTTTTATACTGATTCCTACTTCGCAAAGCAAAGATAATTCTTGAAAGAAAAGGATAAATTTCTCATTATCCAATCTCTTAAAACCCGCTTTTTGCATCTCTTTGATATTTAAAATTTCCCATTTTTTAGCGATAGCTTTTGCTTGAGCTTCATTTAAATTTCTAGCTCTTAAATGCTTTTTCTGCTTTGCTTTATCTTTAAGAAATTCAAGCTCATAAAGCTTCATTAAGCACCCTTACAAGCTCATCTATGCTAGTTATGCCCTCTTTTGCTTTTTGCAAACCCTGCTCAAACATACTTTGAAAACCCTTTGCTTTGGCAAGCTCTAAAATTTTATTTTTATAACCACCCTCTCTAATAACTTGAGCTATTTCCTCATCGATATATAAACACTCGCTAATAAGCTCCCTACCTTGATATCCACTATGATGACAATGCTCGCAACCTTTAGCCTCAAAGAAATCACCTTTTATTTCATAAATCTTAGTGCTTTTTTGCTTGCATTTAGGACAAAGTTTGCGCACTAAACGCTGGGCAATAATGATTCTTAAAGCAGAAGCGATCAAATAAGGCTTTGCATTCATATCAATGAGTCTATCTATGGTAGAAATGGCATTATTTGTATGCAAGGTACTTAAAAGCAAGTGTCCTGTTAAGGAAGCCTTAATCGCTATATCAAGACTCTCCTCATCTCTGATTTCTCCTATCATGATAATATCAGGATCTTGTCTTAAAATAGCTCTTAGGGCATTATTAAATTCAAGCCCTGCTTTTGGATTTAGCAAAATTTGCTGAACTAGAGGCATTTTATATTCTATGGGATCTTCCACAGAAATTATTTTCTTTTCTATACTTTTTAGCTCATTTAAACAAGCATACAAACTTGTACTTTTTCCACTTCCTGTAGGACCTGTTAGTAAAATCATTCCATAAGGGTTGTATAGGGCTTTTTTTAAAATTGTAAGATTTTTTTCGCCCAAATTTAAATTTTCTAAATCCACAATTTCTTCGTTGTGTTTTAAAATTCTTATCACAATGCTTTCGCCATTTTGCAAAGGCAAAGATGAAATCCTAAAATCATATCTATTTTCTTTGATTTTAAGCTCAAAATTTCCATCTTGAGCCTTTCTTGATTCTGCAACATTAAGCTGTGATAAAAATTTAATATGAAAAACCAAAGCCTCATAAATATCTTTTTCAAGACAAGCAAATTCGCGTAAAATTCCATCCACTCTAAATCTTATCAAAGCATCATTTTCTCTTGCTTCTATGTGTATATCACTGGGATTAAATTCAAGAATTTCATCCAGTATAAAATCAAAAATTTGACTGATATAACTTTGCTCATTTTGGTATTTATTTTCTTTCCATTCTAACCTAAGATTGGCACTTAAATTTTGAAGCTTTTCCTTAACTTGAAATTTATATAAAAATTTCATAATCTTAAATTCATTTGCGATCAAAACTTCTATATTTTTAGCTTCGTAAAAAATTCTAATTTCATCTAAAAGCTCTAAGGAACAGGGTTTGGAACTTGCTATATAAAGTGTATTTTCCTTACTCAAAATGGGTAGAATTTTAAATTTCAAAAGAAAACTACATGGAAATTTTTCACCCAAACTAAGATCAAGTTCTTCTAAAGTAGAATAAGAAATATTTTCATCACTAGCCAAAGCTTTTAAAAAACTTTCACTATCGATTTTATGCTCGTGATAAATTTGCTCAAGGGTGATTTTATCATTGATATAATCTTGAAATAAAAATCGTTCAATCATCTATTTCCTTATCAAATTCAATCAAACCATAATAACTCACATAAGTATCCAAGACTTGCTTAGCCTCCTCATCTTTTCCTAAAGCTTGTTTAGCCTTGGAAAATAAAATCCATGAAGATGAATTTTTTCTATCGATATCATTAGCCTTTAAAGACCAAAAAATAGACTTTTCATAATCTTTATTTTCATAATATCGAGCAGCTAAATTCATAGCCTTTTCATAACTTGGATTTTGGTAAAAATTTCTTTTTAAATCACTTATATTTAAAAGTTTAGAATAAATATCGATTTGAGTTTTTAACTCCTCTTTTAACTCATCTTTATTTTCATCCTTGGATAATCTTTCTTGCAAAATTTTATTTTTTTCATTTGCAATTTGTGCTTGTGCGATTTGATGATTGAGTGTTTTTTTATATTCTAAAGCCTCCAAAGCTAAGGCCTTTTGCTTGTAAAAATTTTGTATCACAAAAAAGCTTATAACCATACACACCACCAAAGCAGCAAAGATAAATAAAAATTTGAAATATTTTTTCAATAAATATCTTTTATATTTATCCTCAAGCTCACGCACTCGCTCTTCTATATTCATTTTAAAAACCCCTGCTCTAACGCGCTTAGTCTCAAAATATAATCTTGACTTTTTTTATTGTTT
Source organism: Campylobacter coli 76339 (assembly GCA_000470055.1). Lineage (NCBI taxonomy): Bacteria > Pseudomonadati > Campylobacterota > Epsilonproteobacteria > Campylobacterales > Campylobacteraceae > Campylobacter > Campylobacter coli. Next base: position 632,012 of record HG326877.1, on the reverse strand, counting down.
AAATAAGCATTTAACTCGCAAAAACTTTGAAGTATTTTGTCTAAATATCTTAAATTACCTTGATAAATTTTCATAAGAAATTTTAAAGACTTTTGAGAAAGCTCTTGATCAAATTTCATTTTAATATAACTGCTTAATTCATTTATATCAGGCTTTTGAAGCCAAAACATAGCACTAAAACGACTTTTAAAATGCTCCTTTTCAAAAAGATCGATTTTTTTATGTGAACTGAGTACAAAACTCATTTGATCGCTATAAACCCGAATAAGTTCCAATACATTAGGACTATACATCCCCACTTCATCCAGTATGATAATTTTTCGTTTTTTATCTTGTATAAATTTATGAAAATCTTTTTCATCTGTAAAAATTTGATTAGCAAAATCCTCATTATGATACAACGCAAGTCTTTGCAATAAAACGCTTTTCCCACTACCGCTTTTACCCCAAAGTAAAATCAAAGCTTTATTTTTTAACAAGGCATTGATTTGATTAAAACATTCTTGTCTAAAAGCAATTATATTATTCATTATATTTAAATCCCAACTCCCTAAGACTAGGTATATGTGTATTATCTACTATGCTTGGGGTGATGATAAAAACAATTTCTGTGATATTGGAATTTTCATTCTCACTTCTAAATAAAGAACCCAAAATAGGAATTTTAGATAAAAAATTCACAGAATTATTGTTTTGTGAGCGATTATGAGAAATGAGTCCGCCCAAAATTAAAGTTTGATTATTTTCTACTTGTACCACACTTGAAAGCTTTTTTTGAACTGTATCAGGCGCGATAGTACGAGGCTCTTTCTGTCTTTTATTGTCTTCTGGATACTTAAAATCACTCAAACTTGGATTGATTCTAAGCATAATTTTTCCATCATCAGAAATTTCGGGCAAAATATTGAGCAAAATTCCTATAAAAATAGAATAATTACTATAACTCTCACTTACTGTTGTACCATTTTCAGTGCCTTTAGAGCTTTCTTTTACTTGATAATTCACAGTATCGCCTATGGAAATAATGGCTTGTTGATTGTTTAAAGCCATTAATTTAGGATTAGACAAAACACTGGTTTTTCCACTTTGGGATAAAAAATTAACAATAGAATCAAAATTCAAATTCGCTCTTAAACCCAAATTTTTAACAAAACCTTGACCATTTTGTATTTGCATAAAAGAATTTGTATTATCACTTGTTTGAGAATTTAGCCCTATATTAAAATTTTGCCAATTGATCCCACTAGAATGATTCTTATTAAGATTTACAGCAAGTATACTCACATCTATAATAACTTGTTTCTTAAGACGACTTTCAAGCTTTTGCAAATAAGCTTTTACGCGTTGAAGCTGAGAATGCGTTCCAGTAACGATAATAAGTCCGGCGTTTGGATTGACTATAGGTGCTTTTATGTCATAGTTTTCATGCGAAGAGCTAAGCAAAATCATAATTTCTTTTTCTATATTTTGCCAAAAGTCAAATTTTTCCATGCTCTTAATCATATTATCTTCATTATCTTCAAAAGCATTATAATACTCGCTTTGCCTTGGTTTAGAATCCACCGAAGCCTTGGTTATGCTTTGTCCTTCTCTTACCGAAGTGATATAGTTGATTTTAAAAATTTTAGTTTGCAAGGCAGAAATTTTTAACACCTTACCATCAAACTTATAAGCTAAATCTTGTTCTTCTATAAAAAGTTTAAAAATTTCATCTAAACTCATTTGGTGGATATTGATACTGCTTTGAACGGTTTTTAATTTTTCTTTGGCAATCGTATCTTTAACCACCACACTAAAAGAGCAATAACTAGCAAGCTCCCTTAAGCTCTCTTCTATACTCAAATCTTCATTTATACTTATATCAAACAAGCGTTTTTGGCAATCCAAAGCATAAGCGAGATTAATAAAAAATAGAAATTTAATAAATATTAATCTTGCCATTATTCTTAAACACTATTTTAAAATCCAAAGTATCGTATCTCAAAATAATCTCTTTCGTAGTAATATCAGTAATCACGGCCTCCCCTATCTTATCGCCCTTTTTATACCATTTATTATTGATCTTTACTCTATCAAGTATAATAGCAGTAATTTTTATTTCTTTGATTTTTTCAAAAGTAGGATTAAAGAATGGATTTTGAAGATTTCCAAGCTCTATACTCTGCTTTGTATTTAAAATCTTGAAATATTCTTCAAAATCCTCATATGATAACAAAGTGCAAAAGCACAATGTTATACTTAAAAAATATTTTATCAGCTCTCGAGCTCATTACTAAAATCAGCCATAGCAATTCTTTTAAGTTGTCTATAGCGGCGCTGTGCATCTTTTTTATTGCGTTCAAATAATTCTTTTGCATGCTCTGGATTTGATTTTTTCAAAGAATTATAACGCACCTCGTTCATTAAAAAGCTCTCATAAAGATCCCAATCAGGCTCTTTTCCTACCATAGTTAAAGGATTTTTACCCTGCTCTTCTAATCTTGGATCAAAAGTATAAAGAGGCCAATAACCACATTTTGTAGCAAGCTCACCTTGCTCACCTGAATATCCAAGTCCACCCTTAATACCATGAGCGATACAAGGAGAATAGCATATAATCAAAGAAGGGCCATCATAAGCTTCAGCTGCCATAATAGCTTTGATTAAATGGCTGTAATTTGCAGTAGAATTAACTTGCGCTACAAAAATATAACCATAAGTCATAGCAATCTGACCTAAATCTTTTTTCTGTATAGGTTTTCCTGCAGCAGCAAATTGTGCAACTGCACCTGTTCTTGAAGATTTTGAACTTTGACCCCCTGTATTTGAATACACTTCTGTATCAAGCACTAAAATATTTACATTTTCACCGCTTGCTAAAACATGATCAAGCCCACCATAACCTATATCATAGGCCCAACCATCACCACCAAAAATCCAGTGAGATTTTTTACTTAGAAAATGTTTTAAATTTAAAATATCTTGAACAGCTTTAATATCAGTGTTTTGCTCTAAAATAGGTATCATCTTATCTTTGATTTCCACTGATTCTGCGCCTTTGTCTTTATTAGCAATCCATTCTTTAAATAATGCTGCTAAAGCGTTAGGTACTTTTTGCATATTTTCATTCATAATATTTTCAATACGATATCTTGTATTTTCAGTGGCAATTTTCATGCCCAAGCCAAATTCAGCATTATCTTCAAACAATGAATTTCCCCAAGCAGGACCGTGTCCATTTTTCACACTTTTTCTATAAGGGGTAGAAGGAGCCGAACCTCCATAAATCGAACTACATCCCGTAGCATTAGCAACAATCATTCTTTCACCGAACAATCTTGTAATCAAAGTGATATAAGGAGTTTCACCACAGCCTGGACATGCTCCATGGAATTCAAATAAAGGCTGAGCAAACTGCGCTCCTTTGGTACTTTCTTTATTTAAGATATCATCTTTGTAAGTAATTTCTTTAAATAAATAATCTGCATTTTCTTGCTCACCAAAATCCATTTCTTCTTGAAGAGGAACCATAACCAAAGATTTTTCTTTAGTAGGACACTCATGCACACAAAGCTCACAGCCTGTACAATCAAGTGGAGAAACCTGAATTTTGAAACTTAATTTTTCACCTTTAGTTCCCTTAGCTTCTAAAGCGTGATCTTTTACTCCTCTTGGAGCTTTGGCCATTTCTTCATCATTGATCAAAAATGGTCTAATAACCGCATGCGGACATACAGAAGCACATTGATTACATTGGATACAATTAGCCTCTATCCATCTTGGTACCATTACCCCAACGCCACGTTTTTCATATTCAGTCGTTCCATGCTCAAAGCTTCCATCTTCATAACCTAAGAAAGTAGATACAGGTAATTCATCCCCTTTTGCTGCATTCATAGGCTTAACGATCTTTTCAACAAATTCAGTACCCTTATAGGCATTGGTTTGTTCTTTTTCTTTGATTTCTAAATTTTTCCAGCTTGGATCAACTTCTACTTTTACAAGTCCATCTGCTCCTACATCAATAGCTTTGTAATTCATCTCTACAATAGCATCACCTTTTTTGCTATAAGACTTATAAGCTAGCTCTTTCATATATTTTTGAGCATCTTCATAAGGAATGATTTTTGCAAGTTTGAAAAAGGCAGATTGCATGATAGTATTTGTACGATTTCCAAGTCCTATATCACGAGCAAGTTTTGTAGCATTGATGATATAAAAATTCACTTCTTTTTCAGCCAAAGTCTTCTTAACTGCATCTGGAAGTTGTCTTATAGTTTCTTCAGCATTCCAAATACTATTTAAAAGGAAAGTTCCTCCTTTTCGAATTCCTGCTAAAACATCATAAATTTCAAGATAAGCCGCTACCGAACAAGCGATGAAATGTGGAGTTGAAACAAGATAGGTTGAACGGATTGGCTTTTTAGAAAATCTTAAATGGCTTCTTGTATAACCCCCTGATTTTTTAGAATCATAAGCAAAATACGCTTGTGCATAAAAATCTGTTTTATCTCCGATGATTTTAATAGAATTTTTATTAGCACCCACAGTACCGTCTGCACCTAGTCCATAAAATAAACATTCTATAGCACTTTCATCTCCTAATGAAATCTTTTCTCCTGTTTGCAAAGAAGTGTGAGTAACATCATCGATAATCCCAACTGTAAAGCCATCTTTTGGATTATCAAGCTTAAGATTTTCAAACACCGCTATCATTTGCGCAGGATCGACATCTTTAGAAGAAAGTCCATATCTTCCTCCTACGATAACAGGAGCATTTTCTTTGCCATAGAAAGCTGATTTGATATCAAGATATAAAGGCTCTCCAAGACTTCCTGGCTCTTTAGTTCTATCTAAAACAGCTATTTTTTTCACAGATTTTGGCATAACATCAAAGAAGTATTTTAAACTGAATGGACGATATAGATAAACCTTTACAATCCCTACTTTTTCACCCTTAGAATTAAGATAATCCACAACTTCTTCAAGAGTTTGAGTCACAGAACCCATAGCTATAACAATTCTTTCAGGCTCTTCATGTCCATAATAAGTAAATGGTTTATATTCTCTACCTGTGATTTTTGAAATTTCTTGCATATATTCATTTACAACATCTGGTAAAGCATCATAGAAACGGTTGCTTACCTCTCTTGTTTGAAAATAAATATCATCGTTTTGAGCTGTTCCACGTGTTTTAGGATTTTCAGGATTTAAAGCACTATTTCTAAATTCAAGTAAAGCTTTGCGATCTAATAATCTATCAAAATGTGCATAATCCATTACTTCAACTTTTTGAATTTCGTGTGAAGTTCTAAAGCCATCGAAGAAGTGTAAAAACGGCACTCTTCCTTTAATCGCACATAAATGCGCTACCCCAGCTAAGTCCATAGTCTCTTGTACAGAGTGCGAACAAAGCATAGCAAAACCAATCTGTCTTGCAGCATAAATATCTTGATGATCACCAAAGATAGATAAAGCTTGTGCTGCTAAAGAACGCGCTGCTACATGGATAACACAGGGGAGTAATTGACCTGCGATTTTATACATATTTGGAATTTTGAGCAATAAACCTTGAGAAGCTGTATAAGTTGTGGTTAAAGCTCCTGTTTGTAGCGATCCGTGCACAGTACCTGCTGCACCTGCCTCACTTTGCATTTCAACAATTTTTACTGGAACACCAAAAAGATTTTTCTTACCCGCAGCTGCCCACATATCGGTATAATCAGCCATAGGGGAGCTAGGTGTAATAGGATAAATACCGGCTACTTCGGTAAAGGCATACGCAGCATATGCAGCTGCCTCGTTTCCATCCATAGTTTTCATAATTTTACCCATAGAAACCTTCCTTTATTATTAATTGATAATTTTTATAATTTTTCGGCTATCAATTTACTATAAATTCTCTTAAAAGGCGTTTAACAAAGACTTGAACTTAGTTTAATTATTTTTTATATATAAAACCGATTTGTAAGCGCTTGGAAACACCATAGAATGGAGCTTTAACTCATCTTCATTCCCATAGCCACAACTCAAAGCCAAAGGGGTAACATTTGCTGCCATTGCTGCTTGGATATCTAGGATCGTATCGCCTATCATATAGGCATTCTCTTGAGTTTTTTGCATCTTTTTTAAGGCTAAAAGTATAGGTTCTGCGTGAGGTTTCGGATTTGTTACATCTTCAAGTGTTATTAAAACCTTAAAGAACTTTTTTACCCCTAAATGCTCTAGCAACAATGGAGTAAATTTTCCACCCTTAGTTGTAACTATACCCAAGTCTGCGATTTCAAAAGCTAATTCCAAGGCTTCTTTTGCTTTAGGTAAAAGAGTGGTTTGCTCCAAATAAATTTGTGAGTAAATTTCACGATAAGCTAAGACAAATTCTTCACTCAAGTTCGCCTTATCATGATAAAGAAATTTGAACATATGCTCTAAAGGATGACCTATGAGGTTTTTGATTTCTTCATTATTTTTTGGAGTTAATCCAAGGATCTTAAAAGCTCCTTGGAAAGAATTTAAGATGGCATCAGTAGAATCAATTAAAGTGCCATCTAAGTCAAATAAAATAGTTTTTTTCATTATCTTAGGATAAATTTAGCATCCACTCTTCTGTTATCTGCTCTACCCTTTTTGGTATCATTGCTTGAGCGAGGTTTATCTTGACCATAACCAACTGTCTGGATACGATCTTTATCTACGCCAAATTTTTCAAGTTCTTTTGCAACGCTTTCAGCACGTCTTTCTGAAAGTTTTTGATTGTATGCTCTTGAGCCTATATTATCAGTATGACCCTCTAAAATAGTATCATATCTTGCATTTTCATCTAAAATTTGAGCAATTTCTTTGATTTTTTCTTCAAAGGATGGATTGATATCTACCTTATCAAAACCAAAATGTCCTTCAAAAGAAATTGTTTTTTCACAACCATTTTCATCTAGCATAGCACCCTCTCTTGGCTCTGCAGGACATTGTGATTGTGTAGATGCAGCTACACGAGGCTCTATAGCTACTTCTTTTACTTGTTCGGCTACAACTTTTTCTCTCTTAGCACCAAAGCCAAAACTAATACCCAAAGTTGAAACCCAACTATGGTTTGCATTATGGAAAGAAATTTGATCTCTTGTTTCAAGTCTTAAAGCCAAAGAGTCACTTAAGCGGAATTTTAAGCCCGCACCATAATGACCAAATCCGCCACTTTTATTATCAAAAGCGCCCTTAGAGAAATCTTCATATCCTCCACCAGCTAAACCATAAAAATAAAATTTCTCACCCAAATCAATGCCTTTGATAGCACTCAAATAAGTTCTAGTGATATCTGTAGTAAGAGTAGAATTTGTATATTTTACATCTGAGTAGTGTTCTAAGCCTAGCTCTAATTGATCAAGCCAAAAATCATCAAAATGATATCCAAGTCTAACCCCAGGTGCATAGCGATTATCCATATCTAAATTTCCCTCAAAATAATTATAGTTCAAGGTAGGGGTAATTTCAAATTTTACATTATTATCTGCACCCAATAAAACACTTGCTAATCCTAAACATAGTAATAACTTTTTCATCAAAAGCCTTTCATAAATAATTTAACGAGTAGTATAATTCAATTATATCATAAAATGTAGAAAATAAGTGATAAAAAAGTGATAAAAGATGAAGAAGCGGGAAGATCCCGCCAAAAATTAACGTTTAGAGAATTGTGGGCTTCTTCTTGCTTTGCGGCGTCCGTATTTTTTACGCTCAACAGTTCTGCTATCTCTAGTAAGAAGTCCTTTAGGTTTTAATAAAGCTCTAAAATCAGCATCCATAGCTGCTAAAGCTCTTGAAATTCCGTGTCTTAAAGCTTCAGCTTGAGCACTATAACCACCACCTAAAGTCGTTGCTTTGATATCCATTGAAGTTTCTTGCTTAGTTACAAGTAAAGGCTGAACTACTTTAAGTTTGATCGCTTCATGTCCACCAAGCCAAGTATTTAAATCGATACCATTAACGCTGATTTTACCGCTACCTGGTTTTACCCATACTTTTGCTATAGCAGTTTTTCTTTTACCTGTTGCATATGTTGTTGCCATGATTATTTTCCTTCTTTAGCAATTTGCGCAGTGTGTGGGTGCTCACTACCCGCATAAATTTTTAATTTTTTAAGCATCGCTCTACCCAAATTTGTTTTAGGAAGCATACCTCTAACTGCTAATTTATATAATTTTGCAGGATTTTTTTCAAGTAAATCTCCGAATTTTTCGCTTTTTACGCTTCCAAAATATCCTGAATGTCTGTGATAAAGCTTATCTTCTGCTTTATTTGCACCTGTAAATACAGCTTTTGAAGCATTGATGATAATCACATAATCACCACAATCAACATTAGGAGTAAAGCAAGGTTTGTTTTTACCTCTTAAAATTGTTGCTACTTCAGTTAAAAGACGACCAAAGCGTTTGCCTTCTGCGTCTAAAACAATCCATTCTCGTTTAACTTCGTTTGGCTTTGTTATCTTTGTCATAATTCTTTACCTTTGCCAAAAATTTTTTGAAAATGAGATTATAATTATTTTTACTTAAATAATACTTAATTTAAGAATATTTAAAGTTTAATAAATTATTTATTTCTTATCGCTAGTACAGAAAAATAGTATTTTAATCAATATCTCGTTAATAAACCTCTATCAATTCTACCTTATCTTCTAAAACATAGACTAAAAAAGCTTGAGTTGATTTCTTGACTAAAATCTTCTCGATAGCTTCTTTATAAAGCAAAACCTGCTCTTTGTGCTTGTTGAAATTCAAACCCGTTTTATAGTCTATAATGATAGCTTCATCCTCGTCTAAAGCAAGCAAATCAAGCTGTTTGATCTCACCTTGAAAACTCAAAGCCTGCTCTTTGAGTAATTTTTTATTTTCGATGAGTTTTTGAAATTGGACATTAGTAAGTAAATTTTTTATCCTTTTAAAAAGCTTTTCAAAATCATCGTGATTTAAAAAATGTCTAAATTTACTGCTCACCTTCTGACAAAGAATGTCAAAATTTTCTCCTTGTGGAAGCTTTAAATTCTGCATAAAAAAGTGAAAAGCATTTCCAAAATAAATTTCATCCGAGCTTGTATTTTCTTTTCTTTCTATATCCTGTAAAGGAATTTTTTCAAATTCCATTAAGGCTTGAAAGCTTTCTTTTTGAGGCAAGTGGGTGTCATTGGTTTGAATTTCTATCTCACCTAATTCTTGAATTTCAATGTCAAGCATAGTGTTTAAATAGCTTGGATAATGACCATTTTGAAATGAAGCATTTCTTTTGATGACGATAAGACTGTCTTTTGCTCTTGTAAAAGCAACATAAAGCTTATTGATATCATCTTCATAATCCGCTTTTTCTATTTTATCGATAAATGCTTTATATTCGCTCTCTTGAGTCGCTTTTCGGTAGCTATCTTTTATGTGAAGCTCCCAACCTTGATCGATATCGTACTCAAGCATTATGGTTTTGTTGTTGGGATTGTTTTTTGAAAGACTATCAAGTAAAATCACATGATCAAATTCCAAGCCCTTGGATTTGTGCACAGTCATGATATTTACACCCCTGTTTTGCTCACTCATAATTTTTAAAGTGCAAGGCTCAAACAAAAGCTTTAAAAAATCATCCTTGCTTTTAGCGTATTCTATAAACTGAATCAAAGCCATATCATTAAGATCAAGTTTTAATTCTTTAATCAAATAAAGCATATTTTGCACAGCACTTTTTGCCAAATCAAGCTTTAATTTCAAAGGCTCAAAGCCTAACATTTCTTTCAAAAAATGCAAGTAAAATTCATCGCCAAAAATGCAATATTTAGCGTATTCTAAAAGTACTCTTACGCAGGCTTTATTTTCGAGTAAAATATTACTTTGAGTAAAGGCTGGGATATCTTGCTCGTGTAAAAAATCCAAAATCATATCCGCATCGTTATTTTTCCAACACAAAATGCAAATATCATCATAAGCGATATTTTTACTTTTTAAAAATTTAAGCTGCTCTAGCAAAGCTTCTAGGGTTTTATCTTGAATTTCTTTGGTCTGATCTTTATCTACCTTTGTTTCTTGCGACTCGATCACACGCACAAAGCCACCTTTTTTGCTTTCTAAAGAAAGTTGAGGGGTGTAGTCTTTAATCTTACTTTGAAAGGTTTTATTGACAAAATCAACCAAAATTTGTTTAGAGCGGTAATTGATCGTGAGTTGATCTTTTTGGATTTGTTTAAATTCAGTTTGCAACAAATCAAAAAGTTCTTTTTTACCCTTTCTAAAACGATAGATACTTTGTTTTTTATCGCCCACATAAAAAAAGGTTCTATTTTTCTTCACGCCCTCGCCCGAAACAAGCTCGGCGATCAAAGGTCTTAAAATTTGATACTGTAGCACGCTAGTATCTTGAAATTCATCGATTAATAAATGAGAAATATAGCCATCCAAGCGAAAATAAATCATATCTTTAAAATCACTTCTGATAAGATCTAGCACCCTTCGGCTAATATCACTAAAATTTAAAGTATTTTTATCTTTTTGGATGATATCTTTAGCCTTGCTAAAATGGCTTAAAAGATTCATTAAGTTTGCGATCTTATATTCTTCAAGCTCTTTAGCATAAGTATCTAAAGCTTTGATAAATGCTTTTCTTTTTTGGCTAAATTGGGCATCACTGTCTTCTAAGTCTTGCAGATATTTTGCTGTTAAATTTAAAAGCTTTGGATTTGCAAGCTGACTTAATTGAAGCACTTCATCTTTAAAATGTGTGCATAAATGTTTATATCCTTTAACATGATCCAAGCTTAAACAATAAACCCTTAAATCATTATAGGCTTGATAAATAGAAGCTTTTGAAGGATTAGGAATCCTTACACATTCTTTAAAATATGCATTTTCATAGAAATTTTCAAGCTCTTCGAAAAAATCATGATTATCCTCTAAACTCACTTTATAATAAGCTAGATCTTTTAATTCTTGGCGGTTGAGTAATTTTAAAAAAATAGCCCTAACATCAAGCTTTTCTTCGCTTGTATCAAAATCGCTACTTAATCCCAAATTTAAAGCAAAAGCTCTTAAAATTCGACTAAAAAAAGAATCAAATGTGCTTATCTTAAGCTCTTGTCTTAAAAACTCTTGTTTTTTCTTATCTCTTAAAAATATCAGCTCATCTTCTTCGCACCCTAAAAGCTCACAAAGCTCTTTACGCTCGCTTTTTTTACTTTCTTTTTCCAAATTTAAAAAAGTCTCAATAATCCTTTTTTTCATTTCGTTGCTTGCTTTTTTGGTAAAAGTTAGGGCTAAAATTTCATTTATTTTTGCTCCTTGCAAGATAAGAGCCACAAAACGCGCACTTAAGGCAAAAGTTTTACCACTTCCTGCGCTTGCTTCTAAGGCTAAAAAAGGCTTAAATTTCATCTAAAATCCTTTTTGTAGATGATTTTGTAAGGGCAATACTCATCTTTGTCGTTTTCAAATTCAATCTCTTCTTCTCTTTGCTCAAGCAAATCTTTTAGACATTCTTTAAGCTCATCCAAGCTTTTAGCCTTTTCTTCAACAAATTGCATTTGATTTAAATCATAAAATTTTGCTTCTGCATTTTCATCGTATAAAGCCTTATAAAAAGCTAGCTGAAAGGATTTTTCAGGGACTTTTCCACTTTTATAATCAATGATAAAATGTTTATCCTCAAGCTTATCGATACGATCAATAATACCCTTAAGCCTGATCGTATGATTTTGGATATTTAAAGGTCGATCATATCGCTTTTCTTGCTCAATCACCTTATAACCTAATTTAAAATGCTCTTTTTCATTTTCGGCAAATTGTATAAATTTTAATTTAAAAATTTCAAGCTCAAGCTCGCTAATGCCGTATTTTTGATATTCTTGCTCTAACAAATCATTGAAAATTTTTAAGTCAAAATTATTTTTAGAATAATTCTTATAATAAAGCTCGAGCATTTTATGGATAAAATTTCCTTGATTTTTAGCCCTGCTTTCATCGCTTAAGGCTCTAGGTTCAGGTAATTCTAAAATATAACGATAAAAATAAGTTCTTTTTTGATTTAAAAATAAATTCAAACGACTAAACGATAATTCTTTTTCAAAAATATCGTGTTTTAAAACAGGTGCTTTTATAGGATTTAAATTTAATCTTACGCCTTGATAGCCAAGTTTTAAAGCATTTAAATAGGCTTTAGAAGGTGTGGTTTTTTCTTCAAAAAAATTAAAATCAAGCTCATCTAAAAAACGCGACCTGGTTTGCTCTTCATTCTCCACAAAACTAATGCTAAGTTTTTTAGCGTTTTTCATCAAATTTTCATAATAAAGTCTTTGTAAATTCTCTCTTCTTTCATAACTTATAAGCCCTGCTTTTTTGCGTACTTCATTGTTTAAAAACAACTCATTGATACTTCTTTTAGGAACAAAATCTTCATTGAAATCAAGTATGATAACGCCATCAAATTTAAGTCCCCTGCTTTCTAAAAGTCCCATAACGGTAACTTTTCCACCGCCAACATGACTTAATCTTATTTGATCTAATTGCATGAAAAAAAGTTGCATGAGTTCTTTAAGCTTTAAGGATTTGTTCTTGAGCAAATCCTTTATAAAATAAAGCTCTTTTTGCACCAAATTCATAAGCTCTTGACTTTCATCTTTTAAAAAACTGTGGATTAAATTTTCAAAATACTGCAAATCACAAATTTGATCAAAGCGAGTTCTAAAATCTTCAAATTGAAGTTCTAAATAATGCAATAAAGCATTATGATAGTCAAACATACTTTTTTCTTGCTCAAAATAATTCTCATCTGCCTTATAGATAAAAGCGTCTGAATTTGCGCCATTATATAGGGCTTTGATCTTTTGATAAAACAAACTTTCTTTAATGCTTACTCCACTAGCAAAATTTAACATATTGTTTTTATCAAAAAGTTTTAAAAGCTCACAAAAACTTTCATCAGGAGTGATGACGGCTATCTTTTCAGGATCTATTCCCGCTCGGACAAAATTAGAAATTTCATCCATAACAAAAGCACACTGCAAAGATCTAAGCTCGAAGGCTTTTAATTTAACTAAAATGTCAGGATGTGAAAGTTTTTCTTGTTTTAAAATCTTTTTTTGTGAAAGATTGACTTCATAAAACATATCAAGCTCTAAGTGTATATCTTTTAAAAAGTCAAGTTCTAATAGGTATTCAAGATTAAATTTACTAGTTTTAAAGCCTATGATTGTATCTTTGATTTTAGAAATCTCACACAGCAAATCCTCTTCAAATTTACTTAAAAAACCTTGCAAGTCATAATATATACTTTCATATTCATTTAAAAAATCCAAATTAAGCTTATAGTCTTGAGCTAAAGACAAATCATCGTATAAATTGTGTTGCTTAAGTAAAAGAAGATAATTTGTATAAACCTCGTCTAAAATTTCCAAATGCTCATTGTAGGTTGCATAATAATCATTGTTTTTAAGATCTTGTATGCTTTTTTTCTCTGAGCTTAATTCTTTAAAAAAGGAGAAAAGATATTCATTGTTTTTTAAAAAATTAAAAAATTCAGCTGATATACCTAATTTTTTTTCTAAATCTTTACTTTTTAAACAAGCTTCTTGCATTAAAAGCAAACTCTCATAAGAGCTTGCTTTAAAAGAGTTGACTACACATACTCGATCTAAAAAATCTGATACAAGTAAAGCAGAATCAAGTAAAGCGTTTTTAGCCTTTGCTTTTTCTTGATATTCTTTAATCTTTCTTGAGGAACTAAATATTCTTAGCATCATTGAGCGTTTAACTCATAGCTAAAAAAACCTATGATTTCATCTTCTGTGCTGAGTTTGATTTTGAGTTGCCATCTACCTTTTTCAAGCTGAGGCAAAGACACACTTAAGACTCCATCTTGAATTTGCCCCAAAAGTTTTTGATCAAATTCTCTTGTATGAGGTCTTGTGAGCAAGATTTCGCTCTTTAAATTTTGCGTATTTACCTTATCACTTAAAGCTGTTATTTTAAATTTCGCTAGATAAGAATCCGCATCGATTGCATAACTTGCAATCTTTCTTTTACCGATAAAATCAACTTTATCGTTTTGAAATTCAACCTTAAACAAGGCATCAAATTGCTCTTGTTGTTTTTGGATAACATTAAAATTGTTTTCAACATTTTGATAAGAGTCAAAATAAAAATCATCCTCATATACAGGATAATTACTTGCTACCACAATAGTTGTTATACAAGCAACCACAATGGCAAAAATTGAAATTAAAATTCCATAAGGCCAAAAGGTTTTTTTGCTTTTAGGCATTTTTCTTCCTTTTCATTCTTCTTTGGGCGTAGTATAACAATGCAAAGCAAATAAAACCATAGATTAAAATTCTTAAAATATTAATAGTATCACGGTTTGCATTACCTATAGAATGCTGCAATTCAATCCCTCTAGCTTGGGCTAAACGATCAACTATATCTCCATAACCATTTAAAATAGCTGCATTATAAATATCGCCCTTATTGGTCGCTAAAATAGGCAAAATAGAACCTGTCCCTGGATAAGGACTGAGTATGGCTTCTTTATCGATTAAAGCTAAAGCTCCTTTAGAGCCTATGATATCTACTTTATGTGAATTTTTAGATAAAACAAGCAAAACATAAGATTGTGGAAGTTGTTTATGTAAGTCTAATAAGCTTTGATAATCACTCTTATCGCCGATTGCTACGCCAGCAAAAATTCCACTTTTTTCTTGAAGCTCTTTACCGATAAGATTAATTTCATCTACTACTTTTTGATTGAGTACATTTTCATTAAAAACTACAGGCTCAAGTGCAAGAATTTGCACAGGTAAAAAGAATAAAAAGATGGCTAAAAAGCCATCTTGTAGTATTTTTCTCATCCTATGTGAAGATGGTTTGCAGTTAAAACTGACCATGCAGTAATCGCAGCAGTCACAACTAATCCAATAACAATTAAATATTCTAAAGCTTTATTCATTGTGCTACTCCTCCTATACTTTTATGATCTTGTTCTTTTGAGCCAAGCATTTTTACATTTTGGATATCTTTAAGGCTATAGGGTTGTTGCATTACTTCTTGTTGAGCCTTAAGACCCCAAATAGTTAAACCCACTAAAATTGCGAGCAATAAAACAGTAGCAATCAACATGCCTGTAACACCTGAAAGAGAAAATACGCATCTATTAGTGTTTTCCATTATTCACCCCTTGAAAGAGAAATTACATATTCACCAACAGCTTCTTTTTGAGTATCATTCAATATAGAAAATGCTGGCATAGCTCCGATAAATCCGGTTTTACCACTGTGTAAAACATCTACAACAAATGCTGCCGAACCGTATTTTGTAATATCAGGGAAAATTCCATCTTGACCTTTTCCATCTTCACCGTGACAAGCTGCACAAGTTGCATAAGCTTCTTTTCCTTTAGCAACTAAATTTTCATTAGAAGTTTTTTTGATGGCAGAAAGCTCTTTTGCTACATAAGCAGCAATCGCGGGAATATCTTCTTCAGCAATTCCTAAATCCGCAGCAGCAGGCATTTCTCCACCTGGGAAATTCATACCTTTTGCACCGTGTTTAATCGCATCTACTAGGCCTTCTTCGCTACCCCAAATATTTAAATTTTGAGCTTTTCCATTGATACCATCGCCTGTAATTCCATGACAAGCAGAACATTGAACTAAAAAGATATTTTGTCCCATAGCTATCTTATCTTCAGTAGATAAGTTTTGGAATTTCTCTTCAAATTTAGTATTATAAGTCTTAACTTCTTCGTTATACTCACCTATACTTGAGTAAGAATTTAGAGGATAACCCCATAAAAAATACCAAATCGCCCATACTATAGTAAGAAAGAATATAACAGCCCAGCCTGTTGGAATGGCATTTTTATACTCTCCTATACCATCCCAGCTATGCTCACTTAATTCTGCCTCACCTTTTTTTTCTTTCATATATTTAAACATTCTACCAACGACTACAAGAGTAATCAATATAATAAGAATCGCTCCAATGAAAGATAATAAATTAACATTATCTTGCAAATTTAACCATTGCATCATGCACTCCTTTTACTTTCTAAAACACTATCATTAATATCATCACTCAAAGCGAGATTTGCATATTTTTCATAATTTCTCTCGCCTTTTTTTTCTGCTCTGTAAAGATGATACCAATAAGAATACAATACTATTGATAAAAACATTACAAATAGGAAAAATCCATAACCTTGAAAAATTTCCCATTCGTGTTTTTGCACTGCTGACAAATTCAAAGTGATCAAATTCTTAATCACATCCCAAACAATCGCTAAATGATCCATGTTTTTACTTTAAGCTATTTAAATAAGCGATCAAGGCTACAATTTCCTTAATCTCGCCCCTAGCAAAAGCATCTTTCACTTCTTGATTTTTCATTTGATCAACTATAGCTTGTGCTTCAGCTTTTATTTCAGCTTGTGCTTCTTCCCAAGTACCTAATTTTGTTCCATTTTCAGTATCATAAGGAACATTAAATACTTTTTTAACAGTTAAAGCTTCTGCATAAGCAGTTTCCATGTCAGCATTGTTTTTAAACATATGCTTATAAGCAGGCATGATAGAATTTGGAACAACTGAAACAGGATCCCACATATGGTTTTCATGCCAATCTGTAGTTCTATAGTTTCCAACACGCATCAAGTCAGGACCTGTTCTTTTTGAACCCCAAAGGAAAGGTCTATCATAAGCAAATTCACCACTAACAGAATACATACCATAACGATCAGTTTCAGATTTAAAAGGACGAATAAGCTGTGAATGGCAAGCATTACAGCTATCTTTGATATAAATTTGGCGTCCTGCAAGTTGTAAAACTGTATAAGGTTTTTTTCCTTCTATAGGTCTTGCATTTTCTGCAAAACTTGGCAATACTTCAATAATCCCCGCATAAGCAATCACAATAAAAACAGCCACAGCAAAAAAGAATGGATTTTTTTCTAACCAACTAAACATTTTCTCTCCTTTTTATGCAGCCATAGGCGAAGCATTTTTTGGCTCTTTATCAAGCACTTTTCCGCAAGCAATTGATTTATAAATATTATAAGTAAACATGAAAAATCCTATAAGATACAATAAACCACCAATTGCTCTAATCCAATAGTAAGGTATAATAGCCACAACAGTATCAATAAAGCTGTAAAGTAAGTTGCCGTATTCGTCTGTAGCTCTCCACATCATACCTTGAGTAATACCTGCTATCCACATAGAAGCAAAATAAAGCACTATACCTGTAGTTTGGATCCAAAATTGTGCTTCCATTAAAGATTTGCTATAAAGTTCTCTTCTAAATATTCTAGGGGTCATATGATAAAGCGCTGCCATAGTCATAAAGCCAACCCAACCTAAAGTTCCATCATGAACATGTCCTGGAATCCAATCTGTAAAATGAGCTAGAGCATTTACTGATTTAATTGAAAGAATTGGACCTTCAAGCGTTGAGAACATATAGAAAGTTGATGCTAAAATCATAAATTTGATCAAAGGACTTTCGCGAAGTTGACCCCACTCGCCTTTCATAGTAAGCAAGATATTGATCGCTGAACCCCAAGAAGGTAAAATAAGTACGATAGAGAAAACTGAACCCATAGTTTGCATCCAATCAGGAACAGTAGAATAAATCAAGTGGTGTCCACCCGCCCAAAGATAAACAAACATCAAGCCCCAAAACGCAAATAAAGAAAGTTTATAAGAGAAAATCGGTTGACCGCTTTCTTTTGGTAAGAAATAATAAATTTGAGCAATAATACCCACAGTAAATACAAAAGCAACCGCATTGTGTCCATACCACCATTGAACTAAAGCATCATTTGTTCCTGCATACATAGATACACTATGCCACCATTTACCCATTTCTGCAACAAAATAAGTTGGAACTGACATATTATTAAAAAGATAAAGCATAGCAATACCCAAAAATGTAGCTATATAATACCAAAGAGAGATATAAAGAGTTTTCTCACGGCGAATGCCAATAAGTCCAAAAATACTTACACCCCATAAAACCCAAACAAGTACCACAAGAATATCTAAAGGCCACTCAAGCTCTGCATACTCTTTAGAAGTGCTTACACCTGCAAATAAAGAAATTACAGCTATAATCATGGTAATCATATAAAGCCAAAAATGAAGCTTACCTACAGCCATTAAGAATTTTGATTCGGCCATACTTACTTTAAGAACACGCTGTCCTATATAATACCAAGTTGCCCAAATTCCTGAAAGCATAAAACCAAAAATCACACCAGAAGTATGAAGAGGTCTAAGTCTTGAAAAAGTGGCATATTCTCCTGCTAAATAATTTAGATTAGGATATGCCATTTGAAAAGCTATAAGAGTTCCTATAGCCATACCTATAATCCCGAACAATATAGTCGCAAACATAAAGTATTTTGCAACCGTATAGTCGTAATTTAATGCATTACCTGGGTGCATCGACTTTCTCCTTAAAATTTTAAGATAACAAGTTTATATTATAAACTATAAATTATACATTTTTTCTTAAAAATGATATTTTTGTTAATCGTTTGTTATTTTTTATATTTTAAGGAACTTTTTTGTCTTAATTTTCTATATTGATTTTATATCCCAAACCTGGAACATTTTTAATGAAGTTTTCTCCGACTTTATCTCTTACTCTTTTTATAAAGGTTCTAACCGCAGTATCACTGACATTTTCACCTATCCAAACATTTTTCTTAATATCTTCATGCAATACCAAAACGCCAGGTTGTTTTAAAAGTAATGAAATAAAGGCAAGTTCTTTTTTGGTTAAAACTATTTCTTTTCCTTTGTGGATTAGCGTTCTTTTAGTTTTATTGAATTGATATTCTTCAGAGATATCTACAAGGGCATTAGCTTCTATTTTTTCACCTACTAAATTTTCTAAAACCTTAAAAAGTTCATCTATATCTATAGGCTTTATCAAATATTTATCTATACCTATATCAATAGAACGCAATAATCTTTCTTTTTCTGAATAAGCACTAAGTACTACTATAGGAACATCGTTTGATATTTCTTTAATTTCTTTTGCCATATCAAGCCCATCCATGATAGGCATAGCAATATCCGTGATAATCAAATCAGGCTTAAATTTTTTAAATTTCTTTAAACCCTCATCGCCATTTTGCGCACCTATTACTTTACTATAACGAGAAGATAAAACATTAACAAGCGATTCTCTGATTTTTACTTCATCTTCTACAACCAATATAATCAATTCTTTCATAATTTTATTTCCTCTCTTGTAATTTTAGATATATTTCAAAACAAACACCATCTCTGGTATTTTTAGCTTGAATTTTTCCGCCAAAACTTTCCAAAATGTGCTTACTAATATAAAGCCCTACTCCTGTACCCTGACTAGGATGTTTAGTAGTAACATAGGGTTGAAAAAGCTTATATAAAATACTTTTATCAATCCCACCCGCATTATCTTTAACACTAACCTTGATATAGTTTTTTCCAAATTTTGAGAAACTAAATATAATATTTTTTGTTTCTTGGGTTGTAAATGCTTCTATAGAATTTAAAATCAAATTTATAAAAACTCTTACCAAACCATTTTCTTGTGCTAAAACCCTATAATCTGTTTTTGAGATTATTTGAGCATTAACCTGATGTTTCTCTAAGCTTTCAAAAGCAATTTCGATTGCTTCATTTAAAACCTTTTTTAAAGAAACATGATTTTTTTCATTTTTTTTAAATAAGGTTCTAAAAGTATCAATTGTTTCTGACATATATTTAATTGTACTTTTAGATTGTAAATAAAATTTAGAAAAACCCTCCTCATCTTGAACTTTTTGTTTCATTTGAAACATAGCAATACCAAGTTCATTTAAAGGTTGTCTCCACTGATGAGCAATATCGTTAATCATCTGCTCCATAGAAGAATTTAAAATCTCTTCATAAATTTTTTTCATATCTTTTTCATTTTTATCCAAAGATACTTTGAGCTTATGTTCGAAATCCTTATTTAATTTTATAAAATCTTCCTTGCGTTCTTTGGCTATTTTTTCAAGATTTACACTAATTTCGCGCAATTTAGCATGATTTAGAGTGAGTTCCTCATTTAACTTAAAAAAATTAGTGATATCGTAAGACAAAGCAATAATTTCGTTTACATCATCCTTTTTATCTACAATAGGAATCAAAAGTGCATCAAGATAAAAAACCTTGCCCTGTTTATCAACATCTTTAAAAACTACTCGGTAAGATTCTTTTTGCCAAGCTTTTGTTAAAAGTTCATTTACATAACTCTCTTTAACATCAGGATGTTTTAAAATAAAATGGTGCTGTCCGATTAACTCTTTTTCAACATAACCGCTTATATCGCAAAGTTTTTTATTTACACTCGTAATCACACCTTGCAAATCAATCTTAAAAGAAATTACATTCTTTTCTATTGCGCTTGAAATTTGTTCAGCAACCGAATTTGTCATTTAAAAAGCCTTAAAACCTGTATAAGCCAAACCTATCCCGTAAACAATAATAATAAGATAGGACAAATAATTAAATACTTTTTTCAAAAATACGCTCAAATACTGCGATAATTTAGCAAAAAAAAGCATTGCTGGAAGAGTAGAAAGACCAAAAACTAACATAACTAAAATACTTTCTGTAAGATTTTGCCTACTCATTGCATTGGCTAGAAAAAAATACACCAAGCCACAGGGAACAAATCCATTTGCAAAACCCAAAACAACTGCTGATTTTACACCCTTAAAACTCATAGATTTTTTAATAATCTTTTTTGCAAAATAATCAAAAAAAGTGCGATTTTCGATAAAAGCAAGGATTTTACCTCTAAAAATTAAAGAAAAACCCAAAATCACCATAAATATACCGAGCACAAAAAAGGATAAACTCTGAATTTTAGTATTTATAGCTAATAAATTCCCAAACATTCCAAAGATTATTCCTAGTAAAATATAGGAAAAAATTCTAAATAATTGATAAATGAAAGTTAATAAAAATAAATTTTTATGAGTGGAATTTAAATTCATAAAAGCTAAAATAAATCCCCCACACATAGAATAGCAATGCCCAAAACTTGATAAAAAGGCTACACTAAATATAGCCAAAAAGTCAAAATTCAAAGGGAAGGCTCACATTAGATTCATAAATTCTTTAAAGATGTATTTACTCTCGTGTGGACCTGATGAACTTTCAGGATGGTGCTGTACCGAAATAATAGGATAGTCTTTGTATCTTACACCCTCGACATTATCCCCAAAAAGATTTCTGTGTGTGATAATTGCTACTTCACAAAGCTCTTCAGGAACATTGTAATTATGATTTTGAGCAGTGATTTCAACGCTTTTGTTCTCTAAATTGATCACAGGATGATTGGCTCCATGTTGCCCAAATTTCATTTTATAAGTTTCATAACCAAAAGCATTGCTTAAAAGCTGATGTCCTAAACAAATTCCAAGCATAGGAATTTTAGCCTCGGCCATTTTTTTGATTTCGGCAATTTCTTGTTTTAAAATTTTTGGCTCTCCTGGGCCATTTGAAAGAAATACGCCTTGAATTTGACCCTTTTGGTAAAGCTTGATAAGCTCTTCTGCTTTAGTATCATAAGGAAAAACTTCTACCTCTAAACCCACTTCTACAAGCTCATTAAGGATATTTGCTTTCACACCATAATCAATAACAGCAACTTTTTTTGTATTTTTTGAAGCCTTGTTGTAACTTTGAGTAGCACTATTCCAAACTCCATGATCATGAATGTAAGATTTTTTAGTACTTACTTCTTTTACAAAATTGATTTCATCTATTTTTGCAGATTTTTCTAAAGCAGCTTTTAATTCTTCTTTGTTAGAGATTTCAGTTGAGATAACTGCTCTTAAATTTCCACTGTCTCTTATCATTTTTACCAAGTAACGAGTATCTAGCCCATAAACTCCTATTTTTTTATTTTCTTCTAGATATTCTTGTAGACTTTTTTGAGCACGGAAGTTTGAAAAAGTAGGACTTAATTCTCTCATTAAAACGCCACTTGCAAAAATTTCTTTACTTTCGTTGTCGTTTTCATTGGTTCCTACAATGCCTATTTCAGGCATAGAAAAAATGATAAATTGTCCCGCGTATGAAGGATCAGATATTATCTCTTGATAACCTGTTAAAGAAGTATTAAATACAAGTTCACCGAAAAAAGTGCCACCCTTGCCAAAAGCTTTAGCAGTTAAAAAAATATCGTTTTCTACATAAATATAAGCTTTCATGATTTTAAAACATTCCTTTTTTTCTAAGCTCTTCTTGGTAAAGTTTTTCAAAAATAAGCTCATATTCCTCACTGCCTGGAACAGGTTTTGTTTTATAATTGCTTATTTTTTCATAAACCTCATCTTCTAACTTTTCATAAATTTTAAGATAATCATCTATACTAGCAAAAATCAAATTTTTTACTCTATTTTCACTTACCACAAAGTTAATATAATCATTTTCGACAAGTTCTTCTAAAATTTTATGCGCTAAGTGATTATGTCTATCTTCAGAATTTAAAATCACGCCAAATTCAGGAGCTAATTTTTTCTTAACAAGCCAAAACATATTCTTACGATCTACTTGCATAAGCTCCATTTCATCTTCTTGTTGTTCTAAAAGCTCTTTAGCCCTTTCATCTAGCTTTCTTTCATTCATAAGATCGTCTTCTAAAATTTGTTTGATACAAGGATTTAGTTTTTCTATATTATCTTTAATTTCAACAAAAGAAGAATGTATAATATCCAACATTATTTTATTTGTAATATAAGGTACATGGGGCAATTTTATACGCATTTTCAAGCCTTTTCACTAATAATTTTGAAATAATAATATATTTTTGGTAAAAGAATGTTAAAAAAATAAATTTTTAATTGCTTTTATTATTGTCCATATTTTTTAGCAATAAGGTCAATTCACTCGCCTTTACAGGATCCATTTTAGAAAGCACCCCTGAAATTTTTCTAGACTCCAAAGACAGCATAATCTTGCTCGCATCTTCAGCATCCATTTGAGTTAAAACATCAGCTATTGCGGTATCTTTCATCTGTGAATAAATTTCTTTAATTCTACCTTCTGTTTTTTCATTGATAGAATTTAAAATTTTTTCTTGTTCTTCTAAAAGTTTTGCATTTTGTGCTTTTAAGTTTTCAATCTGCGCCAAAGTCGCATTTACTTCAGCTTCTCTTTTATTTAAATTTTCAAGTCTTTCTTTTTGCAAAGCTTCAAAAGAAGCCTTATAAGCCTCCAAAGCTTGTCTTGCTTCATCAAATTCCCTTGTTTGAAGCTCAAGCTGTGCTTTTCTAGCCTCAAAATATTGCTCGCAATCTTGCTCAGCTCCCCAAACTAAACTTATGAAAAAAGCTAAAAATAAAATTTTCTTATACATTTTTTTCTCCTTTAAAAAAACGAGTGATAGCAATTTCATCTAAAAATTTTTCTTCAATTTTAGCAAGCTCTTTTTGTTTTTGTTTGATTTCTTCAGCTTCTAAAACTTTGATTTTTTCATAATCTAAATGGGCTTTTTGATATAAAAACTGATAGTGATTCATCTCTTTTTTAGATAACTCAACCTTTTCTTTAGCTCTTGCTAAAGCATCCCTACCCACCTGAGCCATAGTTAAATTTGATCTCAGTTCTGCAATAGAACCCGAACTGGGTAAAACAGATAAGCTTTCACATTCTTTACGCGAAAGCTCATAAATTCTTTCATTTTCAATCTGTCTTTGCTTTGCTGCATTAAGATTGCTTTGTGCTTTATCAAGCTGTTGTTTTCTTACCTTAACAACGCTATTGTATTTACTTTTCATAAAATGATAGTATCGTCTCTTTCAGGGCTTGTTGAAATGTATTTTATTTTCACACCGCAAAGTTCTTCTAACCTTGCGATATATTTTTTAGCATTTTCAGGCAATAAATCATAATCTTTTATACCAAAAACCTTATCCCATCCATCCATTTCTTCATAAATAGGCTTAACATTTTCTAAATCACTTGGAATATAATCAATTTCCATGCCCTTATACTCATAAGCACGGCAAATTTTTACCTTTTCAAAACCATCTAAAACATCAAGCTTCATTAAAGATAAAGCATCTAAGCCGTTTAGTCTTGCAGTATATTTTACCGCAATAGCATCAAACCAACCGCAGCGCCTTTTGCGTCCTGTGCTTACGCCTATTTCTTTACCTATTTGAGCTATTTTTTCTCCACTCTCACCCTTATCTTCAGTAGGAAAAGCTCCATTTCCAACGCGCGTGGTATAAGCTTTTACTATACCTATGATAGAACCTACTTCTTTAGGATTTAAGCCAAGACCTGTTAGAGCACCTGCTGAAATTGTACTTGAGCTTGTTACATAAGGATAAGTTCCATGATCTATATCAAGCATAGAGCCTTGCGCTCCTTCTAAAAGTACTTTTTTATCTTCATCCAAAGCTTTCCAAAGCATTCTTGTAGTATCTGTTATAAACGGAGTTAAAATCTCACTAAAGCGTTTTAAATCACTAAGCAATTCATCTGAATTTGGAATTTCAATCCCTAAAAATTCTAAATAATTTTTATTTGCTTCAAAATCTTTCATTAAAGCATTGTGAAGTCTTTGAGGATCTAAAAGTTCTCCTACTCTATGTCCAGTGCGATTAATTTTATCTGCATAAGAAGGCCCTATACCTTTGCCTGTTGTACCTATAGCATCCTTACCTTTGAGTTTTTCTTTGGCAATATCTATCAAAGAATGGTGTTTTAAATTCAAATGCGCTCTATCACTAATATACAATCTACCTTTTAAATTTTCAAATTGAGCCATTTCAGCGATTAAAACTTCAGGAGATACCACAACCCCATTGCCAATCACATTGATACACCTTGGGTGCAAAACACCACTTGGCATAAGATGAAGTGCGTATCTTACACCATTTACCCAAATAGTATGTCCTGCATTATGCCCTCCTGCACTGCGACACACATAGTCATAATTTTCACATAATTTATCTACTACCTTACCTTTACCTTCGTCACCCCATTGAATTCCAACAATAATATCTGCTTTACTCATTATTTTCCTTAAATTTTACGGCGAGAAGATGAGAGAATCGAACTCCCCAAAGAATAGTCAACTACCCTTTCATCTGATTTGAAGTCAGTGGCAATCACCAGATACGCTAATCTTCCAAAGTTATAATTATAACTACTTTTAAATGAAAAACAAAATAAATTTTCAAATTTTATCAAAGCATCGCTAATTTTTGACTTTAGTTTAAAATTAAGTTATAATCTCACTCTTTTTTTAGCATCAAGGTTTGATGATTACGATATTTAGGAACTTCTTTGAATTCTTTCAAACAAAAATACTTAATCAATTTTTGGGACAATTCCCGCGCTATGATAACGCTTGGAATTTTAAGTGCAGTATACTTTGGAATTTTTGGCGGTGTTTGGGCTGTTACGGGAGAAATGACGCGTTGGGGTGGAGAATTTTTAGAGCTTTTGGGTATGGATTTGAATGGATATTCTTATTATCAAAAGCAAAATTTAAATGGCACTCCTTTAACAAGAACCGATGGAATCATGCTTATAGGCATGTTTATAGGTTGTTTAATCGCTGCACTTTGGGCTAATAAAGTCAAATTTCGCTTACCTGCTAGCAATATAAGAATCTTTCAAGCTATAGTAGGCGGAATTCTTTCAGGCTATGGCGCAAGACTTGCCTTTGGGTGTAACTTGGCAAATTTTTTTACAGGCTTACCTTATTTTTCATTACATACTTGGTTTTTTGGTGTTTTTATGGTTTTGGGAATTTATCTTGGTGTAAAACTTTGTAACACTTCCTTTTTTAAACCTAAAGCAAAATTACAATGTGCAAATAAAGAAAACATTCCTTTGCTCAAACAAAACTCGCGTGCGAAATTTCATTTTGTTTTAGGTAGTATTCTTTTTGTAGCCTTTTTAATATGGGTGTTTTATCTTGTGCTTGTTAATGGTAATATAAGCACACAAAGCAAACAAAGTCTTTTAGCTTTAGCACTCATTTTTGGCTTTGCATTTGGTTTTATCATCTCTAGGGGACAAATTTGCTTTACTGCTTGCTTTAGAGATTTGTTCTTGTTTGGCAGAGAAAATGCTGTAAAAGGTGCTTTAATCGGTATGATAATCGCTTCTTTGATCGCTTTTGCTTTCATTTTACATGGACACAATAGCAAACTCATCGAACTCTCTCCCGCAGTGGCCATTGGGGCATTTTTATTTGGTTTTGGTATAGTTTTCGCAGGAGGTTGTGAATGCGGATGGACTTATCGTGCTTGTGAGGGACAAAGTCATTTTATGATAGTAGGTATTGCAAATGTGATAGGAACGATGATTTTAGCTCTAACTTATGACTCTTTACCTAGCGCTTTTAAAGAGGGTGTAAAAATTAACTTACTCAATGAATTTGGAAATTTAGGTGGATTTTTCATAAATCTAGCTCTTTTTATTTTAATGTTTGCTTGTGTTTTATTTTATAAAAAACACTTCTTTCAAAAACTAAACCAAAAAGGATAAAAAATGAAAATTACTTATACTTTAAATTTAGAAGGTGAAGCTTGTCCTTATCCTGCTATTGCTACACTAGATGCTTTACCACAACTTAAAAGTGGAGAAATTCTAGAAGTGCTTTGTGATTGTCCACAAAGTATCAATTCTATACCTCAAGATGCAAAAAATCGTGGCTTTAAAATTCTTGAAATCGATCAAAATGGTCCAACGCTTCGATTTTTAATCCAAAAGCCTTAAAATTTAGCTCTAGTTTTAATCTCAAAAACTAGAGCAAATACAATTTCATCAATACAAATCAAATTTCGAAATTTTTTCAAATATATTTTATTACTAAAAAAATTTTGTAAGTTTTATAAGTTAAATTTGGATAAATAAAAAAGCAGGAAATTTAGAGGATATTGAAACAAATATCCTCATTTTTAAATAATCTTAAAGTTCTTTTAGCATTCTTTCATATGCAGCTTTAGTTCCTGGGCGAACTTTAGTAAGCAAACTTGCGATGATTATCACTGCTGAAGCAGCTACAAATCCTGGAACTATCTCATAAATAGGGAAATTAAAGAGCTCTGCTAGATAATTTTTCCAAAGAACAACCACAGCAGCTCCTGTTATCATCCCTAAAATCGCTCCTATTCTTGTCATTCTACTCCAAAATAAAGAGAAAAGCATTACAGAACCAAAACTTGCCCCAAATCCCGCCCATGCATAAGCTACGATACTTAAAACACTTGATTCTTTATCTGTTGAAATCACAAAAGCAACTAATGCCACCAATAAAACACCGATTCTTCCCAAATTCATCACAGTTTTATTGGATGCTTCTTTGTTGAAAATTCTTTTATAAAAATCCTCTGCTATAGTAGAACTTGATACAAGAAGTTGCGAACTTGCCGTACTCATAATAGCAGCCAAAATAGCACTGAGTAAAATACCTGCTATCCATGGATTAAATAAAAGTTGTGACATCACAATAAAGATTTTTTCAGGATCTTGAAGAGTAAGCTCAAATTTGTGCACATAAGCAATCCCTAAAAGTCCTATAAAACAAGCACCTATCAAAGAAATCACCATCCAAGAAATTCCTACAAATGTAGCCGTAGGGATATCTTTGGTAGAACGAATAGACATAAAACGTACCAAAATATGAGGTTGTCCAAAATATCCTAAGCCCCAAGCAAGCGCGGAAACGATACTTAACGCTCCTATGCCCTCACCCATAGATAAAGCATTAGGCTTGATTTCTTCTATAACAGTCATAGCCTCACCAAAACCACCTAGATGATAAAGCATAACAGCAGGAACGACAATCAATGCACCCATCATCAAAAGTCCTTGAAGCATATCCGTCCAACAAACTGCTTTATATCCGCCTAAGAAAGTATAAGCAACAATGATAAGTGTTCCTGTGGTAAGTGCGTATTCATATCTTATACCAAAAGTCGCTTCAAATAATTTTGCTCCACCCACAAGTCCTGATGAAACATAAAAGGTGAAAAATATCAGAATAACGATCGCACAAACTATACGCAAGATATGCTTATCATCGTCAAATCTTGTTTCAAAATAATCAGGTATTGTAATAGAATTTGCAATCACACTTGTATAAATTCTAAGTCTTTTTGCTACAAAACTCCAATTCAATAAAGCTCCGATGCTAAGCCCTATAGCAATATAACTCTCTATAAGTCCACTTGCATACAAAGCCCCTGGCAAACCCATCAAAAGCCAACCGCTCATATCAGAAGCTCCTGCACTTAACGCAGAAACTACTGGACCTAAAGAACGCCCACCTAGGAAATAATCCTCTGTATTTTTATTTTGTCTATAAAAATAAAAACCTATATAAAGCATCAAAGCGGCGTATGCCACAAACATTATCGCTATGGGGGTATTAATTTGAACTGTTTCCATTTTTACTCCTTAGTTTAATGATTTAGCGCTCTAATGCCTAAATTTCCATAGCGATGGAAAGATATACTTAAAGCTTTTTCATTATGATAAAATAAAAGCTCAAAACGACCATTTAATAATGGTTTTTCTCTGATGATAATCTTAGCTTCTTTTGCCGCTTCTTGATAAATTTCATCTTCCACACTCACTTTTCCATGATAGCGAATTCTCTCAAAATTCTTCAATCTTGAAACAAATTGAGCTTTGCTTTCATTTGTGATTTCAAGGTTTAGATTTATAGCTTTACAAAGTTCTTTTACTAAAGAAATTTTATCGTTTTCTTCATAGCTCACGCTCAATGGGATATTTAAGATATTAGCCGCGATGATAACCCCTAAAATATCTTGTAAATTATCATTCTCGCACACCCTAAAAGCTAAATTTTTAATCTTAGTATAAGAAAAGAGATTGTCCTCGCCACGGATATTGACATAATCTTTTGAAACACTGAATTCATTTCTGTGATGATACGCATAAGATTTTGCCATCAAAATAGCATTGTTTAAAGCTTTTTTGTTTTCTTCATTTGTATTAAGATCTATTTTTTCCAAAGCTTTGACAAGTTCGTTGCTGAGTAAATTTTCATCAGCTTCATTTGTGTTTATATCTAAAAACTGGGTTATATAATTATAAATTCCCACTTTTCTACCAAAACCTATAGCAGATTTTTTCACTCCACCAAAAGGTTGGCGAAGCACTATAGCTCCTGTTGTAGGCTTATTGATATAGATATTTCCTGCTTCTATATGAGTGTGAAAATACTCCCATTCTCTTTCATCTAAGCTCTCAAACCCTGCAGTAAGACCATAGCCTGTTGAATTGACTATCTCTATAGCTTCTTTTAAATCTTTTGCTTTCATTACACTTAAAATCGGTACAAAAAGCTCATTCATATGAGTGAAATCACCTTTTTTGGTACCGTATTTTATCCCTGGAGTCATCAAATAAGGATTGTTTTCTAAAAATTGAGGTTTTAAAGCCCATTCTTCATAAGGCGCTAATTCATTTAAGGCTTTTTCTACTTTAGCGCTAGGCTTATCTGCTAATGCACCTAATTTATTTTTAAATTCAAAAGGATTTCCTACAGCCATAGAAGCAGCTGCATCTACTAAAGTCTTTTTAAATTCTTCATCTTCATAAACTTCTTCTTCTAAAACAAGCAAAGAAGTAGCCGAGCATTTTTGACCGCTGTTGCTAAAAGCAGAATGGATGATATTTTTAATCGCGCTGTCACGATCTGCAAATTTAGAAACAATCGTAGCATTTTTACCACCCGTTTCAGCGCTTAAAAGTAAGGTAGGATTTGCTTTAAGCATAGCATAAGCCGTATCTTCTCCACCTGTAAGAATAGAGAATTTCACTGCTTCATCAACAAGTAAATATTTAGAAATATCGCTTCCTTTTGAAGGTAAGAAAATCAAAGCATCTTTGCTAATTCCTGCATCCCAAAAACATTTACAAAGCATATAGCCTGTTAAAGTTGAAAGCGAAGAAGGCTTATAAATTACGACATTGCCCGCTGCTAATGGTGCTGCTATAGTTCCAACTGAAATACCTATAGGGAAATTCCAAGGAGCTATAGTTACCCCTATGCCTTTAGGGCTAAATTGAGTATTTTTATTTTGCTCTCTTAAAACCTTTAGAGAATGCGGATAAAATTCAGTAAAATCGATAGCTTCGCTTACTTCTGGATCAATTTCTAAGAAAGTTTTTCCCACCTCAAGCGCAGCCAAACCTATCAAATCCCCACGACGCTCTCTCATCAAATTTGCAGCCTTAGCTAAAATAGCATGAATTTCATCAAAACTTGTATTTTTAAAATTAGAATTTTTAGCTACTTCAAGAGCTTTTTTAATTTCATTTTCACC
Source organism: Campylobacter coli 76339 (assembly GCA_000470055.1). NCBI lineage: Bacteria > Pseudomonadati > Campylobacterota > Epsilonproteobacteria > Campylobacterales > Campylobacteraceae > Campylobacter > Campylobacter coli. Next base: position 601,670 of record HG326877.1, on the reverse strand, counting down.
TGCTAAATAAGCTTTTCCTATCACTCTATCTTTAATTTTATCTTTAACTTCTAAAACATTTAAAGTATTTTTATCAAATTCTAAATCTCCGATTACAGGCATTACATCATAATTTTCTAAATTTTCATATTTAGCTCTTATGACTTTAGCCCATGCTCTATTTTGTGGCAAAATAAAATCAGTATCGCTTTCGTTATTAAATACTCCACTTTCATAAGCACTTACTATATTTGGGGCTTTGTTTCTATCTTGGGTGCGGTGTGTGCTATTATCAAGTGTTTTAATACCTTCTAAAGATTTTAAGAAAAGCTCTTTTTGCACATTCCAGTTATTATCTCCAACTTTGAGATTGAAAAAATATCTCATGAAATTATCTTCACTTGTATTTTCATCAAGGCGTCTTACAAGATAAGCAATGGCATTATTAAAATGTGCTTCATCACAAACAGGTGCATAAAGAATTAAATCATGCATTTTAGATAATTCATAAGAACATTGCAAACTCATACCTTCAAGCATTTCAAAAGTGAAAGAATCAAGAGCTCCTGCTTCACTGATGCGTGTGTAAGCATAAGCGATTTCAAAGATATTGTGGCTTGCGATACCTACATTGATATATTTATAATTATCTCCCTCTAAAACAAAATCTAGCATTTTGTTGTAGTTACTATCTGTGTCTATTTTTTTATAGAAAGTAGGAAGCTCCCATCCTCTTTGACTTGCGATCGTCTCTTCGCTTTCCATATTTGCACCTTTTACAAAGCGAATTTTAATAGGCTTCATTCCTTTTAAAACTCTTTCTTTTGAAAAAGCAAAAAGTTTTTTAAGATACTCGTAAGAATCAGGTATGTAAGCTTGCAAAACAATACCCGCTTTAATATCAAATTTAGAAACACTTTCCATAAAAGCAGCAACGGTTAGTTCTAAATCTCTAAATTCTTCCATGTCAAGATTGATAAATTTGCTCACGCCTTGCTTTTTTTCTTCTTCTAAGGCTAAAGCATAAAGATGATCAAGTCTTTTAACCACTTCATCCTTGGAGTATTCAAAGTCAATAATATTAATTTGTGAAAAAATAGTAGTGATTTTAATCGAAATATAAGTAATATAGCTTGATTTTAAAGCTTCTTCATATTTTTGAATGCGGTATTTGCTTTCTGCTTCACCCAAAACCTCTTCACCGATTAAATTCACATTTAAAGTGATATTATCTTGATCTTTTCTTTTACGCATATGAGGTTCTAAAACACTAGGATTTGCATCCAAAACCATAGCTTTAGTATCTTCTCTTAAATGCTTTACAAAAAATGGAACGCTTAAATTAGGTGCAAATTTACCAAAATTTAAAAAGCTAAAGAGCAAGAATTTCTCAAAAGCGCTAAAAAAATCTGCTATACCATATTTATTTAAAGTATGTTCGATAAGCTCAAAACTTGCTCTTTTATCTTTACATCTAAAAGAACGGTCAAGCAATTCGATTAGCATGACTTTATTTTCAGGATTATTAAGAAGCTTTTGCATTTTAGCATGGAATTCTTTTTCAGAATTCGAAATGTTTGCTTCTATTTTTCCTTGTAATTCTTCAGCTAAAGCTAAGGACTTTTGTATCATTTTTACATCTCCTAAGGATAAAATAGTATTCTAAATAAAAATGATATTACAGATAAAATAAAAATGATATTTTAAATTTTAAAAAATGTATAAAAAAAGATTAAAAAAAGTTTTTATGAGTATATAAGTAACAAAAATTAAGAAAATATAAATCTATCATCTTGTTTAGCTACTGCTTTGGCAACAATTTTAGCTTTAATATTTTCATCTTCTAAAGCCTTAAGACATTCTAAAGCTTTTTTCTCTTCTATAGCGATTAAGAGTCCTCCTGAAGTTTGAGGATCACAAAGCAGCAAATCTTCCTCATTTAAATTAGGATAAAACTCTTGAATGAAATCTAAATTTTTATAAGCTCCACCAGGAATCAAACCCATATCAAAATATTCTTTCACACCCTCTAAATAAGGAAGTTCATTTTTAAAAACTGTAAATGAAATGCTATCATTTAACATCTCTCTTAAATGCCCTAAAAAACCAAAACCTGTAACATCACTCATGGCATTAACCCCGAAACGAAGTGCAATTTGACTGGATTTATAATTTAAACCCATCATGCTTTCAAGCATACGATCTAAATGTTTTTCTTCTAACATTTGAGCTTTTAAAGCTGTACTTAAAATACCCGTCCCTAGAGGCTTGGTTAAAAGAATCAAATCCCCTTCTTTAGCGGTATTATTAGCAATAAATTTTTTAGGGTGTACCTTTCCTGTTACACTAAGTCCAAAAAAAAGCTCACCACTTTCTATAGTATGTCCACCAACGATAATGCCACCACATTCTTGAACCTTGTCATTTGCACCTTGTAATAATTCTTGCAAGACATTTAATTCATGATGGCAAGTATCAAAACCCACTATATTTAAAGCATTAATCACCTCTGCACCCATAGCAAACACATCACTTAAAGCATTGGCTGCAGCAATAGCACCAAAATGATAAGCACTATCTACTATAGGTGTGATGAAATCAAGCGTTTGCACTAAGGCTAATTCAGGACTAATTTGAAAAACACTTGCGTCTTCATTATTGCCGATATCACTGAGTAAAGCTGGGCTTGTTTGCATGAAATTTAAAATTGTTTTAAGACCACCCGGGCTTAATTTCGCTGCTCAACCTGCTGCTTTTACAAAGTGTGTTAGATTCTGGTTTTTGTATTCCATATTTTCCTTATAAAGTGATGATTTTTGCCTTGCCACAAAGCTCATTTAAAATCTCATAAGCATTGCCAATGCTTCCTATCTTAAGCTCCTTGCTTTTTCCAAAAAATTCTAAACAAGCTCCACAGCTTATAATCTCAACACCTAATTTTTCAAGTTCTTTCATTGCCAAATGAGCTCTATGACCCTCATCTACATTGATAAAAACACTTTCATTGACACAAAGAATTTTACTCGGGATATTTTCTACATTTTTTAAAGTACTTAAAAAACCTACAAGTAAATTTTCTCCTAATTTGCCATCGCCTACTTTGTCTGTCTTTAAAAATAAAACATTATATTCATCTGTACTAGCTTTGGAAAAATCGAGTTCTTGTTTTTTTACTCTTATATAAAATTCATTATTATTTTCTTCAACATCAGCATGCAAATTCAAAGAAGTTAAAAATTTCAAAACATTATTTTTAGAAATAACAGAATTTAATACAATTTCTAAAATTTCATTATTTTGAAGATTTTGGAGTGCTTTTTTTGTCTCAACAATAGGCTTAGGACACTCGAGATTTCTACAATCAATTCTCATTATTTCTCCTTCATTTAATAAACAAAATAATAATACTTTCTTGCTTTTTTTGTCTTTAAATCAAGGAAAGATGCAAGTTTATTAAAATTACTTGCATTTAAAATTACAAAACCAAACCTAGCAATTATTTTTTATGCTTAAAAAATAATTCTTTAAAACGCTTATTGGCATATTCTTCGATATCTTTTTGCAAAGTAGCATAATTTTCCATAAGCTCCATAGCCCTTGGTGTAAGTTTAGTGCCTGACTCTTTAGAGCGACCTTGTCTTGAACTTACTAAAATTTCTTGAGAATTTTTTTGTAAAACTTGTAAATGCATCCAAGCTTTTTTATAATTTATCCCCATAAGTTTTGAAGCATGAAGCAAACTTCCTGTTTGTCCTATGAGTTCTAAAAGCTCGGTTTTTCCTTTTCCAAAAAGCAAATCTCCGTCTGCATTTTCTATCCAAGTCTTAGTCCTAACTACAAACTGCTTGCCTTTTTTTTCTTTAAAACAACCAAGTTGGCAATATTTTACATCGATTTTATATGCTTTTAAAGCAGAACGCATGGATTTTAATCCACAACCCTCTTTGGCAATATTTCTTGCATCTTTACAAAAAATTTTACGCTTTTCGTCCAAGCTAGATTCTACACTTCTTAAAACTTCTATTTTTGCTTTTTCAAAATCAAGATGGCCAAATTGCCCAAGCTCACAATTATCAATGCGAATTCCATTGATATCTGCTATTTTACCTATCTCTTCTATAGCTACATCAAATTTTTTAGCGATTTTAAAAGCCGTTCCACAATCAAGCTTTTCATTGCTATTTAAAAGCTCTTTCATATAAGCTAGTATTTCTTTATTTTTATCCATTGATTCTATTTTCTCCACTATAAATATTGATATTTTCACCCCTTGCAAAGCCACAAAGCGTTAAATCAAATTTTCTTGCTATCATCACACCTAAACAAGTAGGGGCTGTACGCGAAATAAGAACAGGAATTTTATGCATCACTGCTTTAGCCACCATTTCAGAACTTAGTCTTCCGCTAACCATTAAAAAACATTTACTAAGCTCTACTCCTGCAAGCCTTGCCTTTCCTAAGGCTTTATCTATGGTATTGTGTTGGGCTATATCCTCGCCTATAAAAAAAGTGTCTTTATCAACAAAAAGTTTAGCTGTATGCACACAACCTGTTTTTTCGTAAAGATCGCATTGAGTATAAAATTCACTCATTTGTTTTAAAATTTCATCTTTATTAAATTTTGCCTCACTTGTAATTTTACTTGCTTCTATGCTTTGTGGGTCAATATTGGCCGTATGAGCTCTACCACAACCACTTATCACCACACCTTCGGCATTCAGCTTGGCTAGATTTTCTTTATCAATCTTAGCTTTGATATGCACACTCATGCCATCATCTTTAGTTTCTATACTCTTTATATCAGATACCTTAGCAATGATATTTTCACTCATTAAGTATCCTACTGCTAAAGCTTGCTCATCTACAGGAGTTGCCATTAAAGCGCCTACTTTTTCATCATTGATAAAAATTTCAAGCTTGATTTCACGCACTAAAGTATCATCACAAGTAAATAAATCTTTGCCTTTGTATTTTAAAATTTGAGTTGTAAATAAGGGTTCCATTGTCATCTCTTTAGTATAAATTAAAATTATAAAAGTATTATATCAAAAAAATATAATTATAAGAAATATATGAAAATATAGGCATTTCATTTTATGCATTTTTGATAATTAAAAGTATTTTTTATAAATTTTGGACTTAAAAATTTGTGAAAATCTCCTAAAAATTTTAAAAGATTTTCACAGAGTAAAATTTAAATTTTTACATTAGGATCGTAAGAAAAACTAGGTTCGATTTGTTTTTTGCTGCTTAATTCTTTATACCAATAGCTATGCAAGATATAAACCTCTTCTTCTTCTTTATATCCACTTACCATAGAATGAATACTTCCTTTAATGGCAAATACCGCCATATAAATGTGAATTCCAAAGAATACTGCACAAATGATTCCTAAGAAATTATGAATAATAGCTGAAAGTCTTAAAAGCTCAATTTGTGTTAAACCAAAAAGACCTTGAATAGCAGTAGAATTAAAATCAAGGAAATACATAAAGCCGCCTGTAATAATCATCAAAAATCCACCAAACACGGCAATATAATACCAAGACTTTTGCCCAAAGTTAAATTTACCCGCAGGAACAGGGCGCTTTACCTTGCTTAGATAACCACCCACTATCATCATCCATCTGATATCATAACTAGCAGGAAGCATTCTTTTTATCCACCATAAAAACATAGGAATGATAGAAATGATAAATAAAATCGTTGCAAAAGCATGTAAGTTTTTACATACTCTTACAAATACGCCGCCTCCAAAAGTTGCACCAAACATCATCACAAAACCCGTAGGTACCAAAATCACCCACGAAATAGCCGCGATAAAATGAAAAATTCTTTCAAATAAAGAAAAGGCATAAATTTTCTTTCCATCATGAGAAAATTGTTTTGGACCTATCACCATATAATGCAAAGCAAAAGCTGAAAGAACTGCAATGATTGCAATCAAAGCTATAGTAGCTATATACTCACCTTGCAAAGTTGTCCAAAGCTTACCAAAAGTATCATAATTTGGAATATTTGTAATACGATGAAAATCCCAAATTTGTGTATCTTGTCCCATTCGTTCACTGCCATAGGCAAACAAACTTACAAAAGTGCTTAAAAGTGTTATCAATATTTTTTTCATAAGCGTTCCTTTCCTATGTAAGCAATTTTCCATTCTATACTTTGCGAAGGATTAGCAATTCCATAACCCCTACTTTGCAATCTACTATGATAAATTTCTTCTATCTTAGAGCTTTCACCTACTAAAAGTGCTTTAGTTGAGCACATAGCTGCACATACAGGCACTTTTCCTTCAGCAATACGATTTTGTCCATAAAGCTCTCTTTCTTTTTCCGAATTTGTACTTTCAGGTCCACCTGCACACATCGTACATTTATCCATAATGCCTTTGTTACCAAATACGCTATCTTTTGGAAATTGTGGAGCACCAAAAGGACAAGCGTAAAGACAATAACCACAACCTATACAAATTTCTTTATCGTGTAAAACAATACCATCTGCACGGATATAAAAACAATCCACAGGGCAAACTATAGCACAAGGTGCATCATCACAATGCATACAAGAAATCGAAGTAGAAACTTCTTTTCCTTGTACCCCTTCATTAAGGGTGATGACACGACGACGACGGATATTGATAGGAAGCTCATGCGCTTCATCACAAGCTACCGAACATCCATTACAATCAATACAACGCTCATTGTCACAAAAGAATTTCAAGCGTTCTTTTTCTAAATTTGCAAAATTTACCTTACTCATCTTTTACACCCCATCTTTTGAGATACGGCATAAGCCGCCCTTGGTTTCAGGAATTTGACACATAATGTCATAACCATAATTTGTAACTGTATTTGCACTTTCTCCACTTGCATAAGGTTTAGTTCCTTTAGGGAAATTGTGTGTTAAATCCACACCTTGCATCACACCTGTAAAATGGAAAGGTAAGAAAATCATATCTTTTGCTACACCTGGATTGAGCTTTACTCTCACATGAATTTTAGTTCCTTCTGGAGAATGTACCCAAATCATATCCCCTGCTTTAATTTTTTGCTCGCTTGCAAGCTCAGGATTTATCTCACAAAACATCTCAGGTGTCAAGCGAGTAAGATACATTGAAGCTCTATTTTCCATACCTGCACCATTTAAATTTACAAGTCTTGCTGTAACTAGGTTGAGTGGGAATTCTTTAGAATAATCCTTAGCCTTTTGCACAGAGATAAATTTCGTATCCACACGATAAAGCGCTTTTTGATCCTCAAAACTAGGATATTTTTGCACCAAATCATTTCTTGGAGAATGAAGCGGTTCACGGTGAAGTGGAATTTGATCTTTAAAGGTCCAAACCACTGCTCTAGCTTTAGCATTTCCATAAGGAACTATACCTTTTTCCATACATTTAGTCGCTATGATATTGCTATCATCATAAGACCAAGTTTTGCCCATTTTTTCTTTTTCTTCAGTGCTTAAGGTAATACCTAAAACTTTTTCTATATTATCTTTAGTGATTTGCGGATAGCCTGTATCTATAGGCGAATTGATCGGAGCATTTTTAGCCAATAAATTTTCACCTTGATACTCAAGTCCGAAATTATTTCTAAAGCCCATACCGCCTTTTGCTACTTCGATATCGGTATTATAAAGTACTGGTGAGCCTGGGTGTTTATCAGTCCAACAAGGCCAAGGAAGCCCGTAGTATTCACCTGCTAACTCATCTTTACCCTCTAAAGTTACCTCATCGAATTTATCCCAATACAAGGTATGATTTTTAAGTCTTTCAGGACTCCAACCATTAAGCCCTATACTTCTAACCGCTCTTGCAATTTCTCTTGTAGCATTTTCAGGCCAAACGATCTTACCATTTTCATCACGCAAGGTTTTAGTAAAGTCCTCATAAAAACCTAACTTTTTAGCAAGCTCAAATAGAATTTCTTGATCTTCTTTGCTTTCATAAAGTGGATCTATAACCTTAAATCTCCATTGTCCGCTACGATTTGTAGCTGTTACACTTCCGCTTGTTTCAAACTGTGTTGCAGCAGGTAAAAGATAAATTCCATCTTTTTTTTCTGCGATAATTCCCGCCTCATTTACAAAAGGATCAGCCAAAACTAAAAGTTCTAAAGCTTCCAAACCTTCCTTAACTTTAGCTTGTTGCGCAGTTGAAGTGATACCATTTCCCATTACCACTAAAGCTTTTAAAGGCGTTCCTGCATTATCCACTTTATCATTTCCATCTTTGCCATTTAAAGCTGCAGCCCACCACCTAGCAAGTGAAAGTCCGGTTTTATGCATCCAATCTTTACTTACGAAATTTCCTAAAAGCCACTCATAATCAACGCCCCAAATCTTAGCATAATATCTCCAAGTCGCTTCATTTAAAGGGTAATAACCTGGTAAATTTTCACTCAAACAGGCCATATCTGAAGCACCTTGTACATTATCGTGCCCGCGTAAAATATTTACCCCGCCACCAAATTTACCTATATTTCCTAGAACCATTTGCACTATAGGAGCTAAACGGGTATTTGAGGTTCCTACAGAATGCTGAGTTAAACCCATAGCCCAAATCAATGTAGTCGGTTTATTTTTAGCTACTTCATGAGTGATTTGAATAAGGAGTTCTTTAGAAATTCCTGTTACATTTTCTACTTCTTCGGCAGTCCATTTTGCAGCTTCTTCACGAATTTTATCGATACCAAAAACTCTTTCATTGATGTATTTTGTATCTTCTAAACCTTCATCAAAAATGATTTTTAACATTCCATACATGAAAGCAATATCAGTACCTGGACGAATTCTTGCATAAATATCTGCTTTTGCTGCACTCTTTGTAAATCTAGGATCTACAACGATAAGCTTAGCACCTTTTTCTTTTGCTTTTAAGAAGTGTCTAAAACCTACAGGGTGATTTACCGCTGGATTTGCTCCAATGATAATAATACATTTACTTCTTTGAATATCTCCAAGATGGTTTGTCATAGCGCCATAACCAAATGTATTCGCCACACCGGCGACTGTTGCGCTGTGTCAAATTCTAGCTTGATGATCTATATTATTAGTTCCAAAAAATGCTGCGAATTTTCTTATATAATAAGCTTGTTCATTATTTAGTTTTGCAGAGCCTAAAAACATAACGCTTTCTGGATTTTCTTTGCGATAGCCCGCTAACTTTTCTCCGATTTCACTTAAAGCTTGTTCGTAAGAAATGCGTTTCCATTCTCCGTTTTCTTTTTTCATAGGATATTTTAAACGCACATGAGAACGCACCATATCGATCATATCAGAACCCTTACAGCAATGACCTCCTGAGCTAACAGGGTGATCTTGTGCGATTTCTTGACGTAACCACACTCCGTTTTGAACCTCTGCGATAATTCCACAGCCTACAGAACATGCGGTACATACACTCTTAATCTTTTGACTTCCTTCATAAGCTTCTTTTAATTCATCCGCATTTGCTTCTCTTAAGGTTTCACTTCTAGCTAGCAACGGACTTGCCAAACTTGAAAGCGCGGCCATTTTAAGAAAAGAACGGCGATTAAGCTTGATAGTTTCATTCATACTTGACATTATTCAGCCCTCATATAATATTTTTCCCAATTAGCACTTCTTTGATAAAGCACTTCTTTCTTTTTGCTTTTGCCCTTAACAAGATCTTTTCTTTCTTCATCTTGCCCAAAAGCTATACTTGCACCGCCTAAAAGACTTGCAGTACCCAAAGCAATGGCAGATTTTTTAAGAAATTCCCTGCGATTTTTCACGAGATCTCCTTTGTTTGTTTGCTTCTCTTCTTAAAAATTCAGAACGAGATAAATCATTTTGAACTTTTTTAGAAGGTTTTGTGGTAGGTTTTTCAAGTTCAAAACAATATCTTTCAAATTCTATAAACTGCGCAGCGATATTTGCTATCTCTTTATAAAGCTTTGCTCTTGAATTTGAAAAAATAAGCATTAAAAATTCATCAATGCCTTGATTGATGACTTTTTCAAACAATGCCTTAGCAAGTTCATCTTCCTTGTTTTTTAGAAATTCACTCATCAAAATAAAACAAAATCCTACACTATCTTCAGCTTCTTTAAAAATCTTTTCATTGCGGCGGACTTTACTTTTAGCTAAAATCTGTCTCACATTAAGCAATGCTTTTGAATTTTCAAAGCCTTCTTCTATGTAAGAAAAAGTCATAGGAATAGTATTTTTAAGTGCTAAAAAAAGCTCATCGTATTCTTTATAAAATGCTTGAAGATCTTGCACATCTTTTAAATTACAGAGTAAAATTTCAAAACTCGTTCTTAAACCTTCATCAAATAAACCTTCTTGCATAGCTTCTAAATAAGCTTTTAAATTGCACAATCTATTTTCAGAAAATGAAAAAACAAAAAGTTCTCCTAAGCACTGATAATAAAGACTTCTAGCTAATCTTAGTTTTTCTAAATCCATTTTTAACTCATTCAAATTTTTGAAGATTTGCCATTTAAAATAATTTGCAAAATAATATTATGCAAATTACACCTAATTTTCCTTCTTAATCCTTATTTCTGACTAATTTATCTTAGTATGATTTGTTTTAAAAGGAACTGAATTTCTCTTAAAAATCTGCCTGATATGAAAAAATAGAATCTATCCTTAAAAGCCTATAAAATAGTATCTTGATAAGGTTTTTATAAAAAAGTTGCATAAAATATTTAAGCTCAAAAAACAAAACTTTCATTTTGTTGTTTAAAAAATATTTTATGCTAAAAAGAAATAATAAAATTATTCTTCCAAAAAAATTTTTAATTTCTTAAAGAATAATCCTTGTAAGAAAATTCTCTTATCATTTCAAGTTCATTTTTGGAATTTAAAAGCATTAAATTTGGAAGTCTTATGCCATTAAAAGTTGTGTTTTTTACTATAGAATAATGAATTTGATCTAAAAATACCACCCTATCTCCGCGTTTTAATTCCTCTTTAAAGGCGTATTCTCCCATCACATCTCCGGCCAAACAAGTATTTCCTGTAAGCAAATAAGCAAATTCATTTTCTTTTAAATCTGAAATTTTTTCATTTTCTCTTGTTGCCAAAATTCTAGCATTTAAAACCTCGCTCGTATAAGGCATGATGATAGTATCAGGCATATGAGCTTCGCTTGAAGTATCTAAAATAGCAATTCTTTTCTCATTTTCAACTATATCCACTACGCTTGCTACTAAAACTCCACTTTGCCAACCCACAGCTTCTCCTGGCTCAAGATAAACTTGCACGCCATATTTATCACTAAAATTCTTACAAAGAGTGATGATTTTTTGGATATCATAGCCCTGTTTTGTGATATGATGACCTCCGCCAAAATTGACCCATTTCATCTGTTTAATCCATTTGCCAAATTTCTCTTCAAAAACCTTTAAAACAGCTTCTAAGGCATCCGCACTCTCTTCGCAAAGCGCATGAAAATGAAGTCCTTCTACTCCGCTTAAATCAAAATTTTCTAAATCCTTGCTTAAAATCCCTAGTCTAGAGTATTTCCCACAAGGGTTATAAAGCTCTTTAGGGGCAAAAGAAAATTCTAAATTGCAACGAAGTCCTAAGGAGTTATTAGTACATAAGGATTTAAATTTATCAAATTGATACAAAGAATTAAAAACAATATGATGAGACAAATGAGCAATCTCACTCATTTCATCTTCTTTGAAAGCAGGCGAATAAGTATGAATTTCTTTATCCATATATTCTTTAGCAAATTTTGCTTCCCAAAGCCCGCTACAAGTACAGCCTTTAAGATACTCGCCTACAATCTTCATCGCCCCTGAAAAAGCAAAACCTTTTAGAGCTAAAAGCACTTTAGCTCCGCTTTTTTCACCAACATTTGCTAAAATTTCACAATTTCTTCTTAATTTATCTTCCTCCAAAATATAAGCTGGAGTTTGAAATTTGGTATTTATCATATTCTTCCTTTTTTAAGCAAAAAATAATATCAAAAATAAGCCAAATTTTAACTTGATTTTATTCGAGTATAAAGAAACCCTAGTTTCCAAGATTCTTCAATATCAAAATTTAAAACATTTATGTTATACTAAAAACATTTTTAAAAAATTGGAGTTATTATGGTGAGTATAGAATTTTTAGGTCCTATCAATAAACCAAAACTAGAATTAAACATAAAAAATTTAAAAGAATTAAAAGCAATTTTACAAGAAGATGAAAGCTTAAAAGAATGGTTAGAGCTTTGCGCTGTATCTTTAAATGATGAAATCGTATTCGATGAAAATACTAGCTTAAAAGATGGTGATAAAATCGCACTTTTGCCACCGGTTTGTGGGGGTTAAATGAGTGAATTTATATTGACAAATAATGCCTTGGATATTCCGCAAATTTATGCAAAATGGTATGAATTTGCTAAGGATAAAAACTGCGGTGCTTTGCTGACTTTTTGTGGTATTGTGCGCGAAGAAGGAGGCATTGAAGCACTTAGCTTTGATATTTATGAGCCGCTTTTGAAAAAATGGTTTGATGAATGGCAAAAAAGAGTTGAAGAAGAAGGTGTGATCTTACTTTTTGCACATTCAATCGGAGATGTAAAAACACATGAAAGCTCTTATCTAGCAGGAGTTTTAAGCAAGCAAAGAAAATTGGGACTAAAACTCATCAATGAATTTGTAGAAGATTTTAAAGCAAGTGCGCCCATTTGGAAATATGATGTGATAAATAGGCAAAGAATTTACGCCAAAGAAAGATCAAGCAAACTTTGTGGAGCGGGTCTTTTAAAATCATAGTTTAATCTTTTAAAAAATCAATCTTGATAAATTAAGGAATAAAAATGCTAATATCTTATGAAGAAAGTCTAAAAATTTTACACTCTCATATCAAACCTTTTACAAGAGTGGAAAAAATAGCTCTTACTGAGTGTTTGGGGCGAATTTTGGCTCAAGATATAAAAGCGAGTAAAAATCAGCCTGAATTTTTAACCTCAGCCATGGATGGTTATGCTATCAAATTTGAAGATCAAGACAAGCCTTTAAAAATTTTAGGCATCACACCTGCAGGAACTATGCCTGAATTTAAAGTAGAAAACGATACTTGTGTCAAAACCTTTACAGGATCGCTTATGAGCGAAGGAAGTGATACTTTAGTGCCTGTTGAAAATGTTCGTGTAGAAAAAGATACACTTTTTATAGAAAAAAAGGTTTCTAAAGGCTTTGCGGTTAGAGAAATCGGAGAAAATTATAAAAAAGATGAAATTCTACTCAGAAAAGGTACAAAACTAAGCTATAGTGAAATAGCTCTTTTGGCCGAACTTGGATTTTTTCACATCAGTGTATTTATAAAGCCTATTATAGGAGTTTTAAGTAGCGGAAGCGAGATAAAAGATCTAGGAGAAGCTTTAGAAAATCCTGCTCAAATTCGATCTTCAAACCATATCGCTATAGCTAGCTTAGCTAAGAATTTAAATTGTGATACAAGGGTTTTTCCGCTTTTAAAAGATGATGAAAAAGCTACTTTTTCTACCCTTGAAAGCGCATTGCAAAGTTGTGATATTTTGGTTACGACGGGCGGAGTTTCGATGGGAGATTTTGACTTTTTAAAAAAAGCTATTAAAGAGTATGAACTCATCATCGATAAAGCGGATATCAAACCAGGAAGACATATCAAGATAGCTAAGGCTAATGAAAAATTCATCATCGCTTTACCGGGTTTTCCTTACTCAGCTATGGTAATGTTTAATCTTTATGCAAGAGAGATCTTAAACTCTTGGCTACTTCAACCAAAAGACTATATTTGCAAAGCCTTTTTGCAAGGAAGTTATAAGAAAAAAACACCTTATTTGGAATTTGTTGCTTGTAATGTAGAATTTAAAAATGGACGTATTTTGGCAAATTTAGAAGGCAAAAAAGAAGGCTCAAGTGCGATCATAAATAATCTTAACAATAAAGCTGCACTGATGATAGCGCCAAAAGAATTTGAAATTTTAGAAAATGACAGCTTGGTAGATATTATCTTTATGCCTTGAAAAGGTGTAAAGATAATGAGAGTAGATTGACACTCTTCGTTTATCATGACAAATTAAGACTATTGAAGACTAAAATCCCTTTCAGATAATCAACCTTACCTAAATCCTACTTACTTTCACACTTTACAAAATGAAAACAATAAAAAATTAAATAAAAAATATATATTTATTTAATTTTATACTATAATTTAAACACTGATTACAAAATACTCAAGGAAAAGATGATGCCAGTTTTTATGATATGCTCTACACTTTTAGCAGTAATTGTCGTTGCTTATTACATACTTAAAAAATACAATCCTATTTTTGTATTTTTACTTTCAGGTATTATCTTGCTTATTTTTGCTTTTTATATCACAGGAGCACCTATACCCAAAGCCCCAAGCAGAGAACATGCAAGTTTTTTAGATGTTTTGCTTGATAGCTACGCCTTTATCACGGCAACTTTTAAAAGTCAGCTTTCTGGGGTAGGGCTTATTATCATGAGTGTAGCAGGTTTTGCTGCTTATATGAAACATATCAATGCTTCGGCTAAACTTGCTTTTTTAGCAAACAAACCTTTGGGAAAAATTAAAAATAAATATTTGATTTTAAGTGGGACTTTTGTCGTTGGAATGGCTTTAAAAATTGTTATTTCTAGCTATGCTGGACTTCTTTTACTTTTATTAGCATGTATTTATCCTGTTTTAATCTCACTTAAAATCCGTCCTATTACAGCTGTATGTGTGCTTTCTTTAATTGCACTTGATTATGGTCCAAAAGATGGAAATTCAATCAATATGGCAGACATGGTAGGACAAAGCGATAATGTCGTGGGGCTTTTTTTAAATTATCAAATTTATAGCGTAATTGCCTATGTGGTAGTTATTGCTATCTTAATACCTTTTTATTTTGCTTGGGTTGATAAAAGAGATAAAGAAAAAGGAATCTTAAATGATGAAGTTGAAATTCCACAAATCATTGATCCTAAATGTCCTACTTTTTATATACTCTTTCCTTGGTTACCTGTTGTATTTTTATTTATAGCGTATTTTTTTACCATCAAGCTTGATGTTGTAACAGCAAATTTTTTAAGCATTTCCTTAGTTTTTCTTGTTGAATTTGCAAGACATAAAAATGCTAGAAAATTGGGTGAAGATATGATGGTGATTTTAAAGGCTATGGCTGAAATTTTCATCTCTGTTGTAAGCATTATCGTTGCTGCTGGAGTCTTTGCTGAAGGTATTAAAGCTTTAGGTGGGATCAATATCCTTGCCAATGCTGTTTCAGATCTTGGAACAGGAAATTTTGCATGGCTTGGTATACTTTTAAGTATAACCGTTTTAAGCTTTTTGGTTTATTTTGCTACAGTGATTATGGGAAGCGGGATTGCTGCTTTTAACGCTTTTGGGAAGTTAGCTCCTGATATAGCTACAAAATTAGGCGTTGCACCTATAACTTTTGTTTTACCTATAGAAATTGCATCTTGTTTAGGGCGCGCAGCCTCTCCTATAGCAGGTGGGATCATAGCTTTAGCTGGATTTGTAAAAGTAGATCCGATGGATATTATAAAACGCACCACTCCACTTCTACTTATAGCTATGATAATCAATATAGCCGTTGCCTTTTATCTAGCACAGACCAATCCTCTACCCAAAGAGCAAAATTCCACAAAAATAGAACTTAATAGAGTAAAATAAAGCACATTAACGCTTTATTTTACTCTAAAACAACACCTTCGTTAATCGTGATTTCACCGATAATAAAAGCGTCAGAGTTTTCTAAAACCTTGCTTACATTAGATGGATCTACAACCATTACTAAACCTACACCCATATTAAAGCTTCTATACATTTCACTTTCTTCTACAGCTTGTCCTATGGTGTAGAAAATTTCAGGGGTTTTAAGATGATGTTTGCGTATAGTTGCTCCCATTCCACGAGGCAAGACACGTGGTAAATTTTCTACCAAACCACCCCCTGTGATGTGTGCTAAAGCATTGATATAAGGCTTTAAAGTAAGAAAATCGCGTACATAAATTCTTGTAGGCTCTAATAAAACATCGATTAAATTTTTACCCTCTATCTTATCATCAAATTTCAGTTTTAAACTTTCAAAAAGTACTTTTCTAGCTAAAGAATAGCCATTTGAATGAAGTCCTGAGCTAGGAAGTGCAAGCAAAATATCGCCATTTTTAACAAATTTACTTCTATCGATCTCATCTTCTTCAGCCATACCCACTGCAAAACCTGCAAGATCAAAATCATCTTTTGCATACATTCCAGGCATTTCAGCAGTCTCTCCGCCTATTAAAGCACAATTTGCCATTTTACATCCACTAGCAATGCCTGCTACAACTGACTTTGCAACCTCTACTTCAAGCTTAGCCGTAGCGTAATAATCCAAGAAAAACAAAGGAGTAGCAAAATTACAAATCAAATCATTCACACACATTGCTACTAAATCTTGCCCTATGGTATCGTATTTTTTTGCATCAATAGCCAAACGAAGTTTAGTCCCAACACCATCTGTAGCCCCTAAAATTACAGGATTTTTAAAGCCGCTTGGCATTCTAAAAGCTCCAGCAAAAGAGCCTATACCACCTACAACTTTATCGTTAAAGGTTTCTTTTACCAAAGGTTTGATCGCCTCTACAAAGGTGTTACCATTATCTATACTTACTCCAGCATCTTCGTATGAAATTTTCATTTATTTTCCTTTAAGAACTAAAAAGGTATTTTAACGAAAAAAGTTTTAATAAGGCATAAGATGAAAAATGCTTTTTTTGTAACCGCCTCGATAGCCTGTGGCAAAAGCACTTTTATAGAAATCGCAAATTCTTTAGGTTTTAAAAGCATTAGTGCAGACAATATCGCTCATGAAATTTTAGATAAATATGCTTTGGAACTGGCTCAAATTTTTTCTCAATTTCACAAAAAAAATTTATTGAAAACAGACGGTAGGGTAGATAGAAAAATTCTTGGAGAAATTGTTTTTCAAAATAAAGAAGCCAAAATCATCTTAGAAAATTTCACCCATCCTAAAATTCGTGCTAAAATTTTAGAACAAATGCAAATTCTAGAACAAGAAAATAAACCTTTTTTTGTAGAAATTCCTCTTTTTTTCGAAAGCGGCGCTTATGATGGTTTAGGAAAAGTTATCTTAATCTATGCTCCTAAAGAACTTAGCCTAAAAAGAATCATACAAAGAGATAATTTACGCTTAGAAGCTGCAAAAGCAAGGCTTGATTCTCAAATGGATATTGAAGAAAAACTTAAAAAAGCAGATTTTATCATTAAAAATACTAGCTCTTATGTCGATTTTAGGCAAGAATGTGTTAAAGTAATACAAAATATTTCCAAAGGACAAATGTGAAGCTTTATAAATATTGTGCGAGTGGCAATGATTTTGTCATAATGAATGCAAGTGAAAAAAAAGACAGAAGTGCTTTAGCTAAAGAACTTTGCAATCGTTATGAAGGCATAGGCGCAGATGGCTTTATAGTGATTTTACCTCATGAAAAATACGATTTTGAATGGGAATTTTACAACAATGATGGCTCAACAGCCTCAATGTGTGGAAATGGCTCAAGAGCAGCAGCACATTTTGCACATCATATAAACGGCATTAAGCCTCATATGGCTTTTCTTACCGGAGCAGGAATTATAAAAGCAAATGTTGATAACAACAGCGTAGAAGTTTCTTTGGGTAAAATAAAAAATATACAAGATGCCTTTAGTGAGTGCGAAAAAAGCTGGCAACTTTGCGATACAGGGGTTCCGCATTTAGTACATTTTTGTGAAAATTTGGATGAGTTTGATCTTAAGCTTTGCAAACAAATGAGAGAAAAATATAATGCAAATGTGAATTTTGTAAAAGTTGAAAACGACAATACTTTAAAAGTTCGCACTTTTGAAAGAGGTGTAGAGGATGAAACGCAAGCATGTGGCACAGGCATGGGAGCTTGTTTTTATCTTGCATTCTTAAACAAAAAAATTCATAATCAAGCTAGAATCATCCCAAAAAGCGGTGAAGAGGTGAGTTTTAAATACGAAAATGAAGAATTATTTTTCAAGGGAAAAGTGAGATATTGCTTTGAAGCGGATTATAATTTTTCTTAGTCTTTATTTACTCCCCCTTTTTGGCATTAGCGAATTTAAAAATGGCTTTGGGGAGGAGTATTACAAACTCAATATAGAGCAAAAAAGACAAATATTTTTTACCAAAATGAATGCAATGTTTGATAAAAGTTTTGAAGAAATAGCTAAAGAAAGGGATTTTGTAGAAGCTTTTTTTTATAACGCATATAAAAATGGGTTTAGAAATTCAAACCAAAACAATCTAGAAAGACTGATCGATCTTAAAAACAAATATCGTGTTGAAAATCTTTATGATTTTGAAGAATACAAAAAACGTATTCAAAAAATTCCAAAATCCATGGGTATAGCCCAAGCTTTGGTAGAAAGTGCCACAGGGACCAGTCGTTTTGCAAGAGAGGCAAATAATCTTTTTGGAGAATGGACTTGGGGAGAAAAGGGCTTAATCCCTGATCTAAGAGATCCTGATAAAAAACATAAAATTAGAATTTTTGATAACTTGCAAGATAGTGTGGATTCTTATGTGCTGAATTTAAATCGACATTTTGCTTATGAAGAATTTCGTAACGAAAGAGCTAAATTCGAAAGCGAAGGTAAAGAAATCACAGGACTAGAAGCTATCAAAACTTTGGATTCTTACTCCGAGCGCAAGGGCTATTATATCAATATCGTTACTAAAATCATCCAACGATACGATCTTGAACGATACGATACTCCAAATTCTTTTTAACTTAAGCTAAAAGCCGAGTGAAAATTTATCAAAAGGTAAAACTTCAAATTTCACCCCTTGCTCAAAAAAGCTATCTTCGCTCGAAAGAGTGATGAAAACTACATGAAAAATTCCAAGTTCCAAACTCTTAGAAAGAATTTTCTTAGCGCGTAATTTGATCAAGTCTATATCCAGTGTCGGACTAGAAATATATGCGATTTTTGAAACCTTGCTGTAAAATGTAAAAAATTTATTGTAAAAAAATTCTTGTTTAAATTTGAAAAGCTCATTTAAAATAAGATTTTCAAACAAATGGGCAAAATCTTTTTGTATGCATAGATTGTTTCTTAGGCCAAAATCTCTAAAATAAATTTTTTGAAGCTTTTTTTCATCATGGCTTATAGGATGAATGATATAGGTATTTTTAAGCTCTTTTATGGTGTGATAAACGCTATCTTTAGATGTTTTTAGCTTTTTTTTGAGCTCTAAAAAAAGCTTGGAAATACTGATTTGCTGTCCTAAATTTAAAGCTAGGTATTTTAAAATTTCAAGCTCTAGGGTGTTGAAATTTTGCTTTAAAAGTATATTTTTTTCACCTAATTTACTACGCCCACTTTGTAAAAAAAGTCCCACTAGATTGTTTATCGGTAAGTTTTTTCTACTGATACTTACAAATTCTTCAAAGTCAAAATAATCAAGCTCAAGCTCTTGAAATCCTTCGATATGCAAATCTTTTTTATCTGTACTGATGATGATAGGAATTTTCATATCTTGTAAATTTAAGGTAAAATCAACATTATAAATGCAAAGAAATTTTATCTGGGCATTTTTTTCTAAAAAATTTGGAAGATGTTCTAAACTTTGGTTTTCAAAACGAGTATCATGCAAATTTAAAAACAAAATTTCATTGGGTTTAAATTGGGACAAATAATTAAAAATCAAGGTTTTTTTACCACTAAATTTTGGCCCTTTGATGATGATATTACAAAGAGGAATTTGCACCTTTCTTTCATAACTTGTTTCAAATTTGGGATGATTTTCATAAAAAAAATTCAATACCTTCAAATCTTATCCTTTTAAAAAGGAAAATTATAACATATTTAAAACCTTATACAATATTTTGGAACAAAGCTTGAGATGGTGAAATTTGTTTCCGATATTTAACCAAATTGGATATCCTATTTTAGAATGTAAATTTTGAACAAAATTAAATTTATACCATGTATTTTTTTAAAATCATCACAAGTATGAAAATGATAAGAAATTTTTTGAATATAAGCTTTATTTTTAACATCCTTTAGTATTTTTTTAGCAATACCTGAGGCTTGAAAAGTGTAAAGATTTTGAACTTCTGAGGCAAAATTCTTTTTTTATTGGCATATAAAATTTCGATAAAGAATTAAATTATTTTTTAGGAATTTTTCCATTTAGAAGTATAAAATCACTGATCAAATCTCCAATATCAAATTTTAAAGGTCTCAAATCACTTCCTACGATAGCTAAAATAAATTCTTGATTTTCCTTGTTTTGAAATAAACTTGCCCTAAATCCACCTTTTGATTCAAAACATTCTTCATTAATGTGAGCAAGTAAATCAAATCTCTTGATAAAATCAAATGCCATCAAAGGTTCAAATTTCTTATTGTAACGCATTCTTTTTGAAAAATATTATGGATTAAAACCTTAAACAATGTTTTTCTATCTATATTTAAAAAAATATTTATTGTATTTAAATTAAGATAAGCAGTATGAGAAAGCAAGGCGTAATAATATAAATGCATTAGAGTATTTTTATTTTACTTAAATCAAAATATAAGTTTTTCCTTAAATTTGACTCTTGGAAATTTAAGTTTTTTTATAAGAAAGTTCTAAAAATTTGTCTAAATCATAAAGGGGCAAAAAGCCCCTTGAAATTACATTTGGCAAGTATTTTGCAAAGCTGAAGAAAGCATCCAAAGGCTTTTTTCGTATTTTGCTATATTTTCTTGAGCAAAAGCAGCTGTGGTAGTATCGCTAGCTTTTTCAGCTTCTTCATTTAATTTTTTAAATTCTGCTAAAAGATATTCATAATCTTTTTTAATCAACTCCATCACTTCAACTGGAGTGAAACAATCTTTTTCTACTTTTGGACTTTTTGCATTTTCCATTAAAGTTTTTTGGCAAGTGATAGCTTTTTCGCCAAGTTGTAAAGCTCTTTCTGCACAATCATCAAAAAGTTCTGCCATTTCTTCATAAGCTTTTTCTGTATGCTCATGAATTGAATAAAACTGTAAACCCTTAACATTCCAATGATAATTGTGAAATTTAACCCATAAATGATGAGCATCTGCTTGCATTTGTAATAATTGTTTTGTTACTGACATATTAACTCCTTTTTTAATTTTTAAAATTATAACATAAAATTCTTAAATAATAATTATTATTAATTAAAAATTTTTATTATTAATTTTACTTATTTCTATTATACTCTTTTTCTTTAACAAAATTACTGCGATCTTAAAATATTTTTTAAAATCAACTTCCCAACCTCAACTCCAGGCTGATCATAAGTATTAATTCCTAACATTACCCCGCAAGTTGAAGTAAAAAGCTCATAATAATACATCAAATATCCCGCATGCCATGCATCTAATTTTTCAAGTTCTATCATATCGACACTTAAATTTTCAGCAATCAAAGCATGCATTGTCGCATCACATTGAGCGTTTAAAAGATCGTGTAAATTGACTTTATTACTCAAATCATCCAAAAATTTAAAATGGATATCAGGTATAACCGGAGCCTTTTGGCTATCTTTGATTTTTAAAAAAGTAACAGTTTTATTTTTTGGTCCATCCATGATGAGTTGTAAAAAGCTGTGCTGATCCCTTGCTCCTATAAGAGCGATAGGGGTTAAGCCTATGCGTTTATAACCTTGTTTTTTACCCAAACTTTCAGCAATGAGCTGAATATACCATTCATTAAAACCCTTAAAAGCATCACTATAAGAAAAAAGTACATTGATATTGGCACTTTTATGCGTACAATAATGATAAGCCTTTTGTAAAATTTCATCTTTTTTATGTATGAAAAAATCTTCAAAACACGCTTTAGCTCCTTCTAAAAGAGCTTTAGCATTATAACCACAAAAACAAAGCGGCACTATACCCACAGCCGAAAGTATGCTAAAACGACCCCCTACATTTGCAGGGATAAAAAAGCATTTGATACCTAAATTCTCACCCTCTTTATGTAGTTTAGAATCCTTATCTGTAATGAAAACAAAGTATTTTTTTAACTCTTGCATATCAAGCTTAAAATGTTCGATAAGAAGCTTAAAAAGCGATATTACTTCTATAGTACTACCTGTTTTACTGATGATTAAAAACAAACTTTCTTCAAGCTTGATTTTTTCTAAAGTCTTATTCAAAGAATGCGAGCTGGTATTATCAAGTATAAAAAGTTCTCTTTGATTACTTTTTTCATCAAAAAGCATATCGCGCAGAGCCTTAACGCCACAACTTGAACCACCCATACCCACTAAAACGATATTTTTTATATGTTCCTTATCTTGTATGAAATTTAAACTTTCATCTATTAAAGTTAAACTTGTATCAATAAGATGATAATACCCTACATCTCCACTTTCTACTTCATCATTAATACGATTTGCATAAGAACTTATAGTGTGAATTTCACTTTTTTTAAAAAAAAGAGTATTGTTTAGCATTTACTTTTCTCATAGAAATAATTTGTAGCTTCTACAAAGCCCTCTACACTTCCACAATCAAAGCGTTTTCCTTTAAATTTATAAGCTAAAATCATACCATTAGTTGCCTGGGTTAAAAGTGCATCTGTGAGTTGAATTTCTCCATTTTTTCCTGCTTTAGTATTTTCTAAAATTCCAAAAATATCAGGAGTTAAAATGTATCTTCCTATGATGGCAAGATTACTTGGAGCTTCTTGAGGGGATGGTTTTTCTATCATTGAATTCACCATGATTAAATCTTCTTCTACAAAATTTCCTGCAATTACCCCGTAGCTTGATACCTGCTCTTTTGGAACTTCCATAACAGCTATAATGGTGCAACGATATTTTTCATAAATTTTAACCATTTGTGCCATTACATTCACACCCTCTTCGTTGATACATAAATCATCAGCCAAAATCACACCAAAGGCTTCATCATCTGTTAGATGCTTACCTTTTAACACTGCATCGCCAAGTCCGCGCATTTCATTTTGTCTTGTAAAAGTAAAAGTACAACGATGGATTAAAGAGCGAATGTCATTAAGTAAATACTCTTTATTTGTGCCTGAAATTTGATGCTCAAGTTCATAAGAAATATCAAAATAATCCTCCAAAGCTCTCTTCCCGCGTCCTGTAATAAAGCCCATGCTATCCATACCCGCTTCTAAAGCTTCATCTACTCCATAATGAATCAAAGGTTTAGTAAGTATAGGCAGCATCTCTTTAGGTAAAGTTTTAGTTGCAGGTAAAAATCTAGTCCCATATCCTGCTGCAGGAAAAATACAAGTTTGAAGCATAAATATCCTTTATTCGTTTTTAGTATTATAACCAAAAACCGCCATCTTTAAATAAATTAAGCTAATTTTAACAATCGATGAAAAATAAGGCAAAGGATTTTTTGCCTTATTGAATTCCTACTTTAGCTGCATCAATAATGCTTTGAACCACTCCTGAATCCTCAAGAGTTGAAATATCTTGTTTTATTTCTTCACCTCTTGCTATAGTTCTTAAAATTCTTCTCATAATCTTACCACTTCTTGTTTTAGGTAAGCCTGTAGTATAAAGAATTTTTTCGATCTTAGCTATAGGTCCAATCTCTGCTCTTAAAATATCATTTAATTCTTTTAAGGTTTCTATGGCTCCTCCTAAATCACAACTTGAAGTTGGATTTAAAACCACAAAGGCAAATAAAGACTCACCCTTAATCGCATCAAGCACACTTACAACTGCTGATTCTGCCACACTTGGATGCTTGGCAATAGCGCTTTCTATTTCAGCTGTTCCTATGCGGTGCCCAGCAACATTTACTACATCATCAGTCCTTCCTGTGATAGTAATATAGCCATTCTCATCATAAAAAGCTCCATCTCCGCTAAAATAAACCGGCTTTCCTTCTTTCTTTGCTTGTGAAAAATAGCTCTCTATATAACGCTTTTCATCTCCCCAAATTCCACGAATCATCGAAGGCCAAGGTTTGGTAACACAAAGCAAACCATCTTCAGTCACATCTTTTACATTGCCCTCCTCATCGATAATCTCAGCAAAAATTCCAGGCAAAGGCAAGGTGGCGCAACCTGGTTTTAAAGGAGTAGCTCCGGGTAGAGGTGTTATCATATGTCCACCTGTTTCAGTTTGCCACCAAGTATCAACAATGGAGCATTTTGAATTTCCTATATTTTCATAAAACCACTGCCAAGCACTAGGATTGATAGGTTCTCCAACAGTTCCAAGCACTTCAAGAGTATTTAAATCATATTTTTTAGGCTCATCTGGAGCATCTGCGTGAAGCATTCTTATAGCAGTAGGCGAGGTGTAAAATTTACTCACTTGATACTCTTCTATCATTCTCCACCAACGCCCTGAATTTGGATAAGTAGGCGTTCCTTCATGCATTATAGTAGTCGCCCCACATGCTAAAGGCCCATAAATAACATAAGTATGCCCTGTGATCCAACCCACATCCGCACTGCACCAATAATTATCATAATCTTTTATATCAAATACCCATTCCATAGTCATTTGCGCCCAAAGTATATAGCCTGCACTTGCATGCATTACTCCTTTTGGCTTACCCGTAGAACCTGAAGTGTAAAGTAAAAATAACAAATCTTCACTATCCATAATTTCAGGCGCACATTTGTAAGATTCATTTTTTACTAACTCATTATAGACATAATCTCTTCCTTTTATGTATTCTATAGGTTCGTTATTGCGTATGACTATAAGCACTTTTTCTACACTTTCACAACCCTCGCTTAAAGCCTTGTCAACAGCAGGTTTTAGCATATAAGGCTTGCCGCGACGAAAAGCCCCATCGGCGGTAACTACAAGTTTAGCCCCTGCATCTATGATTCTATCTCTTAAAGCTTCAGGCGAAAAGCCTCCAAATACCACACTATGGATAGCTCCAATCCTTGCGCAAGCTAGCATGATAATAGCCGTTTCTGGGATCATAGGCATATAAATTATGACCCTATCGCCTTTTTTTACACCAAAGCGCTTAAGTAAATTTGCTGCTTTACAAACTTCATGAAACAATCTACGATAAGTATAAACTTCATAATCACCCATTTCTCCTTCAAAAACAATAGCAGCCTTGTTGCGTCTTGTCTTCATATGACGATCTAAGCATTGATAGCTTACATTTAAAGTCCCACCCTCAAACCATTTATAAAATGGAGCCTTATCATCATTTAAAACACGAGAAAAAGGCGAAAACCAATCAATTTTTTCAAGAGCATGTCTTTTCCAAAAGCCCTCAAAATCTTCTCTTGCTTCATCACATAAATCATAATATTCGCATAAATTTTTTATTCTTGCATTGCGAGAAAGTTGTTTATTGGGTTTAAAAAGTCCTTGAGTATTTTGATAACGCATAAAGCCCTCCTTCGTTTGAGTTATTTATAAACATTATATAAGACTTTTTTTGTGTTTTATACAAATTTAAAAATAATCAACAAAGAAAGTTACAAAAATGTGAATATTTGTAATAAATTAAAGAATATATTTCTAAATTATGTTAATTTAAGAAACAAATAGCCTCTTCATTAAAAGCTAAGCAAAGTTCTTGATACAAGCTTAGTTTTTCTTGCTTAAACCGGTTTAATTCTAGAGCAAATTCTAAAATTTTACCCCCACATTCTACTCTGATAAAAACAAATTCTTTTCTTGTTCGAAGCGCTATAATGATACATTTTTGAAGTGTAAAATCAAATGCTTGTTTGGAAAAATCATCAGGATATAAAAAAGAAATTCTATAAGGATCGATAGCTATTTTGTTTGGAATTTCATCTTTACAGATATAGTTTTTACACATACTAAAATCTACAAAATTACTAAAATTCACACCTTTATTTTCTAATTCAAAAATATTTGTATTTTCAAATTCTAAAATTTCTCCTGCGTGCAAATAATATTTTTTTTGCGCCAAAGAATCTAAGAAATTTTTATCATGACTAGCGATTAAAAAACCACTTTTATATGTCTTTTGCATATATAAAATAGCTTTTTTAAACAATATCATCGTATCCTTATCCAAAAAAGCACTCGGCTCATCAAGTAAATAATACTTCGCTCTAACGCTTAAAGCTAAAGCAAATGCTATCTTTTGTCCTTGCCCAGATGAAAGCTCGCTAGGATATTTTTTTAACAAACTTCTATCAATTTCAAGTAAATTTAAAACCTCTTCAAGGCGTTTTTTAATCTCTTGGCTGTCTAATTTATAAGTTTTTAACAAAAAATAAAAATTTTTTTCTACACTGCGATTTAAAAAAATAGGCTCGGGAAATAATAAGTAAATTTGGCGCTTTTCATCTGAATTTAAATGCTTATTTCCAAAATAAGTGATATTTTCAAATTCTCCTTCAAGAAATTTCAGCACTCTTAAAAGTGTAGATTTCCCACTTCCATTTGAACCCATTAAAACACTGATTTTATCAGTATCTAAGCATAAATGTTTGATATTTAAAATATTTTTTTGTCCATAATTAAATTTAAAATTACAAAGTTCTATCATCTAATATCTTTTGAGTTTGTGTATAATAAAATTTAAAATAAAAGCGATGAAAATCAACACCAAAGCAAGAGCGATACCACTAGCAAATTCGCCTTTGTTGGTTTCAAGGGAAATAGCTGTGGTGATGGTTCTTGTGTCGTATTTGATATTTCCACCCACTATCATTGCTACTCCTACTTCAGCAACTATCCTACCATAAGCTAAGGCTACAACACTTACAAGAGCAAAGCGCAATTCATAAATGATAGTCATCACAAGCTTTAAAGGACTTAAGTGTAAAGATTTGATAAGTAAAAAATGCTTTTTATTCATATTTTCTATCAGATTGGAAAAAAGCGCGATAACGATAGGAAGCGCTAAAATAAATTGCCCTAAAATCAATGCTTTTACAGTAAAAAGCAAGCCCAAATCTCCCAAGGGACCTCTACTTGAAATCAAAGCATAGAGTATAAGTCCGACTGCAACTGTAGGAAAAGAAAGACTAGTATCGACTATAAGTTTTATAAAACGCTTCGTTTTAAATTCAAAAAAACCTAAAGCAAAACCCAAAGGAAACCCCACAATCAAAGATAAAATGATAGAAACACTAGAGCTAAAAAGTGTTGTTTTGATTGCAGAAATAACGCTTTCATCAGCGTTAAAAAGTAAAAATAAAGCTTGAGTAAAGCCTTCTAAAATATAATCCAAAAAGTTTCCTTATATAAAATAAGTAATTTTAGCATAATTTATGTTAAAATATTTTTTATACAAAAATTTCCAAGGAGTAAAAATGAAAAAAATTATTTCTTTAGCTCTTGCCTTGGCTTTAAGTGCAAGCGCAGCAGAGCTTAGAATGGCAACTACGACAAGTACTGACAACACAGGGCTTTTAGATGCTTTAAAACCGCTCTATGAAAAAGAAAGTGGCAATACCTTAAAATGGGTTGCAGTAGGAACGGGTGCGGCTTTAAAAATGGGTGAAGATTGTAATGCTGATGTGCTTTTTGTACACTCTCCAAAAGCAGAAAAAGACTTTGTAAACAAAGGCTTTGGTGTAGATAGAACACCTGTAATGTATAATGATTTTATCATTATCGCGGATAAATCTTTAGCTTCTAAATTTAAAGATAAAACTTTAAAAGAAAGTTTAGAGCTTATCAAAAATGAAAAACTCACTTTCATCTCAAGAGGCGATAAATCAGGTACTGACAACAAAGAAAAAGCTCTTTGGAAAAATCTTGGTGGTGTGCCTGAAAAAGAAAGCTGGTATCAACAAAGCGGACAAGGAATGCTAGCAAGCATTAAAATCGCGGAAGAAAAAAAGGGTGTGATCTTGACTGATCGTGGTACCTATATCAAATACGAAGCCAATGAAAAAGGCAATCCTAATTTAGTGATCGTAAATGAAGGCGATGACAATCTTAAAAATTTCTACTCTATAATCGCTACCAACCCAAAACATTGTAAAAATGTAAATTACACAGAAGCTAGCAAATTTATCAAATGGGTAACAAGCGATAAAACTTTAAATGTTATCAGTGAGTTTAAACTTCTTAATAAACCTTTATTTATAGTGGATGCAAAAACAAGAAAAGATTAATTTCAAGCAAGGAATTTCCTTGCTTGAAAACTCATTTATGCTATAACTAGGATTTATTCTTACCATAAATATTGATAAAATATATAGCAAAAATCGCTAAAACACAGCCTATTAAAGTAAGTACAGTAGGCACCTCATCTAAGATAAAAAAACTAGCAAATCAAAGCACTTGCAGGAGTGATCAAAACAAAAGAATTTGCTTTTACGCTTCCTAAAATATGAATTCCATAATAATATATACTCGTACCTACCACCGTAGATAAAAAAGCCACTACAAAAAGATTGATCCAAAATTTAAAATCAAATTGAAAGATCTCATAACTTTTAAAATCAAACAATACCCATGAAAACATCAATAACGACATAAGATTGATATAAAAATTAATCGCCAA
Organism: Campylobacter coli 76339; assembly: GCA_000470055.1. Classification (NCBI taxonomy): domain Bacteria; kingdom Pseudomonadati; phylum Campylobacterota; class Epsilonproteobacteria; order Campylobacterales; family Campylobacteraceae; genus Campylobacter; species Campylobacter coli. The sequence goes on along the minus strand of HG326877.1, from coordinate 573,203 downwards.
AGGATGAGTTCCTTTTGCTTTATGGGTAAAAACAGCCATTAAAGCCCATATAAAAGCACAGCTTAAAAACAAAGCATTAAACTTACCCAAAAGCTCTTCCATAGAACCTAAATTTAGCAAACAAAGCCCTGAAATCAAACCTAAAAATAAGCCTAGAATTTCACTCTTTGTGATCTTGTGAGTTGATTTTTTATTTTTTTGAAAAAATATCGCTATCATAAATATCAAATAAGAAAATATAGGAATCATAGTAGTTACTAAAACCCCTCCTTTGCCCGCCAAGCCATGCTTTATAGCGATAAAAAACACAAAGGCATAAAGCCCGTTTAAAACTCCTGCTATCAATACCCATTTTAAGGCAGTTTTTTCGATTTTAAGAGGAATTTTTAAGAAGCTTAAAACAAAAAATGAACCCAATACAACAAAGAAAAAACGCCAAAAGGTAATAATAGAAGTATCCGTATAATTTGCCAAAATCTTAGATGTTGGCCATGAAGAACCCCATAAAAACATAGCAATAACAAGCAAGATAAATAAATATTTTGAACGATCCATTTACTACCTTTTGAAATAAACAAGAATATTTTGCGATATTAAAATCCTAGATTAAATAAAAAAATAATAAAAACTTTTATCTATATTTATTTTATCTTAAAAAGCATAAGACTTTGTGTTTTTTAGAAAAATATTTTAAAAATATAACCCACTATCTCAATAAACTGATCAAAAAAATGGCCTTATGCAAAAGTCCATAAACATGTTCACTCTATACACTAGGATAAATCCTAGTGTTGCTTTTTTCTTGCTAGAGTTATATTCCCTCTACTACACAAGGATTCATGGATTTAAAATTATCACTTACTATGCAAGTAATGGATCTAATCCTACCATCTGTCTCTCCTATTTCCTTTTCTTCCTCTTCCTCCTGCTTTATCAAATTCAATGCAGCAGTTTGCTCAAATTTTAAATTATCTTCAGGAAGTTCTGGATCTGGTTTTAAATCTGGATCTTTCACACCATCACCACTATCTGTATTTAACTCATTTAAAACAGGCTTAATCAATGGATCATAATTAAATTTGCCCAAAATTACAAAATGCTCGTTCGAATCTGTTTTGGATTTATCTTGCCACTTTGATAAAATATTTTGCTTTTCATCGATCTCTATACTCAATCTTTCACTTTCAGTTGTTAATTTGTCTATATTTTGTCTAAGAACTTCAAGTTTTAATTCATCTTTCTCGACTTTATTGGCATTAATCAAATCTACATAAGCATTATAGTTTAAAACAGCTTCTTTTAAGTTTTCTTGAAGATTTTTAAGCTCTTGCAATCTAGCATTTGTATAATCAACCAACCATTTAAGTCCCGTTTTCTCATTTTGTAAAAAATTGACTATAAGATCTTGCTCGTATGATAAAGTTTTTTTAACTTTATCTTGAATTATTCTATTTGTATTTTTTGCTTCCTCGTCTTTTAAAATTCCATTTTTTTCAGCATTTTCCAAACCATTTGTTTTATAAGCCAATAAAAAATCTAAACTTTCAACCACCTCTTTGGCTTCTTGCTCGTTTTTACTTACAAGTAAATGATTTTGTACAAAATTAATTCTTTCTTCTTTTGAGCTCTTAGAATTTAATTGACTATAAACTAACAATAAATCATTTAAAGTTTTAATATCAACAAAATAGTATTTTTTTGTAATATCCTCAATGATTTCTTTTTGAATAACATCTTCAAGAAGATCTTCTTTATCTAAAATAGCAATTTCATTTTTTATTTTTTCTATGTCCGGCAATTCAGGCGATATTATGTTATTGGATTGATATGAATCTACAATCGGTTTTGTAGTTCCATCTTTTTTTAAAAAATCTTCATATTTTGTTTGCTCATTAGAATTTACATATTGATCAAGGTTTAATCCAGTATAATTTTCACTCCTTGAACCTTCAAAATTATTAAAAATATAATACAAATTTGAATTCTTAAAATATAATTTTGAACTAGTGCTTTTACCTATAACTTTACTCACTCCATAATTGATGCCCGTAACCCTCATGCTAGAATCAAAAAATAAATTAATATTAGAAAAATTATAGTTTGCATTAAAATTATTAGCAATGGTTCCTATCAATCCTCCAGTATAAGTAAAACCCGAATCGCCTTCTGTATAGAAATTGCCTATTTTATCAATAGTTATATTTTCAAATGTATTATTAGTACTTTCTCCTGTAGGTGCATTAATACTTGAAATTTCTCCTATCAATCCCCCACTATAAGTATTTTTTGTGTATCCAACAGCTTCAATTCTTTCAATATCATATATGTGCACATTTTTTATTGTAGCATTCTTTTTGTTTTCATTAGACCCTGTATCCATAGCACCGGCAAACCCACCAGATTTTGTAGATTTTATGGTTCCTATATTGTTTATAGAAATTCCATTATATTCCCCAGGAGATACCTTTCCTGCAAAACCACCAGCTGAATTTCTACTTGATATTTTTTTGATATTTTCTATTTTGATGTTTTCAGCTTTTACGCCATATGCACTGCCGATAAACCCACCTGCATATAAAGCAGATTCGATAGAGTTTATATTTGATATATAAATTTTATTAAAACTTACGGGGATTTTCCAATTATAAGATGAAGAAGATATGCTTCCGATAAATCCGCCTGCATTATTGGAATCACTTTTAATGCTATTTATATTGTGAACATAAACATTTTCGAAATTATCGCCCTCACTAGCACTGGATATAAAACCTCCCACACTACTCCTGATGCTATTTATACTCATAATATTACCACCATCAAGAAGTATATTTTTAAAATTTGCATTTCCTTCCGAAACACCTGCAAAACCACCAACACCAAAAGTATTATTAGCTGTAATTTCTTTAATGTTTTTTAATGAAATATTTTCCACAAGTGAATTTTCGATTTTTCCTATAAAGCCACCAATATATGTCAAATATCGATTAGAAATGAAATCTACTTTGACTCCACCACCTTTGTAATCCACATTGACATTTTTTATCGTTGCATTATTAACTCTCCCAAATATACCCACATCGTATTGCTTTCGTTCATCATTTACTTCTACAATGGTATTTATATTTTTAAGCGTAAATCCTTGGCCATCAAAAGATACATCTTTAAATGTTGTACCATAACCTACAATCATACTAGCACAACCGAGTTTATCTATGCAATAACTAGCATAATTTTGCCCTTTATCACCCTTAAAGTCTATATCATTAGTAAGTCTGTATTCTCCTGCTGTACTTCTAAATCCTTCTTTGTTTTCATTCCATCCTTTAGCAAAGTGCCACCAATCTAGATCAGAACCTATACCTACATATTTATATACTTTAAAATTATTATTTGAATTTGAATCAGTGTATTTATCAAAGACTAAATAAGAATAAGGATTATAATAATATCCCATAGCATTTAAATACATAGAACCTTTAAAATTATTATTTTCACTACCTTTGATATTGATCTTATTTAATGTTGTGGCATTGATAGAACTCACATCAACATAAATTTCATTACCCTGTAAATTTATCTCACTTGCTGAGATTTTTTTTGGGTGATTCTCTGTATCTTGGTCAAAGTCAGAATATGCATTTGATAATACTTTATTACCCTGAAAAGTAACACTTTGGGCTGTGATTTCACCTCCTAAATTTACAACATTACCGCTATTGGGTTTAAATACTGGAGAAAAGGTATTGTAATCTAAATTTCCATTTGCAAAATTTTTCATATCCGTATCACTCATTGAAGCAGTTGAAGCTACAAAGCGATTGGCATTAATGGTTCCTGTTTTAGTGATGATTACTCCATTAGGATTGATTAAAAACACATTATTGCCACTTGCATTTAATACACCCTCTATAGTGGATTTATTAGCTCCATGAGCAATGTTTAGGTAGTTTTTATTAGAGCCATTGAAGTTGACTTGTTCTGATTTGCCTATATTAAATCCACCACCCCATTGGATAACTGAATTTGTTCCATTACCCATGATATTCATATTATTGCCATTTATATTTATACTTCCACTAGTTCCATGAGTAAATTTTCCTCCACTTGGCAAAGCCATTGATGGAGAAAAGAGTAAGGATACGGTTATGCCTGAAAGCATAATATGGTTTGAAATTTTATGTGTTTTCATGATGAATCCTTTTTTTGACGCATTAGTTTAAATGTGCCACGATGCTTTTTGCATCTTTGCTTACGCTTAGGGTATACTTGGCCTTTTGGGTTTTCGTTTTGATATTTGGATGCAAACTTTGATTATTTCGAGCTATATCTTCTAATAAACTTTGCAAATCTTTTTGATCCAAATGTTTATTATTTTCATCCACAAACCCTTTTTCACTTTGCATTAAGATAAAACTTTTATTTTTTACACTATTGTCAGCATAAATATTGATAGAGCTTTGCTCGCCTATATTAATAGCCTCTTGAGCTCTCAAATAAACTTGAGTATCATTTTTTAAAATAAAACTATAATGATCAAAGTTGTTTACTGTATTGGCTTTTATATTTGTATTTAATACCAAATGATTATTGGTGTTGTCTTTGTGATTTAAAGCCTTATAAGCAAAGGAATTTTCATTTTTTAATGATAAAATATTTCCGGCTAGCACTTCAATATTTGTATTTTTGAAAATATTAGTGCTTCCACTAAGATACAAGGTATTGTTATAACTTTTATCATTTTTACTATAAGTAGCTGAAGGTGCTATAAAAATAGATTTTTGGCTTTTGTATTCATCTATATTTAAATTATTTATATGAATATAATTATCGTGAGTATTTTTAGCAATACCTGCGATGATAGCTACCTCACCTTCTCTTTTATCAGATGCTGTACCTAAAGCTAGATTATCAAAAATAAGAGCATTGTTAGCACTTTCTTCTTTAGCGCTGATTATATATACATTAGAACTGGCTGCACTTGAGTAATCTTTGATATTTAAGGTATTATCATTTGCTATTTGATTAGCCCTTAAGATAATCTTTGAACCTTTGTCAATATTTGAAGCATTAGATAAGGATTGTACCAGTTTGTATTCGACTGTATTTTTTTCTAAATTGTCCGCTTCCATGATAACACTTAAATTTCTTCCGGATTTTACATTGTTTAAACGGATGCTATTAGCACTAGCACTGTTTGCATAATAATCTTTATCATCCAAAGTAAATTTACTTACTCCGTATAAATATAAAGGCATAGCAATATCAGAGTTAGTGATAACTATACTATTATTATCAGCTTTAGAACTTAGGGTTTTAGCTGCTACGATTTGAATTTTATCTTGATGATTTTCTACAGTCATATCTTGAGTTAAATCCCCATCAACACGAATACTATTTCTACTAGCACCCTTAGTTGCTATCCCGCCATAAAAACTGAATTCATTCTCGCCTGTAAAATTGGTATCGATTTCAAATGGATCTTCAAGTTCAATATTGATGGTATTATCATTTGCTATACCATTGTTAGTAACACCTGCATAAAAATCCAAAAGTGCTTTTACTTCTACATTAGTATTTAAAGCACGCAAGGTTTGTAAGTTGTTTATGTTGATGGTGTTTTTATAAGCATTACCTCGAATGATCCTACCTCCATAAATTTCACCAACTAAAACAGCATTATAAGCTACTGGGGTATTTTTAGTATCTACTCTTAGATCAAGTTTTAAATCATTGATCAATACACTATTATTGCTTACCTCATAGTTTTGATTATTGTTTACATCCACAAAAGCTCCGCCCAAATGAGTAGCCGCAGAAGTAGAATAAGCTCCACTTGAACCATGAACCAATAAAGAAGCTCCATCTATAACAACTTTATTGTTTTTAGCATTACCATTATAAGTAACAGCTCCTATTATATGAGTCATTCTTTCATCAAAGATATTATCTCCCAATGTGCTTTGCTTATAAGGAGTGGTGTGGAAGTCTATTCTTGCTCCTTTATTTAACATAATGCTATTATTATTCACATTAGAATCTATCCCAAAAGCACCCAAGATATAAGGAGCACCATTTAAAGGCAAAGAATAAGTGTTTTCAACACCCATATTCACATAGCCATTCTCTAAGAAATTTAAAGTATTGTGGTTTGCTTCACCTTTTCTTACTATAGCCGGAGTTATTAAGAAATTGTATTTATTATCCAAGCCTGTAGCTTTAGGATTTGCTACTTCTTTATCAGTAGGTTTTAAATGATATACCGAAGAAAGCTCTCCTGCTTTTATTACTAAAGTATTATTGTTAGCATTAGCATATTGAGTAGACGCACTCACCAAAAAAGGAATATAAGTAACCGGTGCTAAAATGTCATTTGCTGAATTTGAACTATGAAAGCCATTTAAAGTAAAATAATCCTCTTTAATATTTGGAGTAAGCACATCTTGCTTAAAAAATATATCATTTATTTTAGAATGAATTCTATCTTTGGGATTATCATAAACTAAAGTAACATTAGAAATACTTTTGTTATTAGTTACTACACCATGATAATTGATACCATTTAAAAATTTAAAATTATTTCCGTAATAATCATAAACCTCTTCATCATTAAAATGATGACCTTTGATGATATATTGCTTGGTTTTGCTATCATATTCAGCCTGAGTACTTGCTTGTAGAGCACTTAAAGACACGATAGTAAATAAAGAAAATTTTAAAAAATTCGAAGGTTTGCTTAATTTTGAAAAACTAGCACCCAAAGAAAAAAAACTGAAACGAAAATCATTGTCCCTCCCCTTAATAAAGAAACTTTGATTCATGCGTATCCCTTGACAATTTATAAAGATTGGTTGATAATTGTTTAAATAATATGAGTAATCTTAATTACAAACATATAGTAAACAATATTAATACCGAATATTAAATCATTGTTAATAAATTTAAGCTTAAGAGATAGACATTTTATTAATGAAAGTAAACAATAATAATTATTTTTTTAAATAATTACAAATTATTTTTAACAAAATTAAAATGAGAACTACATATTTATAAGGCTTGGCTAGGTATCATTTTAAATTTTATAGGAAGTCATAATTTTTAATAAAAATATTTTTATGATATTAAAATGCTAGGTAAATAATAACCCAGCATGAATTAATGTTTATTTAAAATCATTTATAAGATAGTATAAAAATTTACACTCACTATCTTGCTATCTTGACTTAGCACCCAAACACTTTTTGTAAGTGTGCTTTATAATCCTCGATATATTTTTCCACTTGTGGATTTTTCATCACATCATTACAAATAAAAGTCGCTAAAGGCTTCATACCTAAAAACTGATTTGCTTTGTGTAAATGCAAATACACTCCATCTACGCCCACACCTTCAAAAAACTGATCTTTATCATTAAAGGCTTCAAGTGGTGCATTCCAAGTAAGGCTAAACATATATTTTTTATTATTTACAAGTCCGCCGCTGCCATATTTTTTACTTGCATCTTCTCTACTTCTGCCATCGTTTGCATAAAATTTTCCATGCCCTGCAGTAAAAACCTCATCGATGTATTTTTTCACTATCCAAGGCTCACCCATCCACCATCCTGGCATTTGATAGATGATCGCATCAGCATTAAGTATCTTTGCAACTTCATTTTCTATATCATAACCCTTATCGATATAGGTTTCATCGACATTTAATCCCAAATTTAAAAGGCTTTCTTTTGCCACTTCGTGTAAAGTATCATTTAGTTTGCCACCTGAATGTCCGAAGCTTTTTGCCCCATTTAATAAAAGTATATTTTTCATCTTTTCTCCTTACATAATTAAATTTTTAATTTTTTATCTTCTAATCTCATTCTAACCAATACCAAAATAAGTCCTAAGCTAACCATGATAATAGAACTTATCGCAATGTATTTGGTTTCTTTTATAGAAATTACTAAACCACAAAGAGTAGCACCCACACTGATAGAAATATTTGAAACGCTTATAAAAAGTCCATTAGTAAAATCTTTTGCCCTAGGGAAAGGAAAAGTAATGATATAATGCATAGCATTATTTAAAATTCCATTTAAAATTCCCAAAATCAAGCTCAATGTAAGCATGATTGAAAATTGCTCTGCGTTTACAAAAATCAAAGCATATATCAAAATCATTGCCAAAGAAGCAAATATAAGCGTTTGATTTGAATGATTGATCAAAGTTTTACCCGCGATATTATTGCCGATAATACTTGCAAAACCATAAATAAAAAGCGCTAAACTGATGTTTGTAAAGCTCATTTTACTTACGCTAAATAAAAATTCAGAATAATAAGAATAAAAACCCAAATATCCCGTCGAAATACAAAAAACAGCAAGCATAGAAATCCACAAAAGCGCATATCTTAGACTTAAAAGCTGTTTTCCTACCTTTATCCTATTTGTCTTTTTAAAATCAGGCATAAAAAACAAAGTGATAAAAAATGCTAAAGAATTGATCACCACATAAAAAGCCATCGCCATTTCAAAGCTAAAATTCCCACCAAAATAGCTACTCAGTGGCACCCCAAGAACCAACCCCGCACTAATAGCCATAAAAATCTTTGCGACTATATGAGGCACTTTACTTTTATCATCTGCTAAATTTGCAGCCGTGCTAAAAGCAAGTGCTAGATAAATAGGATGAAAAAAAGCAGGGATAGCTCTTAAAATCAAATGTAACCAAAAATCATTTACAAACATACTTGCCAAAGAGCTAAGAGAAAAAATAGCTAAGCAAAATAGCATAAGCTTTTTAGGATTAAAATTCGCACAAAGCATAGGCGCGATAGGTGCACAGCACATTACAATCAGTGCAAATATACTCACACTCCATCCCGCATCGCTGACACTGATGTCAAATTTCTCCGATATAAGCGGTATGATCCCCATCACCCCAAGTTCCATACTGATAAGCCCAAACACACCTAAACAAAGCGTGATTAAGATCTTGATTTGATGAGTGTTGTTTGTAGTTGTAATTGATTGTTGCATTAAAAAACCTTTTTTGGAAAATTGAAGTCGCAATTTTAATTTATGCAAGTTATAATGTCAATACATAAAATAAAGTTAGATACTAACCAATAGTAAAGTGTCATTAAGGAAATAAGCGTGAAAAATACAAAAAATTCTACTTGCAATTATCAAGAATGTGGCTTTAATTATACTCTTGCTCTAATTTCTGGAAAATACAAGATGAGTGTGCTTTATTGCCTCTATAAAGATGAAATCGTGCGTTATAATGAATTAAATAGAATTTTATCACCTATATCCTTTAAAACCTTGACAAATGTTTTGCGTGAGTTGGAAAGCGATGGCTTAATCACACGCAAAGAATATCCCCAAATTCCACCAAAGGTAGAATATAGTCTTTCTCAAAAAGGACAAAGTTTTATACCTATCTTACAAGCAATGTGTGATTGGGGAGAGAAAAATAAAAGGAGGATACCATGATAGAACTTATAGGAGATGTTAATTTAGAAAAATATATGGGAACTTGGCTTGAGATGGCTAGAAAACCTGCATTTTTTCAAAAATCTTGTGTTCAGTCTAAAGCTGAATATCAACTAGAGTACGAAGGCTCTACCCCTGTTGTAAATATAAAAAATATCTGTGTTAAAAAAGATGGAGAAGTTTCGCAAGTGCAAGGCAAAGCCAAAGTAAAAGCCCCAAGAGCTTTATCGGTGAAATTTAGCATTTTTATGAATTTATTTAATAAAACAAATTATGAAATTCTCTTTGTGGACACAGACTATGAAGTTGCTGTCGTTGGAAGTCCTGATAAAGAGTATCTTTGGATATTATCTAGAAAAATCATCGATAAAAAGGATATAGATAAACTCTTAGATATCGCTAAGCAAAAAGGTTTTGACATTAGCGATATAGTGTTTGATCAGTATTAAAATAATTTTTTAGTTCAAATTCTAATTTTTCAAAAAATATTTTCGCCTTAGATAAATCAAAAAAGGCGTGATGAAAATTAGCGTAAATTATCAACTCATCAACTTTTTTGTAAGTTGTAAAAATAGGCGCATAAAATTCATAGCCATTTTTTAAATGCAAAGAAAAAGAATTAAAATAAGATTTAAAACTTGATATATAAAAACTATTTTCTGGAGCTTGTTTTATACAAAAACATAAATCTTTTTTTAAAAATAATTCATAATCTTTTTCATAATTACTCAAAAAAATATTGAAATCATAATCAAATTCTGTAAAAGTATTGCAGATTTCATTATTTTTGAGTAAAACATAAGCAGGATTAATTTTATGAAATTGAATTGCTTCGTTTTCAATCATGCTTCTTTTTAACTCTTGTGTATCATTTACAATTTTACTTAAAGAATAAATAAAATGAGAATTTTTCATTTTATTTATTTTAAAACTATGACTTAGTTCAAATCTACTTAACGCCGTATTTGTATAGTGTTTCAATCTCTCTTTTTCATAGTTGCTTAAGCTTAATTTTTTATACATAAATAATTTTATTCCTTTGTCATATCGATCACATAGCGGAATTTTGCTTTTCCTGAAGTGAGATTTTCATAAGCTTTGTCGATATCTTTTGAAGTGATGAGTTCGGTTTCAGGGTAAATTTTATGTTTTAAAGAAAAATCAAGCATTTCTTGAGTTTCTGCGATTCCGCCGATTAGCGAACCATAGACTTTTTTACCCGCTTTATGCACAAAGGTTATCACGCTGATACTTGGAGCAACTTCGTGAGGTGGCAAACCCACTATCGCCATTTCACCGCCAAATTTAAGCAAATCCATATAAGCACTAGGATCATAAGGAGTTGGGATGGTAGAGATGATAAGATCAAAGCGTTCTTTTACAGCATTTTTATCTGTGCTTGTATAAAAAGAACTCACGCCCATAGCCAAAGCATCGGCTTTTTTGTTTTCATTTCTAGCAAAAACACTTACTTTTGCACCCATTTTCACAGCGTATTTAACCGCCATCATACCAAGTCCGCCAAACCCCGCTACTGCTACGCTTGAGCCTTCTTTGATATTTGAAAATTTAAGCGGAGAATAAGTGGTAATTCCTGCACAAAGCAAAGGCGCGACTTTTTCCATCGGTGCATCTTTTGGCACACAAACGGCAAATTTTTCACTTACAACTATGTTGTTTGAGTAGCCTCCATAGGTGTTTTCATTATCATGAAAAATATCGCAGCTATTGTAAGTATAGATGGTTTGTCCTTTTTCGCAAAATTGCTCTTGAGATTTTTTACACGCTTCGCATTCTCCGCATGAATTTACCATACAGCCAACCCCTGCATAATCCCCTACTTTAAATTTGCTCACATTTTTACCCACTGCGATCACTTCTCCTGCTATCTCATGCCCTGGCACACAAGGATACACAGCCTCTCCCCACTCGCTTCTTGCAGTATGGATGTCGCTATGGCAAATTCCTGCATATAAAATTTTAATCAAAATATCATTATCACCCACAGCGTGGCGTGTGAATTCAAAGGGTGTGAATTTCGCATCTTTGCTAAGCATAGCATAACCCTTGCTTTGAATGCGACCATTTTCTAAAAAGATTTTAGAGTCCATTTTCTCTCCTTATTTTTTGATTTTTGAAATTATAAAACATTAGAGTAGCTCTAAGTCAAGAGGGAAATTAAATTTTTTAAAAATTTATTATAAATGTTATAATTACAAAATTTAATTTCACTTTGGGGTAAAAATGCAAAATTTATATTCAGAAGATGATACAAGAGTTAAACTTATAGACGCAAAGCTTTATGCTAGCTCTTGGAGTGAAGAAAATATCACAAGAAATTATTATTTTACCGATGGACGCAAACTCATAGGCAACAAAAGAGCTGAAAGAAAATTTGCAGATTATTTGCTCAAATTTCAAAATAACAATCTTGCCATCATAGAAGCCAAAAAACAAAACAAAGACGCCTTAGATGGCTTATCTCAAGGTATAGAATATGCTAAAACTTTAAATGTGCCTTTTGTTTATAGCACTAATGGCGATAAAATTTATGAGTATGATTTAAGGGTTTCAAGGGGTGAATATATAGAAAATTTTCCAAGCCCTAACGAACTTTTTCAAAGAATTTATGGAAATTTAAAAGAATGGCAACACAAACTTTTAACCCAAAGAGAATTATACATACCTCAAAAAACATTAAGATATTATCAAAAAATAGCCGTAGATAAAGTCATAGAAGCTTTAATCAATGGTAAAGATAGAATTTTACTTACCCTTGCTACCGGCACAGGTAAGACGACTATAGCTTTTGCCTTGTGCTATCGCTTACTTGAAGCAAGATGGAATAAAGAAAACAAAGATCAAAAACCAAAGATATTATTTTTATGCGATAGAGTGAGCTTAAGAGATCAAGCTTTGGGAGAATTTAACGCAGTAGAAAGCGATTGTAAAGTAATCAGCGCAGAAGAGATTAGAAAAAATGATGGAAAAATCATCACCAACGCAAATGTTTTCTTTGGAATTTATCAAAGTCTAGCTGCAAATTCTAAAGATCAAGAAAATACCCAAGAAGAGCAAGAGAGCAAATTTTATTTACAATACCCAAAAGATTTTTTTGACCTTATCATCATAGATGAGTGTCACAGAGGCGGAGCAAACGAAGAAGGAAACTGGGCGTGCGTGCTAGAGCACTTTTCATCAGCTACTCATTTGGGACTTACTGCCACACCTAAAAAGAGTGATAATGTAGACACTTACAGGTATTTTGGTGAAAGTGCTTATGAGTATAGTCTAAAAGAGGGTATAGAAGATGGCTTTTTAACCCCTTATAAGGTAAAACGCATCACCACCACACTTAGCGAAGGCTATGTGTATAATCCTGATGATCTCATAGAAGGAGAGCTAGAAAAAGGATTTTATAAAATGAGTGAATTTGAAAGAAATATCCATCTACCTCAATATAATGATTTTCTAGCCAAAGAAATTTTAAAACTTATAGATCCTATGGATAAAACCATCATCTTTTGCGCCAATCAAGCTCATGCAAGCGATATAAAAAGAGCTATTGATAAATTTAAAAGTGTTAAAAGAGATGATTATTGTGTAAGGGTTACGAGCGATGAGGGTAAGATAGGACTTGAGTATTTAAAACAATTTCAAGACAATGATAAAAGCTATCCTGTAATCCTTACAAGCTCTAAAATGCTAACCACAGGCGTAGATGCTAGAAATGTACGCAACATAGTGCTTTTGGCAAATATAGGTTCTATCATAGAATTTAAACAAATCATAGGGCGAGGCACTAGAGTGTATGAAGGAAAGGACTTTTTTACCATCATAGATTTTGTAGGTGCGACAAAGTTATTTTATGATCCAAAATGGGATGGCGAACAAGTCAAAGATGAAGATAAAAAAGATAAAAGCGAAATTTGGGGCAAGCAAAATAAAAAAGAATCAGACAAAACAAAAGAAACAGAAAGCAAAAAAGCAATCACCGTGCATTTAAAAGGCACAAAACTCAAAGTACTTGATATAAACACAAGCTATCTAGGAAGTAGTGGCAAACCGCTTAGCACTAAAGAGTTTTTAGAATTTTTGATAGGCAAGCTAGCAGAATACTACGACGATGAAGTAAAACTTCGTGAAATTTGGAGCAAGCAAGAAACTAGGCTGAATTTCTTAAAAACCCTTGAAAAGGATGGAGTGGATGAAAATGTCTTGAAAGATTTGGGTGAAATTTTTGATAAAAAGGATTGTGATATATATGATGTTTTGGCGCATTTGAGTTTTAATGCTGAGATCAAAACAAGACAAGAACGCGTTTTGCAAGTAGAAAGGGGTGAATTTTTAAAACGCTTCCAAAAAGAAAAAGCTCTGAAATTCATAGAATTTTTACTAGGTAGATATCAGCAATACGGCATAAAAGATTTTGATAGAAGCTTGGCTCCTTTGATAGAGCTTAGCTCTTTAGGCAATGTAAAAGAAATAGTCAGTGAATTTGGCGGGGTGGAGAATTTAAAGCAAAGTGTAGACGATTTGCAAAGGGAGATTTATGCAAGATAAAGATAATATAAAGACATATTATGAGTGTCTTAAAGAACTGTCTAAGGAAGAACTTTATGAAGGATTATTAGGATATGGAATGTTTGCAGATAGAATACCAAATTTTTTAACTTCTGAATATTTTTTTGAGTTCTGCAAATCAAATAAGCCATCTTTTGAACAGAAAGAATACAGATATATTAAATACGAAAGCATGAGAAATATTAATGTTCCTAGAGTTTTATCAATACCAAATCCATTTGCATATTATAAACAATGTAAAATTTTAAAAGAATATTGGAAAAAATTACAAAGATATTTTTACAAAAAAACAAAAAGTAATAAATATAAGATTAGTCGTATTCATATTAGAAAGCTATATGAAAAAAAACTTATTGATAATAAATATTACGATGTAGAAATAGAAAAAATTTTCATTATGAATTTTAAAAACTATAAACTTGATGGGACGCCGGAACAAGAAATTTTTATTGGTAAAGGATATAAGGTAAATGCAGATATTTCAAATTGCTTTCCTAGCATATACACACACTCGATACCTTGGGTTTTAATTGGAAAAATTGGTGCTAAAAAAAATAAAGGTTTTACGAAATTATATTACAATAAGATAGATAATGCTACACAATGGCTTAATTATGGAGAAACACATGGAATCTTAATAGGGCCTCATAGTTCAAACTTAATCTCAGAGATTATTTTGGTTGCAGTTGATTATAAACTTAGTAAAAAATATAAATATATTAGAAATATAGATGATTATACTTGTTATGTTAAGTCTCACGAAGAAGCTGAACAATTTCTCTTAGATTTATCCATAGAACTTAAAAAATATGGGTTATCCTTAAATCATAAAAAAACAGAAATTATAAAATTACCTAGCTCATTTGAAAAACCATGGAAAAATAAGCTAAAGCTTTTTAAATTAGATTCTTATAGTGGTGGAATAAAATATACTGGAATAATGCCATTTTTAGATATGGCTTTGAACTTAATGAAAGATAACAAAAACAATGCTGCTATTTTAAACTATGCATTTAAAATTTTAATTAAAAAGAAAATGACCCCAAGCGCTAAAAAATATTTTATCAACATAATTCATCATTTAGTTTTACTATACCCATATTTGATTTTTTTGTTAGATAAAATATTTAATGAAAAAGAGCTTATTACACAAGAAAATATAGAAAAAATATCTTCAGATATTTTTAATCTAGGCAAAGAAAAAAGAAACTATGAAGCAATGTCTTATGCTCTTTATTTTGCACTAAAATATAATTTTAAATTAAAAGAAAAAATTAATCTATTAGAAGAAGCAAAAAGAAAAGAAGATTGCATTTTAATGTTATTGTGTTACCTTTATGATAAAAAGAATAATAAGGATACAGAAGAATATAAAATAATAGCAAATAATTTTATTATAAATACAACTTCAAAAAACACAAATTTTAAAATTCTAGATGATGAATATTGGTTGTTTGCCTATGAAGTTTTATCCAGAGAAGACCCTAGTGCACTTAATAAATGTAAAGATTGGAAACAAATAAAAAATAGTAATATATCTTTTATTAGACAGGAATTTCAGTAATAATTATAAGAATGTATTAGGTTATTTAGAATTTTAAATAAAATCTTAGTTGATTAAAAAGTAGTTATTTGAATTAAAAAAGGAGAAGCAATGAAAATGACAGGATTGGAAAACTTATACAAAGATATAAAAAATAAGCAGATGACTTATTGTATATTTAATTATACACACAATAGAATTGAATTGGAAATAATGTTTGATATAAACCCAAAACCATTTAAATTGCTTATAATTAAAAAGTATTCTAATAAAACTTTGTTGCTAGATATTTTAAATGGCTTTAAGCTAGATATATTTCTTTCAAAAGAAAAATATCAGATATTATTAGATATATTAGATATAAAAGGTGATGGCGCGACTCCTTTTAGCACAAAGAAATTTTTTGAAGAATTAAATAGCGCAATTCCATCTGCAATTGTGCAATATGATTTAAATAGTAATTTAAGACATATCATTTCTCAAATAAAAAATTTTGAGGATGCTGATTTGATATATGTTAAACACTTGATAGATTGGAATAAGATTAATAGCGGTAAGCATGTGTCGCAAAAAAATAGGGATAAGACGGAGTATTTATATCCTGATATTTTTAAAATTATAAAAGATAAAAATATAAGCGTTGTTTATACAAATAATAAAGATTCTTCCAAATATACCAATATAGAAGATATTGAAATAATAAATGGATAGCGATATGAATAATATATTAACCTATAAAATAGATACCGAGCAACCTATCGATATAAAAGAGTTAGCTGAAAGTTTAATAGCTATACAAAATATGTATAGGAAAAGTATTATTAGCAATGAGGCTTCTATAAAGATTAGTGAAGTTAGAAAAGGTAGTTATGAATTTGATATTGTTGTTTTGGGTTTAGGATTAACTTTACCTTATATAGAAAATTTTAATTCAGCGATTGATTTTATTAAAAATTTAAAAAATTGTTATAGTTTTTTTAAGGATAATAAATTTGATAATAATACTAATCAAATTAATATTGATGATGCAAAAAATACCAGTAAAATAATACAACCAATTATAAGCATAGGCAATAATTCTACAGTTATTATTCAAAATGGTTATAGTGATTCTGAATGTTTTAGTGTTATAAGTAAAGAAGCAGCAGAAGTCCAAAAAAAAATTTATAGTTATATTGAAAATAAAGAAAGAAAAACTAAAGAAGAATTGCAAACATATAAATATTTTCAAAATATACTTGTTGAATTTACACAAACAAGAACCGATGATAAGCGTGGAAATAAATTATTATGTAAAAATATTTATAATAAAGAATTAAATGTTGAATTTTCTAGTGATTATTTAAAAAAACAAATTTTAGAAGAGCACAATCCGCATTTACATTTATACAATGTTGATTTACAAGTTATTTATGAAAACAATGTGCCAAAAATTTACAAAATTATTTCTATTAAAGATATTAAAAATAAAAATATTTAGGTTGCAAAATAAAATGATAAATTTACTGCAGGGTTGGGAATGGAAAAGCTTAGGAGAAATTTTTAATATTGAAAGAGGGGGCTCTCCTAGACCTATTAAAGAATTTTTAACAGATAAAGAAGATGGTATAAATTGGATTAAAATCGGCGATATAAAAAATCAAAAATATCTCTATAAAACAGAAGAAAAAATCATACAAGAAGGACTTAAAAAAAGTAAATTAGTCATTGAGGGAGATTTATTGGTTTCAAATTCAATGAGTTTTGGCAAACCTGTTATTGTAAAATTACAAAAAGGTGCAATTCACGATGGTTGGCTATTGTTAAAAGAAAAAATTAATCTAAATAAGGAATATTTTTACTATTTATTTTCTAGTAATTTTATGTATAACTTTTTATCCTACCAAGCCTCTGGTTCTACTGTAAAAAATTTAAATATAGATAAACTCAAACAAATTGAAATCCCACTGCCGCCGCTCAAAGAGCAAGAAAGGATAGTGGGAATTTTAGATGAGAGTTTTTCAAAGATAGATGAGAGTATAAAAATCTTAGAGCAGGATTTGCTAAATTTAGATGAGTTAATGCAAAGTGCCTTGCAAAAAGCTTTCAATCCCTTAAAAGACAATGCCAAAGAAAACTACAAACTCCCACAAGGTTGGGAATGGAAAAGCTTAGAAGAAATTGCAAATACTAGCAGTGGCGGAACCCCATCAAGAAATAAAAAAGAATATTGGGAAAATGGAAATATCAAATGGCTAAAGAGTGGGGAATTAAATGATGGATATATTGATTTTATAGAAGAAAATATTACAGAAGAAGCTATTAAAAACTCGTCGGCTAAGATATTTCAAAAAGGGACTCTACTTATTGCTATGTATGGAGCAACAGCTGGAAAACTAGGAATTCTAAATTTAGATTCCACTACAAATCAAGCAATTTGTGCATTTTTACATAAGGATAAAAATATTAAATTCTTGGAAAAATTTCTTTTTTATTTTCTATTTTTTCTAAGAGATAAAATCATCAAAGATTCTTTCGGTGGAGCTCAACCTAATATAAGTCAAACCTATATAAAAAATTTACAAATCCCCCTACCCCCACTCAAAGAGCAAGAGCAAATCGCTTCGCATTTAGATGAGCTTTCTTCTCATGTAAAAAATTTAAAGCAAAACTATCAAGCACAGATAAAAGACTTGCAAGAGCTTAAAAAATCATTACTAGATAAAGCTTTTAAAGGAAATTTATAAATGTTAAAAATTTTTAGAAATTTTAACACATTGGCTAGATATGTTAAAAATTTTTGTTTTTTTTAACTATATCATCACTTAAAGGAAAAAAATGCAAAATAAAATCGACAAAATAACAGACATACTAAGACGCGATGATGGTATAAGCGGTGCTATGCACTATAGTGAGCAAATCAGCTGGATATTGTTTTTAAAATTTTTAGATGATTATGAAGAAGAATTAAAACTAGAAGCTATCTTAAATGATAAAGCATATAAAAGCATTTTAGAAGAAAAATTCAGCTGGAGAATATGGGCAGCTCCAAAAACAAATGAAGGCAAACTTGATGTAAAAAATGCTTTAAGCGGAGATGATTTGCTTAGCTTTGTAAATAACGAGCTTTTTGCATATCTAAAAAGCTTCAAAGATAATGAAAATTTCAAAAGCATAGAGTATAAAATAGGCGGAATTTTCGAGTTTATAGACAATCGCATAGCCAATGGACACACTTTAAGAGAGGTTATAAATTTAGTCGATGAGCTAAGCTTTAGTAAAGAAAGTGATGTATTTGCTTTGGGTGAAGTTTATGAAAAGCTTTTAAAAGATATGGGAAGCGATGGGGGAAATAGTGGAGAATTTTACACGCCACGCCCTTTGATAAGAGCTATGGTAGAAGTGATAGATCCTAAAGCAAAAGAAAGGATTTATGATCCTGCTTGTGGGAGTTGTGGGTTTTTAGTAGAAAGTTTTTTACATATCTTGTATGAAGACAGGAGTAAAAGCAAAAAAGCAAATTTAAGCGTAGAAGAGCTTGAATTTTTACAAAATGATGCATTATTTGGCAAAGAAAAAACCCCACTAAGCTACGCAATGGGCGTGATGAATATGATTTTGCACGAGGTAAAATCTCCAAATATCATCAAAACAAACACTCTAAATAAAAAAATCACAGACATAACCCAAAGCGAAAAATATGAAGTGATTTTGGCAAATCCACCCTTTGGAGGCAAGGAAAAAGAACAAATTCAAAACAACTTTCCCGTAAAATCAAACGCTACTGAGCTTTTATTTTTACAACATATCTTAAAATCTTTAAACAACAACGCAAGATGTGCCATAATAGTGCCTGAGGGCGTGCTTTTCCAAAATTCAAATGCCTTTATAAGCGTGAAAAAAGACTTGCTAGAAAATTTCAATCTCGAATGTGTTTTAAGCTTGCCAAGCGGGGTATTTTTGCCTTATAGTGCGGTAAAAACTAATGTGCTTTTTTTCTCAAAAGGAAAAAGAAGTATTTGCGGTGAAGATGATAAGGTGTATTATTATGAGCTTATACCGCCTTTTAAACTCACTAAAAACAAGCCTTTAGAATACGCACATTTTGAGGAATTTTTAAAAATCTACAAAGAAAGAAAAATCACTCCTCATTCTTATCTAGTTAGCATAAAAGAGCTTGAAGAAAGAAACTATGATCTAAGTGCTAAAAATCCAAATTCCAAAGAAGAAAAAACCTTGCGTGAAGTAGAAGAAATCCTAAGCACTTTAAAGGCAAATCAAGAAAAAGCTAACGAACTTTTGCAAAAAATACAAAATATTATCTAAAGATAACCCTTAAATACTAAGGGTTATCCGGCTTTATTTAAAACGCTTTAAGCTAAAATACTGCTTTATACTCGGATCTAGCTTTTGAGTCTGCAATGCTTTCACGCCTAAAAGTCCGAGTGCGGGAGCGAATTTAAACCCATGACTAAGCCCACCCATAAAAAAGAGATTTTCATCTAAAAAATCGATGATAAAATCATCATCAGGACTTAAAGGATAGGTGCACACACTACCCTTGCTAAAATCTTTTAAATCAGGAAAAAATTCTTTGATATGCTTGCCTATATCAAGAGTATCTTGCTCATAAGATCCAAATTCCACGCGTTCTTCGCGGGTGCTAATGATCTCCCCTACTTTATCTCTACCTACTTTTAATCCATCTGCAAAATCAGGAAAACCATAAAAATAATCGTCTTCAAATTCGAGTATAAACGCTGGAAAACCTTGTGAGAGTTTATAAGAATCCGTATCAAACCAATTCACCACTTTGCGTCTAATGCCCACAGGCACTTTTGGCAAGTCAAATTCACACACGCTCAACACTTCATTGACATAACTTCCTGCACTGATTAGAATTTGTTTTGCTTGTATGCTAGAATTTTGCGTTTGTATTTTGTACACTCCATTTTCTTTGCATATGCGCACGATTTCATCACACAAAGTATGCGCACCAAGCTTGCAAGCAGCATTAATAGCACTTTTTACACTCAAATCACTATACACAAAGCCTGTATCTGTTTCTAACACGCCGAAAAAATCATCTGATACGCAAATATTATAATTTTCTTGCAATTCTTTGGCATTTAGAATTTTTGCTTTAAGATCATAATTTTTCACACTTGAAAGAACATTTTGCATAAAAGTAGAATTTGAACCGATATTTAAAAGCCCACAACGCTCAAAAAGCTTGATATTTTGCTCCTTTTCAAATTCTCCCCAAAGCGTGTATGCCTCTTGTAAAAGCGGTATATACTTTTCACCCTCGCCATAAGCTATACGAAAAATCCTTGTATCACCATGATAAGAACCTTGGGTATGGGGTGCTTGAAATTTATCGATAAGACAGGTTTTTAAGCCCATTTTAGCCGCATAATACCCCGCAAAACTCCCCACACTACCACTTCCAATAACCGCTATGTCATAAGTCATTTTATCTTCCTTTGTGCCACTAATTTGATACATAAATTTAGGAAAAAATTATACTATAAAGAAACAAAAAATTATTAGCTTAGAGCTTGTAAATTATAAGAATATAAACAAAAATAGTGACAAAATTTACGGATGATTGTAAAAATCAATCGCCCTTTTCTATCCTTACTTTAAAATCGCCTTTTTGCATTTTTAAAAACTCTAAATTTCCTTGTATTTTTCCTAAAAATACCAAATCTTCATTTGCATTTTGAAGCTCATAAAAAATGCCTATATTTCCCCAAGGCACATAATAAAACAAATCCCCAATTTGTGGCTTATAAGCACTACTTCCTTTCGCATTTAATGCTTTGGGCAAATGTGCGATTTTTTCTTTTCCTATAAAATCACTAAATTCTAACTCCAAGGGCAAGGCGTTGTAAAACTGCCTTGAAGCCTCATTTTGTTCTAAATTTACAAGCAATTCCTTGCCATTAAAAAGTAATTTTATTTGCATTAAATCTCCCTTGTTTGATAAATCAGCAAAAGCAAGCATGCTACTTAGCATTATTACAAATAAAATCTTTTTCATACTTATATCCTTTCTTCTAATTTATCATAAAAATTTTTGCAATTATAAAAGATGAGAGTAGCTCTAAGTCAAGTGGTAATTTATAAAATCAATATATAAATATATCTTGATATATTAATAAATTTATATTATACTGCTCTGAAAATTTTTTAGGAAAAACAATGCAAGTATTTTTTAACACTTTTAAAGAGTTTTTGTATCTATTTGTCGAGCTTTCTGTACTTTTTATAGGAATCAATATTTTAGTTGCTTTTTTAAATGCAAAATATTCAAATTTTTTCGAAAAACATTTAAAGCAAGATAATTTTCAAACACGCCTAAAAGCTATATTTTTTGGTTCTCTAACGCCATTTTGTTCTTGCTCATCAATCCCACTTTTAAATGCTTTTTTAAAAGCCAAAGTACCGCTTAGCGTTTGTATGGCCTATCTTATCACTTCGCCCTTAATAAATCCTATTATAATTGTAGTTTTTATAGTCAGTTTTGGGATTAAAATTTCATTCATTTATATAGGATTTTTATATGCAATTATTTTATTTATTTCATTTTTATTGTCAAAATTTGACACAAGCAAATTTTTAAATAATGATTTTTTAGAAAATGAGTTTAACGAAAAAAGCAGTTGTTGCAGCACAAAAAAATGTTGTTCTAGCAAAACTCATATAAATCTTAAACAAATTTGTATCGATAGCCTGAAAGAATATAAAAAAATTTTACCCTATGCTCTTGCGGGAACTTTTATTGGGGCATTAATACATGGGGTTTTTCCAAGTAATTTTTTTGAAATTTATTTAAAAGATTATGGAATTTTAGGAGTATTCATCGCTGCTTTTATAGGTGTTTTGCTTTATATGAATTGCACAGCAATGATACCTGTGGCCTTGGTTTTAACCCAAACAGGAATTCCTTTGGGAATCATGATGAGTTTTTTAATTGCAGGATCGGGTTGTTCTTTACCTGAATTAATTCTACTTAAAAGGAATTTTAAAACAAGTTTTTTAATACTTTTTGCCCTTTTGATTATTTTAATTGCTATTTTATTTGGAATATTAATGTTTTTTATATAAAGGATTTTAATGCAAAAGTTTTTAACCATTATTTCAGCGATCAATGATGAAAGCAGAGTGCTTATCTTGTACCATCTTTTAAAATATCAAGAACTTTGCGTGTGTGATTTGCAAAAGCTTTTAAATATGGGGCAATCAAGGCTTTCAAGACATTTAAAAATTTTAAAAGACGCAGGGTTTTTATATGTCAAACGCAAGGGGACTTGGGCGTATTATGGTATCAGTGATGAGCTTTTAAAACTGCATTCTGATCTTTTTGAAAATATTAAAAATCTAGATATTGACATTGTAGTTTTAGAAAACAATACTTGTGAGAATGACAAATGAAACTTGCATTTATTTGCATTCACAATAGCTGCCGTTCTCAAATGGCAGAAGCACTAGCTAGGCATAAAGCTGAAAAAATGGGCATAGATATCGAAGTATTTTCTGCAGGAAGCGACACTTCTAAGGGTGTAAATTCACAGGCCATAAGACTTATGGGTGAAATTTATCAAATCGATATGAAAAAGCATTATTCTAAACTCATCGATTCCTTACCTCAAAATTTAGATATAGTCGTAAGCATGGGCTGTGGCGTGGCTTGTCCTAGCTTAAAATCAAGGTATTATTTTGATTTTGGATTAAAAGATCCTAGCGGAAGCTGTGATGATGAGTTTAAAAAAATAATTCAAATTTTAGATTCTAAACTGTCAGCTCTTTTGCAAGCCATAAAAACAAATTCTCTTAAGGACTTTAGATGTTAGGTTTTATCGATAGATTTCTCACGCTTTGGATATTTTTAGCTATTTTTTTAGGCTTGATTTTGGGTATCATTTTTCCTGATATCGCTTTATTTTGGAATTTATTTGAATACAAGTCTGTAAATGTGGTATTGACTTTATGTCTTATTTTGATGATGTATCCGCCTTTGGCTAAGGTTGATTATGCGAAGCTTTCAAAGGTATTTGATTCTAAAAAAGTTATATTGCTTTCTATGATTTTAAATTGGTTCATAGGCCCTTTGCTTATGTTTATTTTAGCTTTTATTTTCTTAAAAGACGAGCCTTTATATATGCAAGGAGTTATCATCATCGGCTTGGCAAGATGTATCGCAATGGTAGTGGTATGGAGTGATTTAGCAAAAGGTGATAGAGAATACACCAGTGCTTTAGTAGCGATGAATAGCATTTTTCAAATTTTATTTTTTTCCACTTTGGCTTATATTTATCTAGATTTTTTACCAAAATTACTAGGTCAAAGCACTTTAGCTACAAGTTTGGATATAGATTTTTCAGCTCTAAGTAAAAATGTTTTGATTTATTTAGGAATTCCTTTTTTAATGGGCTTTATAACAAGAACCCTACTTTTAAAATACAAAAGCAAACAATGGTATGAAAATACCTTTTTGCCTAAAATCAGCCCTATAACTCTTATCACCCTGCTAGTAACTATCATCATTATGTGTTCTTACAAAGCAAATGAAGTATTTCACCTACCTTTAGAAGCTTTAAAAATAGCCTTTGTTTTGACTTTGTATTTTATCATCATGTTTTTTCTAACTTGGTTTATTTCTAAGAAAAATCATCTTTCTTATCCTAAAACTTGTTCTTTATGCTTTAGTGCTAGTGGAAATAACTTTGAATTAGCTATAATCATTTGCATTGCTACTTTTGGACTTCACTCAGAACAAGCTTTTGCAAGCATTATAGGCCCTTTAGTAGAAGTTCCTGTACTTATCTTACTTGTAAAATGGGCATTAGGCAAAAGTTTAAATTCTAAAAAATAAATCAAGCCTCATGACTCTTTACAAAACTTATCGCAAGGTTGATAATCCTTGCTTTCTGGATTAAACCCATCAACTTCATTTGCAAGCATTTCTTCATAAATTTTTATCTTTTTACTTAAAACTTTTTCGCTTTCTTTTAGAGTTTTGATTTGAGTTTGTAGCTTTTTCTTTGCTTGTTTTAACATATCTTGTCTTTCTTTAGCGGTTTTTATACCTAAAGAGCAAAGCTTTATGTAATGCCTGATTTGTTCGATTTGCATACCTGAAATTCGAAACCATTCTATCCATTTTGCCCATTCTATATCGCTTTTTGAAAAGTACTTGACTCCATTTTCATCTTTTTGCACAAAGGGAAATAAACCCTTTTTAGCCCAAAATCTTAGCGTATGCGAGCTTATTTTTGTTTCTTTTTCAACTTCTTTTATAGTATAAGCCATTTTTTATTTTCCTTTCAGCATGAAATTATAGAATATACAAACTAAATCCAAAATGATAGATAAATCCCAATGATTACTTTTTAATGCAGTCTTAATAAAAAATACATTATAAAGCTAATTTTTAGTTAAAAAAAAGTAATTTTTAATTTATCTTTTGTTAAACTTTTTAAATAGCCTCTTAATATTGGCTTAATTTACATTAATAAGGAGTTTACTATTATGAATAGTATAAAAGTAAAGCTTTCTTTTATCGCAAATTTAATTGCGGTATTTGCTTTAATCGTTTTAGGTGTGGTGAGTTTTTACTTTACAGAAACTTCATTACATGAGGCAACTCTTCGAGAGCAAACTAATCTTCTTAAAGCTACAGAAAATGTAATCGATGATTATAAAGCTCAAAATTCAGCCATAGTTGAGAATTTGGCAAAAGATATATTGAGTTTGCCTTATGAATCTCTTAATTCACAAGAAGATCTTATTCAAAATGTGGGCATGATGCTAAAAGATTATCGTCATACCATCAACGCTGTTGCAACCTATGTTGGACAAAGCAGTGGTGAAAACATTATCAGTGATGATATCAGTGATAAAGAGGGTGTAAATGCAAGAATCAATGGCAAAGCAAATGGCTATAATGCAACTACAAGAGATTGGTATAAAGATACCGTAAATGCAAATTCAGTTGTTGTAAGTCCACCTTACATTGATGCGGTTAGCAAAGAATTTGTTATTACTTATTCTAAAGCTCTTTATAAAGATGGTAAATTTATCGGGGTTGTAGGTCTAGATATGATATTAACAAATCTACAACATCAAATTGCAAGAACTCCAGGAAATACTTTTGTATTTGATAGATTTGGTAAAGTATTTGCCGCTACCAATCCTAAATTACTTGATCCGTCTGTAGATCATTCTCCAGTTTTAAACGCTTATAAAGCAAATGGAAATTATAAGTTCTTTAGTTACTCTTTAGGCAAGGAAGAAAGATTAGGTACTTGTACAAAAGTATATACTTATACAGTGTGTGTTACTGAGAGTGCTAGCGTTATCGATCAACCTATCATAGAAGCAGCTTTTATTCAAGTTATATCAGTGATTATTATAATAACTTTTAGTATTATCTTACTTTATTTCATTATATCACGCTATCTATCCCCACTTGCTTCTATCCAAGCAGGACTTAACTCCTTCTTCGATTTCATCAATCATAAAACCAAAGATGTTTCTACTATTGATGTAAAAACCAATGATGAATTTGGTCAAATCTCTAAAGCCATCAATGAAAACATTCTTGCCACTAAACAAGGTTTAGAACAAGATGCTAAAGCAGTAAAAGAAAGTGTTGAAACTGTAGGAGTAGTAGAAAGAGGTAATCTTACTGCAAGAATTACAGCCAATCCTAGAAATCCACAATTAATAGAACTTAAAAATGTTCTAAATAAACTTTTAGATGTTTTACAAACTAAAGTAGGATCAGATATGAATGCTATTCATAAGATCTTTGAAGAATATAAGTCTTTAGACTTTAGAAATAAACTTGATAATGCTAATGGTAGTGTTGAAGTAACTACTA